>CAUJJX010000157.1 GCA_963205165.1 Pseudomonadota bacterium | reverse complement strand
CCCGTGTCGATCGCGCTGAACTCGTCGGCGATCTACCTCGGGCAGGCGGCGGGCGCGGAGTCAGGCGCGCGGATCATCGCGGCCTCGGGGTTCGATCCGCTGACGTGGCTGTCGATCCCGGTGTTCGTCGCGGCGATGGCGACGAGTGCGTGGGCGGGGAGGCGGTAAAGCGGAGTCGCGCGCGCAACGGGAGTCGACGCAGGCGAGATCCGCATGGATACCGCGATGCGAATCCAGCCGGTGCGCGTGCTTTTCTCCCCTCGCCCGCCTGCGGGAGAGGGGCTGGGGGAGAGGGCAAGCCGCGGCATCGACAATCGCCGTCGGCCGCGCGACCTCCGCGCCCTCTCCCTCGTTCCCTCTCCCGCAAGCGGGCGAGGGATGCCGGAAGCGAAGTGGCGTAGGTCGGATCAGCGCGCAGCGCGTAATCCGGCGCGGACGGTTGTGCGGGTGACGGCGTCGGATTACGCGGCTGCGCCGCCAATCCGACCTACGCCTGCTGATCCAATCTACTCGCCCGAAGCATTTCGCCCGATGGATTCAACCCGAGCCGCGCGCACTACCCGCTTATCCATTCTCCCGCAGCAGCTCCAGCAACCGCCGCAGCGCCCGCCCGCGATGGCTGATCGCGTTCTTCTCGGCCGCGCCGAGTTCCGCAGCCGTGCGACCGAACGACGGCACGAGGAAATACGGGTCGTAGCCGAATCCGCCCGCGCCGCGCGGCGTGTCGATGATCTCGCCGTGCCAGCGGCCGTCCGCGATGATCGGCTCGGGGTCGTCGGCGTGACGCACCAGCACCATCACGCACGCGTAGTGCGCCGAGCGATCCGCGACGCCCTGCAGGCGCTCGACGAGCAGCGCGTTGTTGCGCGCGTCGTCCTTCGGTTCGCCGGCGAAGCGTGCGGAGTGCACGCCCGGTTCGCCGCCGAGCGCCGCGACGCACAGGCCGGAATCGTCGGCGAGCGCAGGGAGCCCGGTGTGCCGCGCCGCGTGACGCGCCTTCGCGAGGGCGTTCTCGACGAAGGTCTGGTGCGGTTCCTCCGCTTCCGACACGCCGAACGCACCCTGCGGCATCGCCTCGATCGCGAGCGGCGCGAGAATCTCGCCGATCTCGCGAAGCTTGCCGGCGTTGCCGCTCGCGACGACCAGCTTGCCGATCACGGCAGGGGCTCCGCGAGCACGGCGCGCTGGCGTGCGACGAGGTCGGCGATGCCGGCGTGCGCGAGGTCGAGCATCGCGTTCATCTCGGCGCGCGAGAACGGCGCGCCTTCGGCCGTGCCCTGGATCTCGACGAGGCCGCCGCTCGCCGTCATCACGACGTTCATGTCGGTCTCGCAGGTG
This sequence comes from Pseudomonadota bacterium, assembly GCA_963205165.1. Classification (GTDB taxonomy): domain Bacteria; phylum Pseudomonadota; class Gammaproteobacteria; order Burkholderiales. The sequence goes on along the minus strand of CAUJJX010000157.1, from coordinate 1,736 downwards.
GAATCTTCCGGGTAGTCGAGGTCGAGCACCGGCACACCCTGGTACACGCCGACCGACACGGCCGCGACGGCCTCGCGGATCGGCGACTCGGGCAGCAGGCCGCGTTCGAGCAGCCCGCTGATCGCGTCGTGCAGCGCGACGTAGGCGCCGGTGATGCTCGCGGTGCGCGTGCCGCCGTCGGCCTGGAGCACGTCGCAGTCGAACTGGATCGTGCGTTCGCCGAGGCGCTCCATGTCGACGATGGCGCGCAGGCTGCGCCCGATGAGCCGCTGGATCTCCTGGGTGCGGCCCGACTGCTTGCCGCGCGCCGCCTCGCGATCGCTGCGGGTGTGCGTCGAGCGCGGCAGCATCCCGTATTCGGCGGTGAGCCAGCCCTGCCCCTTGCCCTTCAGGAAAGGCGGCACCTTCTCTTCGACGGACGCCGTGCAGAGCACGCGGGTCTCGCCGAATTCGACGAGCACCGAACCCTCGGCGTGACGGGTGAATCGGCGGGTGAAGCGCACGTTGCGCAGGGCGTCTGGAGCGCGTCCGCTGGGTCGCATGTGGGGTGTCCTGGTGTGGTGTCGGCGCGCGCGATCGCGGGCGCCGGAAAGGGATGTGAACGATGGGGCTGTGCTATGTTCCCCGGGCGCATTTTCCGGCGCCCCTCTCCACTCTGTAAAGCCAGCGACGATGATCTACAGCATGACCGGCTACGCGGCCGTGACGCGCGACCTGCCCCTCGGCACGCTCAACCTCGAGCTGCGCTCGGTCAACCATCGCTACCTCGACGTGTCGTTCCGCGCCCCCGAGGAATTCCGCGCCTTCGAGCCGGCGATGCGCGAACAGCTCGGCGCGAAGCTCACGCGCGGCAAGCTCGAATGCCGCATCGGCTTCAACCGCGCGCCGACAGCGCCGTCCGTACTCGAACTGAACTCCGCGATGTTCGCGCGGCTCGTGCAGCTCAACTCGCAGGTCCGCCACTCGCTGCCCGACGCCGCCTCGCTCTCCGTCGCGGATGTCCTGCGCTGGCCCGGGATGTTCGGCGCCGACACGCTGCCGCTCGACGAACTCCGCGAAGCCTGCCTGTCGCTGCTGCGTCAGGCGCTCGACGAATTCACCGCGAGCCGCGGCCGCGAGGGCGAGAAGCTGAAGGACCTCATCCTCGAACGCGTCGCGAAGATGGAAGTCCTCGCGAAGGACATCGCGCCGCGCATCCCGCAACTCGTCGTCGCCCAGCAGGAGAAGTTCGCGCAGCGCCTGCGCGATGCCGGCGTCACGATGGACGAGGAACGCGTCCGCCAGGAAGTCGTGGTCTTCGCGTCGCGCATCGACGTGGAAGAGGAACTCGGCCGCCTCGCGACGCACGTCTCGGAAGTCCGGCGGATCCTCGACAAGGGCGGCGCGACCGGCAAGCGGCTCGACTTCCTCATGCAGGAACTCAACCGCGAGGCGAACACGCTGGGCTCGAAGTCCACCGACACGACGGTGTCGCAGACGTCGATGGATCTGAAGGTGCTGATCGAGCAGATTCGCGAGCAGGTGCAGAACATCGAATAGCGATTGCGGGGCGGATCATGCCCGTGGGCGCCGGGAAGCCCGGACATCCGTGCACGGTCGGCATTCGCGGATGCCGAGTCGTGCCGGCACGATGCGAAGGTGAATCCCCGGCGACGAGGCAGTGCCTGTCATTTCCACGCGGCATCGGGTTTCTCGAGAGCACATCCACATGAGCAATGAAGCGTTTGCGCGCGTGA
>CAUJJX010000156.1 GCA_963205165.1 Pseudomonadota bacterium | reverse complement strand
TCGGGGCTCGCCTGCCCCCACTGGGACCGCACGGCCGCCGGACTCTGGATCGGCCTCGGCCTCGACACGCAGCGCGAGGATCTCGTGCGCTCGGTGCTCGAGGGCATCGCGTTGCGGTGCGCGCAGGTGATCGCGGTGATGGACGCGCGGGTGCCGCTCGCCGACAGCGTCTCGGTGGACGGGCCGCTGACGAACAGCCGCTACTTCCGGGAATTCCTCGCGCGGGCGCTGGGCCGGCGCATCGTCGTGCCGTCGGCGCCCGATCTCACGGGGCTCGGCTGCGCGCAGCTCGCGTTCGTCGGCGCGGGGTTGTCACCCGTCGCGGCGCTGCCGCCGACCGATGCCCCCGACCATGTCGTCGAACCCGAGGAAGTGCTGCCGGCCGCGCTGCACGAACGTTTCGCCGATGCGGTCGAACGGTCGCGGGGCTGGCGGAACCCTCCCTGACCATCCGGACACCAGCGCCCGGCGACGACGCTGTCGGCGTGGGTGTCCCGATCGAGACTGCTCACAAAACGGCATCCGACGCCATCGTGTCCGACCCGGTTGGTTTCGGACATCCCGCTCCCGCAAGCAGGCGAGGGGAGGACAGCACGATGCCCGGTCGACCCGGATCACGACGTCTACCGGAACCGCGTCCCGATGACCGCGCGCACTGCCGCCGTCAGTCCCCCTTCAGCGCGTACACGCCGAACCCGTCGCGCAGCGTCGGCAGGAAGTTCTTCACGATCCACGGCGGCGCCGAGATGGCGTCCCAGGTGGCGGCGCGCTGCGCGATCGAGACCTGCATGCTCTTCCGGTAGCCGAGGTACTCGAACAGGTCGAGCGGACGCTTCGGCACCCACTTGAACTTCGCGCCCATCTGCTCGATGAGCTTCTGCATGTCGCCACCGTAGCGGCGGAGGAACTTCTCGGACATCAGGTCGCAGATCAGCGTGTGGTTCGGCATGAGGTCGAACAGCGTCCGGCAGGTCTCGGAGATCGCGGCCTCGTCGAGATACATCATCACGCCTTCCATCACGACGCTGACGCGATCGTTCGTCGCCCAGGGGGCGAGCTTGTCGGCGAGCGATTCGTGCGCGAAGTCGATCGGGATCCGGGTGAGCGGCACCAGACAGGTGGCCGACGGAAGCAGGCGTTCCTTGCGCTCGATGATCGGCGCCTCGTCGAACTCGACCCAGCGACCGGTCGCCATCCGGAACGGCCGGGTATCGAGCCCGGTGCCGATCACGACGGCGAGCCGCAGCGGATTGCCCTTGAAGCGTTCGCGGAGCATGTCGTCGATGATGCGATGGCGCGTGACGTTGATGCCGTTCGGGTTCCGCTGCCCGGCGAACGGTTCGAAGAGGCGCCTGCCGTCCTCGCCCATCAGCCGCTCGGCGTACCGGTCGCCGACGAGCGGATCGTCGTGCAGGGCATCCTGCATGCGCACGCCTCCGCAGTAGAACGCGGTGTTCGACACCGGATTGGTCATCCAGCTCTCCTGAGAATGTTCATGTCCGTCGGGCACGCCTCGGGACGCCTCGCAACCGGTCCGGATCGGGATCCACCGACGGTGCAGCGCCCGCGCCGATCGCCCGGGAAACCTTCGGGACGATCATCGCCGCGCACCGCGGGAACCACCATATGACTTGCGTCGGCATCGACCCGCGACGTCACGCGCCCGACGTTCCGGATGCCTGGCCCGCGAGCGCTTCTTCCATCGCCGCGAGCAGCGCGTCGGCAGGCTGCGCACCCGAGGCTGCGAGCCGGCGATCGAAGATGAAGAACGGCACGCCCTGCACACCGATCTGCCGTGCGACCGATTCGTCGGACGCGACGTCTTCCGACAGTTCGTCGGACGCCAGGAACGCGATCGCGGCATCGCGTTCGAGGCCCGCCTCGGCAGCGGCATCGGCGAGCCGCGCGTCGTCCGTGAAGTCCTGCCCCGCCAGGAAGTACGCGCGGAACAGCGCCTCGACGAGCGGCGTGCCTCGGCCACGCTGCGATGCCCATGCGATCAGGCGATGGGCCTGGAGCGTGTTCGGCTGGACGCGGATGCGATCGAAGTCGAACGCGATGCCTGCCTCGCGACCGGCCGCCTCGACCCGCGCGTAGATCTCGCGTGCGCGGGCCGGCCCGCCGAACTTCTGCTCGAGGTACGTCTTGCGATCCACGCCGGTCCGCGGGAGGTCCGGGTTGAGCTGGAACGCGTGCCACGCGACGGTCACGGGCGTCTCGGGATGACGCTCCGCCCAGAGCGCGATGGCCTCTTCCAGGCGGCGCAGGCCGATGAAGCACCACGGACAGACCACATCGGACACGACATCGATGGCAAGGGACACGGCGCGGCTCTCATGCATTGGAGGGTGCGGGATGATACCGATGATGCTCGCAGCGAAGGCACGCGGAGGACACGATGCGAAACAAGTACCGTGGGCGCGTCACTCATGGCATCCGACAACCGCCGGCACGTCCGGTTCCGGACCATCAGGCGCTATGATCGGACGGCCGATCGCGAGGAGGATTCCGTTCATGCGTGCAGGACCCGTGCTGTTGCTGGCGCTGCTGTTCGCCGCCCCCGCCGCCCACGCCGCCAAGGTGTATCGCTGCCCCGATGGCTCGTACGCCGACAAGCCCTGCGGCGAAGGCCAGCGCGTCGTCACCACGACGAAACGGCACACCGTGTCGCCCGACGCCGACCGCCAGTGCGTCGCCCTCGCCGACGACGCGGAGGACCTCGCCCGCGGCAAGGCCGAAGGTGTCACGGTGCAGCGCGCGCTGAAGCAGGTCGACGAATCCGGCCTGCCTTACGAGAAGCGCACGCAGCGCAAGAAGTTCGTCGTGAAGGTCTACCAGGCGCAGGGCTCCGCCGCGGAGGTCCGGTCGATCGTCGAGGCGGACTGCGTGACCGAGAA
>CAUJJX010000155.1 GCA_963205165.1 Pseudomonadota bacterium | reverse complement strand
GGCCTTCGCCTCTCCACCGAACTTCTTCGACAACACCGTCGTGATCGCCGCCGTCAGCGTCGTCTTCCCATGGTCCACGTGTCCAATCGTGCCCACGTTCACGTGCGGCTTCGTACGCTCGAATTTGCCTTTTGCCATGATGATCGCCCCTGAGTTCTAGCCGACTCGATCCGAAAATTGGTGCCGATGGCGCGGATTGAACGCGCGACCTCTCCCTTACCAAGGGAGTGCTCTACCACTGAGCTACATCGGCCTGTGAAGACCGCCACACGCCGCGCGCCTTCCGGCCCTGCGTCGCTGAATCCCCTGGATTTCTGGAGCGGGTGATGGGAATCGAACCCACGTCTGAAGCTTGGAAGGCTACTGCTCTACCATTGAGCTACACCCGCTTCGAACTCGCCGCACCCGATGAAACCCGGGGATGCAAAAAAAATTTTGGTGGAGGGGGAAGGATTCGAACCTTCGAAGGCAGAGCCGACAGATTTACAGTCTGTTCCCTTTGACCGCTCGGGAACCCCTCCGACGAAACGCGGCATTATCTTGATGCAAGCCGCGCCTGTCAAACACGTTTTGCGCCTTCGCGCACGGATCACAGGACCGGATTCGGATACTGAAGCTGGACGGCGTCGATTGCGGCGAGAGTCGCTTCGTCGAGCACGACGTCGACGCTGTCGATGTTCTCCGCCAGCTGGGACAGGGTCGTCGCACCAATGATGGTGCTGCCGCAGAACCAGCGCGTCCTCACGAACGCCAACGCCATCGAGGCGAGGCTCAATCCGGCTTCTTCCGCAATCCGGGCGTACACGGCGACCGCCGGTTGCACACACGGCTTCTGGTAGCGCTGACCGAACGCCGGGAACAGGGTCAGACGCGCGCCGTCGGGCGTCGCACCACCGAGGTACTTCCCGGTCAGGTGACCGAACGCCAGAGGACTGTATGCGAGGAGCGGTACATGCTCATGACGAGTGACCTCGGACAGACCCGCCTCGAAGGTCCGGTTCACCAGGCTGTAGGCGTTCTGGATCGACGCGACCCTCGGCAGTCCGAGGCGGTCCGCGGCCTGGATGAACTGCATGACGCCCCATGGCGTCTCGTTGCTGAGTCCGAGGTACCGGACCTTCCCTGCCTTGATCACCTCGGCGAACGCCGCCAGCTGTTCTTCGATCGGGACCGTCGCCCGCTCGCCGGCCGGATCGTAATGGGACTTGCCGAACGCCGGTACGTAACGATCGGGCCAGTGGATCTGGTAGAGGTCGACGTAGTCGGTCCCGAGACGGGACAGGCTGCCGTCGATCGCAGCCGTGACGCTCGTTCGATCGATCGCGTGGCGCCCCTCCCGAACCCAGCCGAATCCGCGCCCCGGCCCGGTGATCTTGGTCGCGACGATGACCTTGTCGCGCGGGCGCCCCCGCAACCAGCTGCCCAGGATCCGCTCGGTGCTGCCCTGGGTCTCGGCGCGTGGCGGGACCGGATACATCTCGGCGGCGTCGATGAAGTTGATCCCGCGGGACATCGCGTAGTCGAGCTGGGCGTGTGCCTCCGCCTCGCTGTTCTGCTGTCCCCAGGTCATGGTCCCGAGACAGATCTCGGACACATCGAGATCACTCTTCCCCAGCCTCGTGTAACGCATGCCGCCTACCTCCTCAAAATTCGTTCGTAACACCCCGGGGGCCTCTGTCGGCCCGCGACGCCGCGAGTTGGCTCAACCGCCGCCGGTCTCGCTCGGCCGGACGGCCACGATCAGCTCGATCTCGACCGGTGCACCACGCGGGAGTTCTGCGACGCCCACTGCGCTGCGTGCGTGCCGGCCCGCATCCCCGAATACCTCGCCCAGCAACCGGGACGCCGCATCGATCACGCGCGGCTGGTCACGAAACCCCGGCGCCGATGCGACGAAGCCGGTCACCTTGAGGATCCGTTCGACGCGATCGAGCGTCCCGAGGGCTGCGCGCAATGCCGCGAGCGCCTGCAGCAGGCAGCAACGCGCGGCCGTCTCGGCGAGTTCCACGGAGACCTCGGCACCGACCAGACCGGTCGCGACGAGGGAACCTCCGGACCACGGCAGTTGTCCGCTGACGTAGGCGGTGCCCGCGTGAACGACGACAGGCACATACTCGTACCTGGGTTCCGCCGCCTTGGGCAGTTCGAGTCCCAGAGTCGTGATTCGCAGTTCGTGCACGATTTGCCTTCAACGAAGTGACACGATGGTCGTTAGGTCAGGAAGAGGGTGGACAGGTGCGGGGCAGATGGCCGGCCTCGCGGAACAGACGACGACGCTCCCCCTTGAAATACGGCCCTGGCGGATCCAGCTTTCCCGCATGGTTCTTGCCCTGAAGCGGTCAAACACGACGGAGGTCATTGCCATGAACGTGATCTACAACAGTCCGAACTACCATGTCGTCGAGTATCCGGGCCACGGCTACGAGGTGATCGCGAAGCATGTTGCGCGTGGCGCCTACTTTTCCGGCGAGACTGCCGACCGGTTCCGCGAATACCTCACGCAGGCGGCGGCCGACGAGGCCTCCATCGAATCCGTCGACGAATACCTGGGCGGCTTCGACGAATTCATGAACCAGCCTGCCATCTACCACTGACCACACGGGCGCAGTCCGCGCCCCACCTCGCACAGACGAAACGGCACGCCACGCGGCGTGCCGTTTTCGTTTCAGGATGCCGCGATCAGTGCGGTACTGCCGCCGGCCCGAGAACCATGTCGGTGAATGGCCACACGTACGCCTGAAGCATGATGAACCCGCCCACCAGGCACGCCAGCGCCAGCGAGTGCCAGAACACGTACCGCAGGATCACGCCTTCCTTGCCGACGTAGTTCGTCGCCACCGATGCCACGACGATCGACTGCGCGTCGATCATCTTGCCCATCACGCCGCCGGAGCTGTTGGCCGCGGCCATCAGCGTCGGCGAGATCCCGAGCTTGTTCGCCGTGATCTGCTGCTGGCTGCCGAAGAGCGCGTTGGAACCCGCGTCCGTCCCGGTGAGCGCCACCCCGATCCAGCCGATGAGCGTGCCGAAGAACGGATAGAGCCAGCCGGTGTTGGCGAACGCGAGACCCAGCGTGGCGTCCATGCCCGAATAGCGGGTCGTGTAACCGAGCGCGAGCATCGCGATGATCGTCAGGACCGAGTACCGCATGATCCACATCGTCTCGAGCCACTGGGAAACCATCTCGCGCGGTTTGAAGCCCATGATGAAGCCGCTGATGACCGCCGAGATCAGGATCCCGGTACCCGTGGCCGAAAGGAAGCCGAACTTCAGCACGGCGCCTTCGGTGTGCGGCGTCGCGACAGCCGGTGCAACCCGCTGCACCAGCTTGTGGAGGCCGTCCATCTCGAACTCGAAGTACGTGATGCCCTTCTGGTTGAGCAGTGCCTTGATGATCGGCAGCCCCCACATGAACAGGATCACAGTCAGGATGATCCAGGGCGTCCACGCCTTGATGACGAGGTCCTTGGAATGCCCGTGATTGACCTTCGCCGCCTCGGCATAGGGGACGATGCCCGCGGCCGAACCATCGGCGGCGATCATCACGCTCTTCGGCTTCCAGTACTTCAGGAAGACGGCGAGCGTCACCATCGAGATCATCGCGCCGACCATGTCGACGAGCCACGGACCGTGGTAGTTCGAGATGATGAACTGCGGCACCGCGAAGCTGATGCCGGCCACGAGAATCGCTGGCCAGATCTCCATCGTGCGCTTGAATCCGCAGAACGTGACGACGAGCCAGAACGGCACGATCACGGAGAAGAACGGCAACTGGCGACCCACCATCGCGGACAGCGTCAGGAGGTACTCGTCCGTGTTCTGCGTCACGCTGTTCAGCACGATGATCGGGGTCCCCAGGCCGCCGTAGGCGACCGGCGCCGTGTTCGCGATGAGCGACAGGCCGGAAGCCGCGAGCGGCGAGAAGCCGAGACCGATCAGGATGGCACCCGTCACGGCGACCGGAGTCCCGCCACCTGCCGCACCTTCGAAGAAGGCACCGAAGCAGAACGCGATCAGCACGAGCTGGAGCCGACGGTCACCGGTGATGCCGCCGATGGAGTCCTGGAGGACCGTGAACAGTCCGGACTTCATCGTCATTCGGTAGAGGAACATCAGGTTCACGATGATCCAGCAGATGCCGACCACCGCGAACGATCCGCCGAAGAAGGCGGCCATGCTGGCCATCTTGAGCGGCATTCCCAGCACGAAGATGGCGATCGCAAAGGCCGAGATCAGGCCCAGCACTGCCGCGACGTGGGCCTTGATGTGGAAGAAACCGAGGCCGCCGAGCAGCACCAGTACCGGAATCGCCGACACGAGCGTCGACAGCAGTGTGTTACCCAGTGGGTCATAGACCTGGGACCAGAGTTCCATCCTTCCTCCCCATCGATGTTTTTTTAGGACCGCGCGCCGTGGACGCGATCGGCGGCGAAGTATAGTCGTAGCGACGCGAATCGATACACATTCGCACCTGCGCGATGCGGACGCCCTCCTCGTCCGGACCGAGCCTCGACACCGTCCGCGTGCCCCCGCCGCGGTCGACCCATTCCCGGAACAATGACCAAAGATTCACATCACGAGCGCGGCCGTGCAGCGGCTGCACTGGGACTCCTTTCCCTCATCTGGGGATTCAACTGGGTGGCCATGAAGGCCGGACTGCAGCACGCATCGCCGTTCGGCGTGGGCGGATGGCGGTTCCTGTTCGGTGCGCTGTCGCTGATGCCGGTCATCCGCTGGATCGGCCAGCCGCTCACCGTGCCGCGCTCGGAATGGTGGGTTGCCGGTCTCCTGGGCCTCCTCCTCGCATTCAACTTCGGCTGCACCTTCGGTGCGCTCAGCCTCGGCGGCACCGGCAAGACCGCCGTCCTCGTCTACACGATGCCGCTGTGGGTCGTGATCCTCGCGCGCATCTTCCTGCACGAGCGCATGCGCCCGCTGCAATGGATCGCCGTCGCAGTCGCCGCAGCGGGGCTCGTCGTGCTCGTCGATCCGCTGCACCTCCGGGGAATCGCCGGCAGCCTGCTGGCCGTGGCCGCCGGACTCTTCTGGGGCGTGAGCGTCGTGCTCGTGAAGCGCTGGCAGGGACGCATGCGCACGCATCTGCTCACGCTGACCTTCTGGCAGATGGTGCTCGGCTCGGCCGTGATGCTCGCCGTGAACCAGTTGCTGGATCTCCGTGCGACCGAATGGACGCTCGAGTTCGTCGGCGTCATGGCCTACACATCGATCCTGGCGTCGACCGTCGCGTGGGTGCTGTTCTACTACGCCCTGGCCCGCCTGCCCGCCGGGATCGCCGGGCTCGGGACGCTCGCCACGCCGGTCCTCGGCGTGCTCTGCGCGTGGCTCGCCTTCGGCGAACGCCCGACGCCCCAGGAGGCGCTCGGCATGATCATGATCGGCGCAGGCATCGGCCTGCTCGCCGTTCCTGCACGCAAGGCCGCGGCGTAACATCCGCCGCGGCGGCCGGAGTTCCGGACCGTCCCAAGACAACACGGGAGGAACTCGTATGCGCATGCGCAAGCTCGCCTGGCTGTTCGCCGCAGCACTGTCCGCGTCCGCGGCACACGCGGCCGACAACGTCCGGATCGCCTTCATCGATCCGCTGTCCGGCCCCTTCGCCAACATCGGCGAATCCGAACTGCGGCACTTCCAGATGATCGCCGAGATGATCAACGCCCGCGGCGGCGTGCTCGGCCGCAAGCTCGAGATCGTCCCGATGGACAACAAGACGAGCCCGCAGGATTCCGTCCTCCAGCTCAAGTCCGCGATCGACCAGGGCATCCACTACATCACGCAGGGCAACGGTTCGAACGTCGCGCACGCCCTCGTCGATACGCTCGACAAGCACAACAAGCGCAACCCCGACCAGGCCGTGCTGTACCTCAACTACGCCGCCGTCGACCCCGCGCTGACCAACGAGAAGTGCACGTTCTTCCATTTCCGCTTCGATGCCGACGCCGACATGAAGATGGCCGGGATCGTCGAGGCGATCGCCGAGAACAAGGCCCTCTCGAAGGTCTACCTCCTGAACCAGGACTACGCGTTCGGCCAGGCCGTCTCGCGCGCCGCGAAGGCGATGCTCCCGAAGCGGCGCCCGGACATCCAGATCGTCGGCGACGACCTGCATCCGCTCGGCAAGGTGAAGGACTTCGCGCCCTACATCTCCAAGATCAAGGCGTCCGGCGCGCAGGCCGTGATCACCGGCAACTGGGGCAACGACCTCGCGCTCCTCGTGAAGGCCAGCAAGGAAGCCGGCCTCGCCGTCGAGTACTACACGTACTACGGCGGCGTCACCGGCACGCCGCCCGCGATCGGCGAATCGGGCGTCGGCCACGTCAAGATGGTGAGCGCGTGGCACGCCAACGTCGGCACGCCGCACGCCGCGAAGATCCACGCGGCCTACCGCGAGCGCTACAAGAACGCGAAGGACGACTACTTCTTCAACCTGTCGAACGTCCTCGAGATGCTCGTCAAGGCGATGGAAGCCGCGAAGTCGATCGATCCGCTGCCCGTGGCCCGCGCGATGGAAGGCATGAAGTTCCAGGCCGACACCGGCGAGGTGACGATGCGTGCCGACAACCACCAGCTGATCCAGCCGATCTACATCTCGACGTTCGCCAGGATCGACGGCAAGGCGACGAAGCTCGAGGTCGATCGATCGGGCTACGGCTTCCGCACCGATACCCGCATCGAGTCGAAGAACACCGTGCTGCCGACCACCTGCAAGATGGAACGTCCGTAACCTCCCCGGACCCTCGACGCCGCGAACACAGCGTTCAAGGGTCCGGTCCGGATCGCGCGCCGCCCGCCTCCCGCGCGGGCGGTCGCCGCGTGATCCACCCCCGAAGCCACGCCACGTCCGCGCGCAATACTTCGGATTCCGCCGCGTCCGGCTCGACCGGATCGAAGCGCGAGCGCCGGTAGTGCCGCGCCACCCGGACCACGACCGGTTGCGCCTCGGCGTCCCACGGCAACGACGACAGCCAGACCGACAGCGGCATTCCGACGGGGCGTTCGACCCCCGTCTTCGCGAGCTGCTCGATCAGTGCGGCCATCGCCGGATCGACCGGCACCGGCCGCTCCGCTTCCGAAGACGACTTCCGCCGGCTGCGCCGCGCCACGCCCCAGCCGACCCAGCCCGCGAGCGGCAGGATCACGAGCAGCCACCACGGACTCGCGCCCTCCTCGTCCGCGACGGCGCGATCGCGCCACGCCGCGAACCGGTGCGCGAACCACGAGAAGGCGTCCCCGACGGTCTCGAACGACGACGCGGCCGCGGACTCCTCCTCCACCCACCCGGGCGGCGTCGCGTCGATCTCGCGCCAGTCACCGTCGATCCACGCGAGCGTCCACGCGTGGGCGTCGCGCGCCCGGACGACGTAGGCCTGTTCCAGCACGCTCCATTCGTGGACGACGTAACCCGTCGCGTAGCGCGCCGGCACGCCGAGCCGTCGCAGCAACAGCGTCGTCGCCGACGCGAAGTACTCGCAGTGCCCGCGCCGGTCGGACACGAGGAAGCGTGCGAGCGAGCGGCGCTCGCCATCGCCCGCATCGAGGCGCGTCGTGTACGTGTAGTCGGACGCGAAGAACGCTCCGATGCGTGCCGCCGCGGACCGTGCATCGCGCCCGGCGAGTCCTGCGCGGGCGATCGTCGCATCCAGCGCAGGCCGGATCGCGGACGGGACGACGAGGTCCGCCGGTCCGGGGGCGACGGTCCGCCCAGCGGATTCCGCGACGCGTGCCGTGAAGACCGCGAGGCCCGGACCGTCGGCGACGCGCAGCGTCCCGAGCGGATTCGCCTCGACGCGGCCGACGTTGAGATCGTCGAGCCGCACCGTGCCGGCGGGGAGTGGCAGCACCGCGCGTCCTCGCGACAGCCACACCGAGAGCTGCCATGCCGACGCAGGCACACCCGCGGCGAGCGGCCAGTTCGCATTGCCTTCCGGATGCAGGACCTCGAAGCCACCGCGGCTCGCGAACCACGTGTCGTGCGCGAACGTGTCGAACGCACCATCGCGCAACCGTGCCGGTGGCGCCGCCGCACCGCTCACGCGGAACAGCACGCGACCGGACAGCTTCAGATCGCCGAGCTCGCCGATCGCGGTGTGCGTGCGCGTCCCGTCGAACCGGCCGGAGAGCCGCGCGCGGATCGCCTCCATCACGCCGGCCTCGATCGTCGCCTGCAACCGGACCATGCCGGCCTGCAGCGCGAACGCGACACCGAGTGCGACGGCGAAGGTCGCGGCCCACACGAACGGACGCCGACCCGCGCCGCGCGCGGACCACAGCAGCCAGCCGACGACGAACACGCCCGCCGCCGCGATCCAGGGCCCGCGCGGATTCGCGCACGCCCCCGACACGATGCAGACCCACGCGAACGGCGGGGCCAGGTCGATGCGCCGATCCTCGTCCGTCGGCATCCGTGCGCCGCGCATCGACCAGAAGAAAGCGGTCAAGGGCACGGCGCCGACCGCATCGAGGCGCTGCATCGCGACGAGCGGCGCGAGGATCCACGGCAGCCACGTGAACGTCGCGACGATCGCCTCGCCGGCGTGGCGGCTGCCGAACCACTGCCACGCGAGGAGCACGACGAGCGCGACGGATACGAGGTCCGCGACGCGCTCGAACTCCTTCCGCCCGAATTCCCAGCGCGCGGTGACGAGCCGCACGCCCTCGACGACGACAGCGAGCAGCAGCGCCGCGACCGGACGTCCCGTGGCGGCGCCCCAGAACGCCGCGGCGGCGAGCAGCACGGTCGGCATCATCGGCATTGCACCGGCATCGCCGCGAGCGAGCCCGCGAGGTCATCCGGATCGAGGCGATGCAGCGGCACGCCCTCCGCCGTCTGCGCGCCGGGGATGTCGCCGGCGACGAGCACGATCTGCGCGATGCCGAGTGCGTGCAGGCCGCGGACGAGCGCCGCCCGCGGTTCGTCCCAGTCGAGGACCACGTGCACGCACGCGGAGCACGCCGCCGCGCGTTCGAGGACCCCGTTCGCGAGCGTCGCGAAGTCGGTCGCGGTGGCCGGCTCGAGCACCGCCAGCGCGCGCAGCAGGATCCCGCGGCCCGCGTCGTCGCGACCGACCGTCGCCGTGACGACACGGTCCTCGACGAACATCAGGTCGAGGAGTCCGTCACCGAGTCGCAATCCCGCCGCGACCGACGCGGCGGCCGTGACGACCGCTTCCAGCCGCGCCTCGTGCGCCGGCGCGACAAACGTGTCGACGACGAGCGCGATGCGCGCGAAGTACTCCTCGCCGGTTTCCTTCACGACGAGCCGGCCGGTGCGCGCGGAACTCGGCCAGTGGATGCGCCGCATCGGATCTCCGGGCCGGTAGTCGCGCAGCTGCAGGAACTCCTGGCTCTCGCCGACCTGCGGGACCAGCTGCGCGCCGGCGGGTCGATGGCGACGTCCGCCGTCGTGACGGATCGCGGGGACCGGATGCACCGGCGGCAGTACCAGCAGCGACGCGGGTACCGGCTGCGTCGCGATCGCGTGGACGAGTCCGAGCGGATCGGGCCGCAGCAGTCGCACGGCCTCGAACCGGATCCAGCCGCGCCGCAGCGGCACGAAGCGGATCGCGGTCTCGATCATCGACGTGCCGGCCGGTCGCGGCACCGGCGTCGGCGCGATGCTGCCGCCGCGATTGCGCGCGAGCAGCGCGATCCAGCGCGGATAGCCGACCCGGCGGTCGAAGGCGTTCGTCGTCGCGACGGCGGGCGCGCGCCGGAGTTCTTCGCGATCGGGGAAACGCTCGGCGAGTTCGTCGAGCAGCACGAGATCGCCGCGGCGCGCGACGTCGGCGGGTTCGAGCCGGATGCGATACGCCAGCGGCACGCCCGCGGTGGCGACATCCGGCAGGACGCGCGTGATGCGCACCTTCGGTCGCCAGCGCCACGACGGCAGCCACGCGCAGACGAGCAGCGCGGTGGCGAGCGCGAAGACCTGGAAGGCCGTGGTGCGGGTCGTGTCGACGCCGAGCACGCCGGTCGCGAGCACGACGCCGCCGAGGGTGCGGCCGGCCCGG
>CAUJJX010000154.1 GCA_963205165.1 Pseudomonadota bacterium | reverse complement strand
GTACTTCGTCGGCACGCGCGCGAGTTCCGGCACGTAGAGCCGGATGAACTTCCCCTCGGCGTCGAACTTCTCCGACTGCGTCACCGGATTGAAGATCCGGAAGTAAGGCTGCGCATCGCAGCCCGTCGACGCGGCCCACTGCCAGCCCCCGTTGTTCGCCGACAGGTCGAAGTCGTTCAGATGTTCCGCGAAGAAGCGCTCGCCGCGGCGCCAGTCGACCAGCAGATCCTTCACGAGGAACGACGCCGCGACCATGCGCAGGCGGTTGTGCATGTAGCCCGTCGTCACGAGCTGGCGCATGGCGGCATCGACGAGCGGATAGCCCGTCCGGCCCTCGCACCACGCCGCGAACAGATCGTCGCGATCGGGGAACTTCAGCGCGTCGTATTCGCGCTTGAAGCTGCCGCCGACGACATGCGGGTAGTGCCACAGGATCTGGAAGTAGAAGTCGCGCCAGACGAGTTCGGACAGCCACGTGTCGGCGCCTTCGGTGGCCCGGGCGTGCGCCGCGCGCGCGAGTTCCCGGATGGAGATCGTGCCGAAGCGCAGGTGCACCGACAGGTACGACGGACCACGCATCGCCGGAAAGTCGCGCGTGTCGCGATAGCGGTCGATGCGCCGCAGGAACTCGTCGAACATCGATCGCGCACCCGATGCGCCCAGCGGGATCGGCAGCTTCGTGAGGTTCGTCGGTTCGAAGCCCAGCGATTCGAGCGTGGGCATTGCGCGACCCGCATCGGGCGCGAGCGCCGCCACGTGGCGATCGACGGGATAGCTCTTCAGGAAGAATTCGTCGACGCGCTTCAGCCACGCGTTGCGGTACGGCGTGAAGACGGAGTACGGCGCGCGCGACTGCGTCAGCACTTCGTCGCGCTCGCAGATCACGTGGTCCTTGAAGGTGTGCAGCCGGCGACCGTCCGCCACGAGCGCGGACTCGACGGCGGCGTCGCGTTCGATCGCCTGCGGTTCGTAGTCGCGATTCGTGAAGACGGCATCGACACCGAGCGCGCGGGCGTGCTCGGGGATCACGTCGCGAGCGCGTCCGTGGAGTACGGCGAGTCCGCCGCCGCGCGCTTCGAGCGTCGCCTTCAGCTCGGCGACGGCGTGCCAGATGAATTCGACGCGACGGTCGGCACGGCTCGGCAGCGCATCGAGGATCCCGGTATCGAAGACGAACACGCAGAACACGGCGCGCGCATCGCGGAGCGCGTGGTACAGCGCGGCGTTGTCGTCGGCCCGGAGATCGCGGCGGAACCAGACGAGGGCGCGGTCGAGGGATTTCATGGATTTCAGTTCAGGGCCGGCGCGGCCGGCAGGTTGCGGGTCCGGTGCGGACGGCGATTCGCGCGCCGGCTCCGTGGCCCGGATGAATGCTCGCGGCCGCTCACGCGAGATTCCGCTTGAGAAAGCGCATCAGCGCGCCGAGGACGGGCAGCTTCGCGTACAGCTCCTCGGCGGTGTCCCAGTAGTCGCGGTGCGTGGCGATGCGTCCGTCGCCCGCCAGTTCGAGATGACTCGCGCCGTGGAAGCGCCACGGCTGCGTCGGCCGGAACTTCCGCATGCGGAAATCGAAGTCCCAGATGAGCACGACATGGGGTCCGTCGACGATGCGCCGGACGACCGTGAAGCGCGGCTCGTGGAGCCCCTCGAACATCTTCGCGAAGATCGCCTCGATCGCGGGCACGCCCCGCACCTCGTTGAACGGATCCCGGAACGTCGCGTCTTCGGCGTAGATGCGCGCCAGTTCGCGCGCCGAATCCGGCGTGAGCGTCTCGAAGTGGCGGACGATGCCGTCGACGTCCATGGTCAGAGCCCCGTCATCCGGTGGGCCAGCGGGAAGAACCACCGGTACGGCAGCACGCGAAGCCACTTCATCCAGCGCGTGAAGCGCTTCGGATAGTGGATCTCGAAATCGCCGCGCTCCATGCCCCGCAGCGTGAGGGCGGCGGCCTCGGCGGGCTCGATGAGCGCGGGCATCCGGAAGTCATTGCCGTCGGTGAGCGGCGTGCGCACGAACCCGGGGTTCACGATGTGGACGGCAATGCCCTTCGGCGCGAGATCGAAGTGGAGCCCTTCCGCGAAGTTGATGAGCGCGGCCTTCGTCGGACCGTACGCGAGCGCCTTCGGCAACCCGCGATAGCCCGCGACGCTCGCGACGATCGCGATGCGGCCGGTGCCGCGCCGGAGGAAGTCGGGGAGCACCGCGGCGACGACACGCACGGCACCCTGCACGTTCACGTCGAAGAGCGAATCGACGGCCGAGGCATCGAGTTCCCAGGCGCGCATCGCGCGGTAGCTGCCGGCGACGAACAGCACGTCGTCGATGGCGCCCCAGCGGTCGACGAGGGCGTCGTGCGCGGCCGTCACCGCGGCGGCGTCGGTGACATCGAGCGGGACGACGACGGAGCGTCCGCTGCGGGCGGCGATCGCGTCGAGCGGATCGCGCTTGCGGGCCGACAGCGCGACGCGCGCACCGCGGTCGATCAGCGCCTCGGCGAGCGCGGCGCCGATGCCGGTCGAGGCACCGACGATCCAGACGCGGCGATCGCGCCAGTCGCGGAGGGGAATGTTCAGAGACATGAGGTCAGGGCCTGTTAACACTACGGATGCCAGATGCGTTGCCTGCGCGAACGCTTCGAGCAAGGCGCAAACCGGGTTGGACACCCGGCGCGAGAGAGCACGAGCTTCGCGTGCAACGCGGATCGGGGCGTCCACGCAGGCAACCCGAAGGGAATGGACGTGTCGACGCGCATGGCGGCGTTGTCCTCCTTGCCCGGACGTCCAGTCCGGGCGGCGTCGTCCGTCTTGCCCTGCACGTCGATACGGCCATTCGCACTGGCATCCGTAGTGTTAACAGGCCCTAGTCTCTCTTGCGGAAGCTGATCGTGACCTGCGCGATCTCGAAGCCGAACTTCGAGATCGTCGAGCGATTGAGCAGCGTGCGGTCGTCCATGAGGTACATCCAGTCGTCGACGTTCAGGTGGACGGTGCTGTCGCCGCGCGGATAGTCGAGCACGTAGCGGAACCGGAACGCGTTGCCGGCCGCCTCGCCCAGCGCATCGCCGACGACATCGGCAGCGCGTCCGACGTAGCGGTCGCCGTTCTTCACGAGCGTCCAGACGCGCTTCTGCGTGTGACCGTCCGAGTACGTGAACGTTTCGTCGAGCGTCCCGGTGTCGCCCTGCCAGTTCGACTGGATCACGACGGTGAAGCGCTGCGAGATGGTGCCGTCGCGATTGCGGACGATGCCCCACGCGTCGACGGTGCCGTCGAAATAGGCACGCAGGTCGAGCACGGGCTTCTCGGCGCGGAAGTCGCCGATGTCGACGGTGGAACAACCGAACAGGAACACGGCGAGGATTGCGAGCAGCGAGCGGCGCTTCATGGACGGACTCCGGTGACGGTACGAGGAGGCAGCGCGCGATCGACGGGCGCGAGCCCCAGGAGTGCGATGGCGCCGAGTTGCAGCAGGCATGGCACGAGGGCATAGACGGCCGCGAGGTCGCCCATCGGCGGCTGCGGCGTGCCGGGGCGATAACCGGCGATCCCCAGCAACGGCAGGGCGAAACCCGCGGCGAGCGCGAGGTTCAGTTTCTCTGCGAGCTGCCAGAAGCCGAAGTACGCACCCTCCGCGCGGCCGGCGGTGTCATGGTCGATGACGTCCGCGAGGAGCGACGGCGGGAGCGCGAGCTGCGCGCCGTACGCCAGCCCGGACACCGCGCAGACCATCGCGAACGCGAGTCCGTCGCCGGGGCCGAGCACGAAGGCCCACGCGAACGCCGCGACGCTCGCGCACATGCCGGCCATCCAGACGCGCTTCTTCCCGAACGCGCGCGAAGCCTTCACCCACAGCGGCATGCCGAGCGCGCCGAACACGAAGTAGATGCCGAGGAACATGCCTTCGAGCGCGGATTGTGCGAGGACGTCCTGGACGAAGAACAGGATCAGCGTCGCCGGGATCGCGGCCGCGATGCCGCTCACGACGAACACCGCGAGCAGCCAGCGGAAGGCCGGATTCGCGAGCGGCGCGAAGAGCTGCGACAGCGGCGTGGGCGTCGCCGGACGCAGCGCGGGCCGCGGCGCGAGGAACAGCGTGATCCCCGCGCCGGCCAGCAGGATCGGCACGAACACCACGCTGAAGCTGCGCAGCCCGGAGGCGTGCGTGCCCTCGCCCGCCAGCACCTCGGGCAGCACGGCCGCGGCCAGCACGCCGACGACGCCGGCCGCGCCGCGCGCCGCCGTCACGCGGGTCCGCTCGTGATAGTCGGTCGACAGTTCGGCGCCCTGCGCGAAGTACGCGATGGTGCCGAGGCTGAAGCCGAGATACGTGACGGCGAGCGCGCCGCAGAGCCACGCCGTCAGCGCGAATTCGCCGACGCGCGGTGGGTGGAACAGCGCAAGCACGCCGACCCCGAGCAGCAGCGCGGCAGCGACGATGAAGCCTTGCCGGCCGGCGCCGGTGGCGGCGCGACGGTCGGTCCACCACCCGATGAACGGGTCCTGGAAGGCGTCGAGCAGCCGTGCGACGAGCAGGACGACGCCGACGGTCGTGAGCGAGAGTCCGAGGTGTTCCGCGTAGAACTTCGGTACGTGCACGTAGACCGGCAGCGCGGCCATCGCGAGCGGCAGTGCGAACGCCGCGTACGCGACGAGCGCGCGCGGGCCGAGCGTCGTGCCGGTCATCGGGCGCCCAGCAGCGCCGCGCGGAGTTTCGGTTCGCGCGTGCGTGCGTCGAGCCAGATCGAGAAGAAGGCGCGGGCGAATTCCGGGTCGCGCACGAGGCCCGTCGAGCGATCCTGATGAAAGAACTCCGCGCCGATGCCCGGGCGGAAGACGCCCGTGATGCGCTCGCCCTTCTTCACGTCCGGAAAGGCCGCGACCATGTGCGCGCGCCACGCGTCGAGCTTCGCGCCGTCGGCGAGGCCGAGCCGGCGGATCTCGTCGACGCTGGCATCCGCCAGCTTCCGGCCCTTGAAATCGCGGGCGTAGCGCAGGTCGAGTGCGAACGGATGGTCCCAGCGCCAGTCGTCCGGCTCACCGCCGTGGCGGTGATCGCCGCCGACCCAGAGCGTCGCGTCGTACAGCGCGAGCCCGAACCAGCGCATGCGCCCCTGGCCGAGCTGCCGGGGTTCGCCGCC
Source organism: Pseudomonadota bacterium (assembly GCA_963205165.1). Classification (GTDB taxonomy): domain Bacteria; phylum Pseudomonadota; class Gammaproteobacteria; order Burkholderiales. The sequence continues at coordinate 13,102 of CAUJJX010000154.1, read as the reverse complement.
GGCCGTCGCGAGTTCGGCGAACGACGGCGGATTCGCGTGAACACCCGGCGCGCAGAGCAGCACGGCGAGCAGCAGCAGGTGGCCGATCCTAGGCACGCTTCAGCTCGATCTGCTGCACGTCGATCGTGCGGGCGCGGAACGCGGCCTCGCAGTACGCGAGGTAGAAATTCCAGAGGCGCACGAAGCGATCGTCGAAGCCGAGGGCGTTCACGTCGGGCACGCGGAAGTTGAACTTGCGGCGCCAGCGCCGCAGCGTCTCGGCGTAGTCGAAACCGAAGGCCGACACGTCGACGACGGCGAGCCCTTCGCGGAAGGCGTGGTCGCGGAACAGCGTCTCGGTGGGCAGCATCCCGCCGGGGAACACGTACTGCTGGATGAAGTCGGTGCCGCTGCGGTAGCGCTCGAAGAGTGCGTCGGCGATCACGATGGTCTGGACGATCGCACGTCCGCCGCGCTTCAGGCGCGCGTGGAGCTGCCGGAAGTAGTCGGGCCAGTAGTGCTCGCCGACGGCCTCGAACATCTCGATCGAGACGATGTGGTCGAAGCTGCCCTCGACGTCGCGATAGTCGATCAGCTCGAAGGTCGCGAGGAGCGAAAGCCCCGCCGCGTCGATGCGTTTCTCCGCGAACGCGAGCTGCTCGGTGGACAGCGTGACGCCGTGGACGCGGCAGCCGCGGGTGCGCGCGGCGTACTCGGCGAACCCGCCCCAGCCGCAGCCGATCTCGAGCACGCGGTGCGCGGGGCCGAGCGCGAGCTGGCGGCAGATCCGCTCGTACTTCGCGGCCTGCGCCTGTTCGAGGGAGCGTCGATGGTCGCCTTCGAAGAGGCCGGCCGAGTAGGTCATCGAGCCGTCGAGCCAGAGCCGGTAGAAGTCGTTGCCGAGGTCGTAGTGCGCGTGGATGTTGCGGCGGGCCTGGGCGCGACGATTGGAACGCAGCAGGTGACGCAGGCGGTAGGCGAGCGAACCCCACCAGCGTCCGTAGACGAGCCGCGCGATGGCGGCGTGGTTCGTCGCGGCGAGTTCCAGCAGTGCCGTCAGGTCGGGCGTCTGCCAGCGGCCGGCCATGAAGCTCTCGGCGAATCCGATGTCGCCGGACCGCAGGATGTCGGCGCAGACGTCCCAGTCTTCCAGGCGCAGCAGCGCGTGCGGACCGGGCATCCCGGAGGCGAACGTGCGCGGGATGCCGTCCGGCCCGACGAGGTCGAGGCGCCCGGCGCGGAGGCGCTGCAGGAACCTGAACAGTCGGCGGGCGGCGCGGGCCCTGGGTGGTGCGGGAATGCGGTATGTGAGGGCAGGCATGTCGTCCGGTTTCATCGCGTCGTCTCCCGGACGGGAGGCAGCGGACGGGGATGGAAGGGAAGTCCCTTCGACCACAGTCGCAGTGCCTGCCAGTGGATGCGGGCGATCACCCCCAGCGTCATCCACGGATATGCGAAGAAGCAGCGAACGATCGCCGAACCGGTGAGCGGCTCCGCCCGGCCGGAGATCGACGTGACGAGGAGTGTACCGTCCCCGTCGTCGTAGTCGATGCGCATGCGGGACGCCGCCGGCGCAGGGTCGAACTGGAAGCGGTACTCGCCCGCGACCGCGCAGAACGGCGACACGTGGAACACCTTCCGCGCCACGAGCTGGTCGTCCGGTGCGAGCACGCGTCCGTCGTCGTGCGCGAGCAGATAGTTGTGGCGATCGCCGAAGGTGTTGTTCACCTCGCAGAGCACGGCGCGCAGGCCGCCGGCGCGGTCGTGGCAGAGCCAGAAACTCACCGGGTTGAAGACGTAGCCGAGCACGCGCGGGAAGGCCTGAAGCCAGATGTCGCCGTCGACACCTTCGATGCCCTCGTCCGCGAGGAGTCCCCGGATCCAGGGCTCGAGCGCACCGCCGTCGCGCGCACCGTGGTCGCATCGACGGAAGCTCGTGAGTCCGAACCGGTCGAGCGCGATGCGCTCCGGCGCGGCGTCGACGTCGCGCACACGCAGCCGCAGGCAGAAGACGCGATACGAGAAGCGGTTCAGCTTCGGCCGCAGACGCGCGTGCATCACGCGTCCGCGGATCAGGAGCGCTGCGCCCGCTGGCAGCGCGCTCATGCCGCCGCGGCCTGCGCCTGCCACGGCAGTTCGACGCCGAGCGCGTTCACCACGGCGAGCGCCGACCGCAGGCCGTCCTCGTGAAATCCGTAGCCGGTCCAGGCGCCGCAGAACCACGTCCGGCGACGTCCCTGGATGCCGGGCAGCGCCTGCTGTGCGGCGATCGCGGGCGCATCGAAGATCGGATGCGCGTACGTGATCCGGCGGATCACGGTCTCCGGCCGCGGCTCGCGCACGGGGTTCAGCGTGACGATCACGGGTGTCTCGCACGGCAGCGGCTGCAGTCGGTTGAGGAGGTAGCTGACCGACACGGGACGACCGTCCGCACCGGCGGTCCCGGTGACGTAATTCCAGGCGGACCACGCATCGCGTTTGCGCGGCAGGAGCCGGTGGTCGGTGTGCAGCCACGCGTCGTTGTCCTGGTAGCGCACGCGCGAAAGGACGGCGCGTTCGTCGTCGTCGGCATCCGCGAGGAGCGCGAGCGACTGGTCGCTGTGGCTCGCGAGGATCACGTGGTCGAACGCGTGTTCGCCGGTCGGCGAATGCACGATCACGCCGGACTCGCGCCGCAGCACCCGCGACACCGGCTCGCCCAGCCGGACCTCGGAGACGCCCTCGAGCAGGCGCTTCACGTATTCGCGTCCGCCCCCGAGCACGGTGCGCCACGCGGGACGGTCGCTCACCTGGAGCAGCCCGTGGTTGTGGCAGAAGCGCAGGAAGGTGTCGGCCGGGTAGTCGAGCATCCACGCAGTCGGGCACGACCAGATCGCCGCGCTCATCGGCAGCAGGTACCAGTCGCGGAAGGCGCGCCCGTAGCGTCCGGCCTCGAGGAACTGCCCGATGGACTCGTCACCGGTGACGCCTGCCGCGACGCGCGCCGTGGCCTCGCGGTTGAACCGGAGGATGTCCTTCAGCATTCCCCAGAACTCGGGCTTCACGAGATTGCGCTTCTGGGCGAAGACCGTCGCGAGACTGCTGCCGGCCCATTCGAGGCGACGTTCGTCGACGCGCACCGAAAACGACATCTCGGACGCGACCGATGCGACGCCGAGATGATCGAAGAGCGCGCAGAGATTCGGATACGTGCGCTCGTTGAACACGAGGAAGCCGGTGTCGACGGGGAACTGCCATCCGTCCACCTCGACATCGACGGTGTGCGTGTGACCGCCGGGCCGGGCGTCGGCCTCGAACAGCGTCACGTGGTGCCGGCGCGAAAGCGCCCACGCGGCGGAGAGTCCGGAGACCCCGCCGCCGATCACGGCGATGCGCATTCGGTCAGCTCCGTCGGAACGCGGGTTCACCGCGCTTGTCGTGCCGGATCAGGGCGTAGGCGGAGTGGTTGTGGATCGACTCGAAGTTCTCGGACTCGATCACGTACGCGGCGATGCGTTCGTCGGTCTTGAGGCGCAGCGCGATGTCGCGCACGAGGTCTTCCACGAACTTCGGGTTGTCGTACGCGCGCTCGGTGACCCACTTCTCGTCGGGGCGCTTCAGCAGACCGAACACTTCGCACGAGGCTTCCTGCTCGGCGACGGTCACGAGCTCCTCGATGGAGATGTCGCCTGCGAGCTCGGCGGTGATCGTGATGATCGAGCGCTGGTTGTGCGCGCCGTAGTCCGAGATCTCCTTGGAGCACGGGCACAGGCTCGTGACGGGTGCCGCGACCGTCATCGTGACGACGACGTCGCCGTGCTCGACGCGATGCGCGCGCAGCCGGACCTGGTAGTCGAGGAGGCTCTCGACGCCGGACACCGGCGCCGTCTTGCGGATGAAGTACGGGAAGGCGAGATCGATCACCCCGCTCCGTGCGTCGAGCCGGGCGAGCATCCGGTCGAACAGCGCGCGGAGGCCCGCGACGTCGAGCGCGTCGTCATGGGCCTGGAGCACTTCGATGAATCGCGACATGTGCGTGCCCTTCGCGTCGTGCGGCAGCCCGACGAACATGTCGGCCTTCACGACGGTGTGCACGACGGCGCCGCCGGCCGTGCGGACCTTCAGCGGATGGACGAGGCCACGGATGCCGACCTCGTCGATGGCGACGGCACGGGTGTCGAAGATGGACTGGATATCGGGCAGCGGCAGGCGTTCTGGGGCGTTCATGGTCTCGTCTTCATCTGGTCTGTGGAGGTCAGGTCGCAGGCGACCCGCACGGGGGTGGCGCACGGTTGTCGGGAGACGTGCCTGCGACCTGAAGACGGTCACCCGGTCCGCGAGGGGCCGGGCACGAGCGATCGTTACTGCGGGACCGGCACCATCAGGGGCATCAGCGTCGCGCGGGCGGCGTCGAGCGCACGACCGTGCAGTTCGAGGTAGGTCGTCAGTGCGGCACCCACCTCCAACGAGTCGCCATCCACCTTCTGAATCGGCGCTTTGTCCAAGACAATCGTTGTCGCAATGAGTTCATTGGCCGCCATGAACTTGGCGCGGGCCGCGATCGGACCGGACATGTGGGCAGCGCCGTCCACGCCGGCTTGACTGGCAGCGGGCGTCACGACGCACAGCGCAGCGACGAGCAGGCCGGACAGTCGGGGAGTCACGGCACGGGACACGGATCGAGCAGCGACGCTGTTCATGGAGTTTGTCCTAGTCAAAGTGGCTTCGAGGGCCTACCATAATCAGGCGTCAAACGATTGTCAAACCGTTTGGCTGGACATTTTCACCGACCGACTGCGCAAGGCGCCCGGACCGATTTCATGGAAATTTCCTCCGAAAATACCCATCCTCCGAGGGCGGAGTCGCCGCGCGCCGGCGGCGAGCGCGCGCTCCTGCTGTCCATCGGAGCGGTCGAACGCGACACCGGTTTGTCGAAGGACGTCCTGCGGATGTGGGAACGCCGCTACGCGTTCCCGCAGCCGCTCCGCGACGACCACGGCGAGCGGATCTACCCACCCGACCAGGTCGCGAAGCTGCGCACCGTGAAGCGCCTGATGGACCGCGGCTTCCGCCCGGGCAAGATCATCGGGATGGCGCCCGCCGATCTCGACGCACTCGCGGCATCGGCGACGAACCGTGCCGGCCACGACGACGAGATCGAGGCGATCCTCGAACTGATCCGCGCGCACCAGCTCCCCGAACTCCGGCAGCGGCTCGGACAGATGCTGATGCGGCAGGGGCTCCAGCGATTCGTGACCGACACCGTCGGCCCGCTGACGGTGGCCGTCGGCGACGCGTGGGTCCGCGGCGAGTTCGCGGTCTTCGAGGAGCACCTCTACACCGAGCAGATCCAGGGCGTGCTGCGCAACGCGATCGCGTCGGCCCAGGGCCACAGCAAGGCACCGCGCATCCTGCTGACGACGTTCCCGTCGGAACAGCACCGGCTCGGCATGCTGATGGTCGAGTCGCTGCTCGTCGTCGACGGGGCAACCTGCATCCCGCTCGGCACCGAGACGCCGGGTGCCGAGATCGCGCGCGCCGTCGGCGCCCACCGCGTGAACGTCGTGGCGTTGTCGTTCAGCGCAGCATTCCCGGACCGTCAGGCCGCGGCCGGACTGCGCGAGCTGCGCGCGAGCATCCCGCGCGACGTCGAGATCTGGGCGGGCGGCAGCTGCATCCGGCGCCTGCGCCGGTCGATCGATGGCGTCGTGCTCGTGCGATCGCTCGATCAGCTCCCGCAACTCGTCACCGAATGGCGCGCGGCGCATCCTCGCGCCTGACGCGAACCATCGGCACCGATCGCCGACCAGCACCCGGACGTGCCCGGATGCCCCTTCCGGTCACGCCCGCGCGAGCGCCCCCGGCGATGGCATCCAGATCGGCGCTGCTATACTCGCGCGTCACGGAGCGGCACCGGACTGCGGTCCCGCGGGGTCCCGCCTGGCCCCGACACACCGGAACCCGGACGACCCTGCCGACCGAACCATCAACGAACTGCGTGCCGCATTCACGCGCACGCAACCATCGACGACGTACAGTGCAGACGGCTGCCGCCGACATCCCCGTTTCACCGTTTCAATTTCCTGTCCGACCCGGCACATCGCCGCACAGCGTCGGACAAGCTCGAGGTGATTGCATGCTCTACCCGGAACTCTTCAAGTCGCTCGAACGCGTTCGCTGGAACATGGACACCGACATTCCGTGGGACACCTTCGACGCCTCCCTGCTCACGGACGAGCAGGCGACGACGATCAAGATGAACGCGATCACCGAATGGGCGGCGCTGCCGGCGACCGAGATGTTCCTGCGCGACAACGTCGACGACAGCGACTTCTCGGCCTTCATGTCGGTCTGGTTCTTCGAGGAGCAGAAGCACTCCCTCGTGCTGATGGAGTACCTGCGGCGCTTCCGCCCCGAGCTCGTGCCCACCGAGGCAGAACTCCACGCCGTGCGCTTCACGTTCGACCCGGCGCCCGCGCAGGAAACGCTGATGCTCCACTTCTGCGGCGAGATCCGCCTGAACCACTGGTACCGCTGCGCCGCCGAGTGGCACACGGAGCCCGTGATCCAGCACATCTACAAGCTCGTCTCGCGCGACGAGGCCCGCCACGCCGGCGCCTACCTCCAGTACATGCGCCGCATGATCGACCGCTTCGGCGACGAGGCCCGCGCGGCGTTCGCCCGCATCGGCATGCTCATGGCCAGCTCGGCGCGCAGCAAGAAGGCGCTGCACCCGACGAACCTGCACGTGAACCAGGCGATGTTCCCGAACGACACGGTGCAGTCGCACCTGCCCGATCCGGAATGGCTCGAACGCTGGCTCGACGAGCAGATCCGCTTCGGCAAGGAATGGGAAGCCAAGGTCGTCGGGATGATCCTCACGAACCTCTCGCTCCTGTTCAACCGCACGATCGCGAACGTCCAGGAACTGAACCGGTACCGCAAGGAACTCGCGAAGTCCCTGCAGACCGAACCGCAGACGGCCTGACCGGCACGGCGGCCTTGGCCACGCTTCCCGCGCCGCATTTCGAACGCAAGCTCTGCACGCCCGGCGACGCGGCCCGGCGCGCAGCCGCGCTGCCGCGGCCGGTCGTGTTCACGAACGGGGTGTTCGACATTCTCCATCGCGGCCACGTCACCTACCTCGCCCGCGCCCGCGCCCTCGGTGCGAGCCTCGTCGTCGCGCTCAACACCGACGCCTCCGTGCGCCGGCTCGGCAAGGGCGACGACCGCCCGGTCAACACGCTCGAAGACCGCATGGCCGTCCTGGCGGCCCTCGAATGCGTCGACCTCGTCACGTCGTTCGACGCCGACACGCCCATCGACGCCATCCTGGCCGTCCGCCCGGACGTGCTCGTGAAGGGCGGCGACTGGACCGTCGACCGGATCGTCGGCGCTCCCGAAGTGAAGGCATGGGGCGGCAGCGTCCACTCCATCGCCTTCGAGCACGAACGCTCGACCACCGCCCTCCTGACCCGCATCCGCGGGCTCTGATCCCCGAAGCGCCCGAAGCACGTCCGCCGGAAAATTGCATCCGGGGCTTGCATTCGTCCACAAAATGATAAAAATGCTAAATATAGTAAAAACGAATCCGTAAAGGTGACCATGACTACCGCGAATGCCTCCGACACCTGCACGACCCGCGAAGCGGCCCGCCGGCTCGGCGTGTCGCTCCGGACAGTGCAGCTCTGGACCGAATCGGGCGTCCTCGACGCCTGGAAGACGCCGGGCGGTCATCGCCGGGTGCTGAACTCGGCCGTCGACCGCCTGATCGCCGACCGGCGTCCGCCCACCCGGTCGCCGTCGGCGGACCGGCAATTGCAGGTGCTCGTGGTGGAAGACGACCCGACGCTTCTCGCGCTCTATCGCTACTCGTTCGCCGCCTTCCACCTGCCGATCGCGCTGCGCCTCGCGCCCAATGGCTACGAGGGCCTGATCCGCATCGGCGAGGAACGCCCGGACATCCTGTTCACCGACCTGATGATGCCGGGCATCGACGGATTCCAGATGCTCCGCACGCTGGCCCATCGCCCCGAACTCGCGGCCATGCAGCTCGTCGTCGTGTCCGGCCTCGACGCCGCGGAGATCGCCGAACGCGGCGGACTCCCGGAGAACGTGACGGTGCTCGCGAAGCCGATCCCGTTCGACCGCCTGGAAGCGATGGTCGCCGCCCGCTGCAAGACACTCGGCATCGGAGAAACCCCGTGAGTTCGTCCATCAAGGATCTGATGGCCGCGATGTCCGAGGGCGTCGTGATGCTGTCCCCGGCGGGCAAGGTGCGCTACGCGAATCCGGCCGCCTTGCGCATGTGCTGGATGGAACCCGGTGCCGACGTCCCGTGGACCACCGTGCGGCAGCAGCTCGACGCGCTTTCGAAGGGCTACGTCCGCGTCCCGATGCGCCTGAAGCTCGAGGGCGGCAGCGTCGCGTGCGTCGCGATCGAGGCCACGCTGATGGCCGGCTTCACGGGCCAGGACTTCATGCTCCTCCTGCAGGACGACTCCGACGCCGCCGCCTACCGCAACGTCACGAGCAACCTCTACCAGTTCGTCCGCGCGGAACTCGTCGGACCGATGGAAGCCGTGACCAGCGCCGTGACCAAGGTCCTGGAAACGCTGCCCCGGCCCGATGATCGCGCCCTCGCGACCGAGGCGCTGCTCGAAGCGCGCCGCGCAGGCACCGAACTCACGCTGCGTCTCGACAAGCTCACCGGATTCGCCGAACTGTCGACGCGGCACCAGATGGTCGCGAACGACCGCATCGAGATCCCGCAGCTCGTCGAGCGCGCGTGGTCCCTCGTGTCGCCGCTCGCCGAGGCCGCCGACATCCGGCACTCCGCCGTCGGACTCAGCGACGACCTCCCGCCGATCTACGGCAGCGCCCACTGGATCACGCGCGCCCTCGCGGAACTCATGGAGAACGCGATCCGCCACAGCGGTCGCAAGTCGCACATCGAGCTCGAAGTGAACCAGAGCAGCCACTTCATGCTGATCAAGCTGCGCAACCACGGACAGGGCGTCGTTCCGAAGCGCACCGGCCGCGTATCGCTCGCGTTCATCGACGCCGTCGGCGCCGACAGGAAGAAGCAGGACGGCCCGAAACCCGGTCTCGGCCTCGGACTCGCGTTCGCGCAACGGATCATGGAACTGCACGGCGGCAATATCCGCATCGGTGCCGAGGCGGACGAGTCGACCTCGTTCGCGATGGAGATGCCGACCGGCGCCCCCGCCGAGATCGACGACACGCACGAACTGCAGCAGGCGCAGCGCTACGCCAGCGACATGGCCGCGCTCCTCGCGCGACAGCGCACGGCGCGCACCAGTACATGAACCGCAACCCAGCACGGAGACAGACATGAAGCGAAAGATCCTGATCGTCGAGGACCAGACCGACCTGCGGAAGCTCGTGCGCATGACGCTGGAGTTCGGTGACGTCGAGATCCACGAGGCCGAGAACGGCGCCGAGGGCCTGCGCCTCGCCGGCGAGCTGCGTCCCGACCTCGTCCTGCTCGACGTGATGATGCCGGGTGCACTCGACGGCTATCAGGTGTGCCAGCGCATCAAGGCCGATCCGCGATTGAAGGGTGTGAAGGTCGTGCTGCTGACGGCACGTGGCCAGCAGACCGACCTCGAGCACGGCCAGAAGGTGGGCAGCGATGCCTATCTCGTGAAGCCGTTCAGCCCGCTCGAACTCATCGACAAGGTCGAGGAACTGATCACGGCCAGCGCCTGACGACCCACCGTCCTCCACGAGATACGCACGATGCCGAACCAGACCACCGCCGCCGGCGCGCAACCTCCGAAGGTCGCCGTCACGACGCAGAGCCTCAGCTCCGAGCACCTCCAGTCGGTGCTCGACTCCATCCGCGACGTGATCTATTCGGTCACGCCGGACGGCGAGCAGATCCTCTACGTGAGCCCGTCCGCCGCGAAGGTGTACGAGATGAATCTCGACGAGTTCACGGGCAGCCCGAAGGTCTGGTTCAACCGCATCCACGAGGAAGACCGCGAGCGCGTGCGCCTCTCGCTCCAGGCGCTGTTCGCCGAGGGGCAGTGCGAATCGACGTACCGCATCGAGCTGCCGTCCGGCGGCATGCGCTGGCTGCGGGACCGCATGCAGATCGTGCGCGATGCGCAGGGCGAGCCGCTGCGCATCGACGGGATCGCGAGCGACATCACGGAACAGGTGCTCGCCGACATGGCGCGCGAGATGGCGGAGGGCACGGTCCGACTGAAGGACCGCGCGCTCGAATCGACGCAGAACGGCGTCGTCGTGACGGACATGGCGAACCCGTTCCAGCCGATCATCTACGTGAACCCCGGTTTCGAGCGCATCACGGGCTGGCAGGCAGCCGACGTGTACGGCATGAACTGCGGATTCCTCCAGGGCGACGACCGCGACCAGGAGGCGATCGGCCAGCTGCGCGAGGCCGTCCGCGAAGGTCGCGAGTGCCAGGTCATCGTGCGCAACTACCGCAAGGACGGCTCGATGTTCTGGAACGAGCTGTCGATCTCGCCCGTCCGGGACGCCGACGGACGCGTGACGCACTACGTCGGCGTGCAGAACGACATCACGGAACGCATCCGCCAGGAAGAGGAACTCCAGGACCGCACGGAACGCCTCGACGCGATCTTCTCGCTGTCGCCCGACGGTTTCGTGTCGTTCGATCGCGAGGGACGCGTCGCCTACATCAACCCGGCGTTCACGCGGATGACCGGTCTCACCCCGCAGGCGGTCGTCGGCCGCCGCGAGCGGTTGTTCGACGAACTGCTGCGCGATCGCTGCGACCCGAAGCTGCCGTACTTCGAGCTCGGCTGCTTCGAGACCCAGAAGGACGGCGACGCGAACGACGACGACACCGCGTGCAACGGCAAGACCGACACGCTGCACCTGCTGCGCCCCGAACGCCGCGTGCTGACGCGCAGCGTGCGCCGCGGCGAGGGCGGGTCGAAGGTGCTCTACATCCGCGACGTCACGCGCGAGACCGAGGTCGACCGCATGAAGAGCGAATTCCTGTCGACCGCCGCGCACGAGCTGCGCACACCGATGGCGAGCGTCTTCGGATTCTCAGAACTGCTGCTGAAACGCGACTACGACGAGAAGACCCGGCGCGACCTGCTGTCGACGATCCACCGCCAGGCCGGCACGCTGATCCACCTGCTGAACGAGCTGCTGGACCTCGCCCGCATCGAGGCGCGCCAGGGCAAGGACTTCAAGATCGCCGTGCAGCCGCTGCGCCCCGTCATCGAGGGCACCGTCGCGGCGCTCCTCGTGCCCAACGATCCGCGGAAGGTCACGCTCGATCTCCCGGAGACGCTGCCGCACTGTGCCGTCGACGCCGAGAAGCTCCAGCAGGCGCTGACCAACCTGCTCTCGAATGCCTACAAGTACTCGCCCGGGGGCGGAGAGATCCGGCTCGACACGCTCACCAGCACCGACGGCCGGCAGTTCGGCATCCGCGTGACCGACCACGGCATCGGCATGACACCCGAGCAGCTGGCACGCTGCTTCGAGCGTTTCTACCGCGCCGACGCGTCCGGGAACATCCCCGGCACCGGTCTGGGCCTCGTGCTCGTCAAGGAGATCGTCGAGATCTTCGGCGGACGCATCACCATCGCATCGAACTTCGGCGAAGGCTCGTCGGCCGTGATCTGGCTGAACGTCGCCGAAGCATCGGCCGAAGCTGCCTGACACCTCCAGAAAGGAAACCCCATGTACGGCATCGTGAACAAGGCCATGGAAGACATGGTCACCAATCTCCGGGGCCGCGCCACCTGGGAGGCCGTCAAGCGACTGGCAGGCGTCGACCTGGATTCCTTCATGGACATGCAGCCCTACGACGACGCGGTCACCGACCGGCTGGTCGACGCCGCCGCCCGGCTGTTCTCGCTCGAGGTCGACGAGGTGCTCGAGGCCTTCGGCGAATACTGGATGCTCTACACGGCGGAGAAGGGGTTCGGCGACATCCTCGGCGCCGCGGGCACGGACGTCTTCGAAGTGCTCCGGAATGTCGACGCGATGCACGGCCGCCTCGCACTGACCTTTCCCGACATGCGGATGCCGTACATGTCGATCGACCGCATCGATGCGCATTCGGCAACGCTCCACTACCGCTCGGACCGCACCGGCCTCGCGCCGATGCTCGTCGGGATCGTCAAGGGGCTCGGGGCGCGCTTCGGCACGCCGGTCATGATCGAGCAGCTGCCGCGTCTCGACGACGGCCTCCCCGGCGAACGTTTCGCCATCACGCTGGCGCCCTGATCCCCGGGGCGGATCCGATGACCGACGAGCAGGCGAGCCTGACCCCCGCGCAGCTGGCAACGGCGTTCCCGTTCCACCTGACGCTCGACCACGAGACACGCATCCGCGCCGTCGGCCTGTCGATCGGCCGGGTGCTCGGCGAACACGCAGTCGGCCGGCCTTTCGCGGAGCTGTTCCGGTTCACGCGCCCGCACATCACGGGCACGTCCGCCGAGATGAAGCAGCAGGCCGGGCGACTCGTCGTCATCGAGTCGCTGGCGGAACCGCGCATCCATCTGCGCGGCTCGATCCTGCCGGCGGAGGGCGACGTCGGCTTCTTCCTGCTGCTGTCGCCGTGGATCACGCGCCTCGACGACATCGAGCGTCTCGGGCTCACGCTGTCCGACTTCGCACCGCACGATCCGGTCGCCGACCTGCTGTTCCTGCACCAGGCCAACACCGCCGCCCTCGACGACACGCGCCGGCTCGCTGCGGAACTGCGCGAGCGCAAGGATCGCCTTGCCACGATCTTCTCGCTGTCGCCCGACGGCTTCGTCGCACTCGGCGCCGACAACCGCGTGACGTACGTGAACGAGGCCTTCACCCGGCTCACGGGCACGACGGAAGTCCAGGTGGCCGACGCGACGGCCGAACAGCTCGACGCGCTGCTCGCCACGCGCGCCGCGCCGTCCGTGCCGTTCGGCGGACTGGAGATCGATCCGCCCGCCCCGGAAGACAACGTCGACCCGCGCCGCGCGCAGCCGCGGCACCTGCTCCACCTCGCGATCCCGGAGCCACGCGTGCTCTCGTACAGCGTGCGCCACGGCGAAGGCGGATCGAAGGTCCTGTACTTCCGCGACATCACGCGCGAGACCGAGGTCGACCGCATGAAGAGCGAGTTCCT
>CAUJJX010000153.1 GCA_963205165.1 Pseudomonadota bacterium | reverse complement strand
GACGCTGCGGGTGCTGCGCCGTGACCTCGCCGCGCCGACCGTCGGATCGTGGGCCGGCCACGCGGCCGGCTTCGTCGCGATCGGCGCGCTGATCCTCTGGCACACGCGCGACGCCGGGATGGCGGCGTGGGTGCTCGGCGGCCTCGCAGTCGCGGCGATCGTGTCGGCGGCCGCGGCGTTCGTCCTCGTGCGGTTCGCGGCGCGGCTGGGTGCGCGGGCCGGCTTCGCGTGGCGCTTCGGACTCTCGAATCTCTCGCGGCGCGCGGCCGCGAGCGTCGTGCAGGTGGTCGCGCTCGGCGCCGGACTGCTCGCGCTGATCCTGCTGTCGATCACGCGCGGCGACCTCCTCGAAGGCTGGCGCTCGTCGCTTCCCGCGGACGCGCCGAACCGCTTCCTCGTGAACGTGCAGCCCGACCAGCGCGCGCCGCTGTCGGCGTTCTTCGCGGAGGAGCGCCGCGCCGTGCCCGAGCTGTATCCGATGATCCGCGGCCGGCTCGTCGCGGTGAACGGCCGGGAAGTGACGGCCGCGAGTTATCGCGAGGACCGCGCGCGGCGCCTCGTCGATCGCGAGTTCAATCTTTCTTGGGTCGCGTCGCCGCGGCTCGACAACCCCATCGTCGACGGCGCGTGGTGGTCCGGGGAGCAGCCCGTGCCGCAGTTCTCGGTGGAAGCAGGCATCGCGGAGACGCTGCGCCTGAAGGTCGGCGACGTCCTCGCGTACGACATCGCCGGGACGCGGCTCGAGGCGCCGGTCACGAGCCTGCGGAAGGTGCGGTGGGACAGCTTCCGCGCGAACTTCTTCGTGCTCGCGCCGCCGGCCGCGCTGGCGGAATTCCCGGCGACGTTCATCACGAGCTTCCACCTGCCGCGTGGCGACGACGCTTTGATGGACCGTCTCGTGAAGCGCTTCCCGAACATCCTCGTGATCGACGTCGCGGCCGTGCTCGGCCAGGTGCAGACGATGATCGAGCAGGTCGTCCGCGCCGTGGAATTCCTGTTCCTGTTCAGCCTCGGCGCCGGGCTGCTAGTGCTGCTCGCGGCACTGCAGACGACGCACGACGAACGCTGGCGCGAGGCCGCGCTGATGCGGGCGCTCGGCGCGCGGTCGCGGCAGATCGCGCTCGTCCAGGCGGCGGAGTTCGTCGTGGTCGGCGTGCTCGCCGGCGCGTTCGCGGCGTCGGGCGCATCGGCGATCGGCTGGGTGCTCGCGCGGGAAGTGCTCAACGTGCCGTACGCGATCGATCCGCTCGTGTGGGTTGCCGGACTCGTCGCGGGCGGCGTCGGCGTGACGGCCGCCGGGATGCTCGGCACGGCGGGGGTGCTGCGGGCGCGTCCGATGGACGTGCTGCGGCGGGCGTAGGAACTTCGGCGCCGGACTTGCCACTGGCGCCAATCGGAACCGCGGGGCCCTGCGAACGTCATCCGGATGTTCGAGCGGCCCCGGAAGGACCGCGGGCCATCCCGTCGCCGGAATGGCCCGCGCACTTCGCCCGAAGTGTGGTCCTGCTGCCCGGTCAGAAGCGGTATTTCGCCTCGATGCCGAATTCCTGCGTGCGGTTCTTCGGTTCGTAGACCGTCGAGCTGCTGGCGGCGAACACACCGGGCAGGACACCGCCGGAGGCGGCCACGACAGTGTCGGACTGCTTGATCGACCACATCGAGTAGAACAGTCCGACCGACCAGTGCGCGCGTTCGTACGCGACGCCGAGGCGGACGCCGTAGCCGTCGTGCTGCTTGTTCTTCACGTCCGACAGCGTGCAGCCCCCCGACGTCACGGCGACCGGCGTGAAGCAGCCGCCCGGGTCCACCACGGATGTGACGAGCGGCGTGTTGTTCACGTCCCCGAAGCGGCTCTTCTGGGTGCCGCTCAGGAACCAGTCGTATTCGATCGTCGTCGAGATCCGGGCCGATCCGTCCTGGACGTGGAAGCGATGCGTCACGCCGACCGGGATGTAGAGATAGGTGCTCTCGCGACGATAGCCGGCGTCCTGCGCTTCGCCGGGGCCGGCGAAGACGGTGCCCCGCAGGTCGTTGTGCAACTGGCGAACGCCGAAGCCCGTGTACGGCGACAGCATGTAGCCGCCCATGTCGTAGTCGCGGCCGAACAGCCCGCGGACGTCCAGGAGCTTGTCCTTGTTGTCGTTCGCCGACTGCGCGCTGCTCGAGTACTCGACGTCCCCGAACGCGTACCGCGTGTCGAGCGTGGCGAAGTAGTCGGCGCCGACGGCGGTCGTGGCGGTCAGGGTCAGGCCGATCTTCTGGCCGGCGTTCTTCATGATCTGCGGCTCGACGTACGTGTAGTCGGAGTACTGCACCCCGATCTCCACGCCGTCCTCGCCGCGGCGGAGGCTCATCGGATCGGCGAAGGCCGACGACGTGGACAGGAATGCGGCGCCGGCGAGGGCGAGGACGCGGGGCGTGAAGGTGAACGTCATGATCTTCCGGGATCTCCGTGGTGGTGAATGTCGGGGACCGGCTTCGCGGACTCGGCGGTGACGGGGTGGGGTCTCGATCGTCGGGATTCACCTCGTGCAGACGCCCGGTCTCGCGGCAGGTGTCTCTCGTCCACTCTTTACGGAGCGTTCACAGAAAAGTTAGCAGTTTTTTCATATTTGCGGTTTTTGCCGTTTATGGGCAAGCCGAAACAGGAACTTGCCGGGCCCGCGGCGCTCGTCCGGGCTGGCGTGCGATGCGTGGCGGCGAAGCTCGCGCGGTCGGACGGGGTTGCCCGGGTGGCATGCGCGCAGCGAGATTCGCGGACGCGTTCCGGCGGCGAAGGGGATGTCGCACGGACAGTCAGGAAGCCGGTGGCGCGGGCGGCAATCGGCCGGGGCGGGGCGCGCACCGTCGGCCCGGGCCGTTCCGGGACCGCACATCCGGCGCCGGGGACACCGGGGGGCGCACACGGTGATCGGACGCCTCGCGCCCGACCGGCGAACCCTGCCGCTCCGGGCTGTCGCCGTCCTGTCACCTCGCGCGCCTACCCTGTTCAGGGCCTGTTAACACTACGGATGCGCACTGGCATCCGTAGTGTTAACAGGCCCTAGTGCGGCGTGAGAATCCGTGGACAAATTCGCGCGCCGCAGGCAGAATCCGCGCCCCGCCGAAGTCGCCGCCGTTCCAGGGTCGCGACGCGCCCCCCGATCCGTTCAATCCGTCGTCCCTCCAGAGTGCCCGCAACGTGACCCGTGCCATCCGCAAC
>CAUJJX010000152.1 GCA_963205165.1 Pseudomonadota bacterium | reverse complement strand
TTCTTCAAGTGCCAGCTCTTCTACGCCGCCGGGTCGGTGTACCAGGCGACGCACACCGTCGACATCGAGCGCCTCGGCGGACTCGCCCGCGTGATGCCCTGGACGGCGATGAGCTTCCTGCTCGGCGGCGTCGCGATCTCCGCGCTGCCGCCGCTCAACGGATTCACGAGCGAGTTCGTCATCTACTCGGGCCTGTTCGGCGGCCGCCCGATCGCGCCGTGGGCGCAGGCCGCGCTCGCGGTCGCCGGTGCCGGGCTCGCCTTCGTCGGCGCCGTCTCGGCGCTCAGCATCACGCGCGCATTCGGCGTCGTGTTCCTCGGCGCCCCGCGCGACGCATCGATCGAACGTCCGCACGAAGTCAGCGGCTGGATGCTCGCGCCCACGCTGATCCACGCGGCCGGCGTCGTCGTGCTCGGCGTCGCGCCGCTGCTCGGACTCGCGCTCGTCGAGGGCTCCGCGCGACTCGCACTCGCCGCGCTGCCCGGCACGGACGAATCCGCGCTCGCGGCGCCGCTGCAGGCACTGTCCGAAACGCTCACCCGCCTCGGAATGATCTCCGGCGCGCTCGCCGCGTCGATCGGACTGCTCTGGTGGCTGCGCTCGCGCCTCGCCCGCCAACGCGCTGCCGACCACGTCACCTGGGGGTGCGCCTACACCGCACCGAACACGCGGATGCAGTACACCGGCTCCAGTTTCTCGTGGGACTTCGCGAGCCGCTTCCGGAGCGTGCTCGTGCTGCTGCGCCGTCAGAAGCCGCCCGAGGGCTATTTCCCGCAGGACAGCTATCTCGTCACCAATTGCGCCGACGCCGTCGAGCACCGGCTGTTCTCGGTGATCCGGCACGGCGACGAATCGGCGGGCGACCTGTCGCGCCGGCTGCGCGAGGACGATCCGCGCCTCGCGTTCGCCGCCGCGCTCGTCGCGATCATCGTGATCGGCGGGCTCGTCGTGCTCACCGGCGGACCGCTCCGATGAACGCGCAGCCGTTCGCCGCGCTCGCTGTCGTGCACGTCGCGATCGTGCTCGCGATGCCGGTCCTGATGATCGGCCTCGTGAACCGCACGAAGTCGTGGTGGGGCGGACGCCGCGGACCCGGCCTGCTCCAGTCCGGCTGGGACCTCCTGCGGCTGCTGCGCAAGCGGTCCGTCGTGAGCACCGTCACGACGCCGCTGTTCCGCGCGGGTGCGTGGGTCGTGCTTGCCGCGTCGGTGCTCGCCGCGCAGGTCGCGCCGGTCCTCGGACCGTTCGCGCCGATCGCGTTCGCGCACGACTTCATCGTCCTCGCTTACACGCTCGGGCTCGCGCGGCTGTTCCTGATGCTCTCGGCGCTGGACGTCGGCAGCGCGTTCGAGGGGATGGGCGGCGCGCGCGAGGCGTCGTTCACGACCTTCATCGAGCCCGCGCTCTTCCTGCTGATCGGGACGGCGCTCGTCGGCACCGGCGAGACGAGCTTCGCCGGGCTCGTCGGACACTGGCACGCGTCGCCCGCCTTCGCGTGGCTCGCGCCGCCGGCGGTCCTCGTGCTCTTCGTGCTGCTGCAGGCCGAGGCCGCGCGCGTGCCCGTCGACGACCCCGCGACGCACCTCGAGCTGACGATGATCCACGAGGTCATGGTGCTCGATCACAGCGGCCCGGAACTCGCCGCGATGCAGTACGCGGCGGCCATCAAGATGACGATGTACGCGGGGCTGATCGCCGCGCTGCTGAATCCGTTCGACGTGTTCGCCGCTCCGCTGCCCGCGATCGCGGCGACGCTCGCGATCATGGCGGCCGTCGCCGTCGCGGTCGGATGCGTAGAGTCGCTGACGGCGCGGCTGCGGATGCGACTCGTCCCCGGCTATCTCGCGCTCGCCACCGCACTCGCGGCGCTGGGGCTGCTGGCCGCAGCGAGCCTGGCATGACGGCGCCGCTGATCCTGTTCCTCGCCGCCGCCGTGATCCCGGTGTTCTTCGGACGCACGCGCTCGGCGCCGTTCTGGCTGCTCGTGCAGGGGATCGCGCTCGGCTGGGTCGGCGTGGCGTACCACGGACTCCTGTCCGGCCACGCGTTCGCCGCCTTCGCCGAGACGCTGGTCGTGCGCGCGCTGATCGCACCGCAGCTCGTGCGCCTCGCGATCCGCCGCCGGTCGGAGCCGAACCCCGACCTCATGCCGTCGAACCTCTTCGCCTGGGCGATCGCGACGGCGCTGATCGTCCTCGCCTTCGAGTTCGGCGCGCCGGACGCCGGCGGTCATCACGCGCTCACGCTGGGCGTCGTCGGCGCGACCGTGGCCGTCTCGCTGATGCTGCTCGCGGCCAACGATTCGCCGCCCGCGCAGCTCGTCGCGCTGCTCTTCATGGAGAACGCGATCGCGCTGTTCGAATCGCTGCTGCCCGAACCGTGGCCGCTGCCGGTGCACGCGGCGCTCGCCGTCATCTACCTCCTGACGGTCGCCGTCGGCGCGTGGCTCGTCGGCGCGCCGGAACGCCCGGTCGCCACGCGATCGACCGACGTGCGCATCACGCCGGAGCCCGACGCATGAACCCGTCGACCGCCACTTCGGCGTCCGCCGGGCCGCAACCCGCGGGCCGCGTGACGTGGGTCGGGCCGGCACTCGTGGCGGCCGCGCTCGTCGCGGTCGTCGTCGTCGCGATCGTGTTCGTGCGGACGTCGATCGACGAGCTGCCGGTGTACCTCGCCGATCGCTGGTTCGTGCTCGACGCGACGTCGATGCTGTTCCTGCTCGTGATCGACAGCGTCTTCCTCGGCATCAGCGTGTACATGTCGTCGCGCGTCGCCACGTGGCAGCTGTCGTCCGGGCAGGTGCTCGCGCGCGCCGGGCTCACGCTCGCCTTCATGGTCGCGATGAACCTGGGCGTGATGGCCAACAACCTCCTGCTGCTGTGGGCCTTCATCGAGGCCACGACGATCTGCGCGGCGCCGCTCGTCGCGCAGGGCAGCACGCTGTCGCCGCGCCGCGTCGCGTGGCACTACCTGCTGTACTCGAGCATGTCGCTCGCGATCACGCTGCTGGGCATCCTGTGCCTCACGCGATCGGCGCAGCTGCACGGCCTCGCCATCGACTTCGCGTTCGACGCGATGGCCGGATCGCTGCCCCTGGCGATCGACGGCTGGCAGCGCCTCGGCCTCGCGCTGATGCTCTTCGGACTCGGCAGCAAGCTCGGCCTCGCGCCGCTCTACAGCTGGCTGCCCGAGACGTACGAGGCCGCGCCGACGAGCACGAGCGCGCTGCTCGCGGCCGTGCAGTTCAACATCAGCATCGTCGCCGTGCTGCGCGTGCTGCAGGTCTTCAACGGTCACGACACCGGCTTCGTCCCGCACGAGCTGCTGATCATGGGCTGCCTGTCGCTGACGGTCGCGGCCGTGCAGGTGATGGCCGCACGCAACTACAAGCGGCTGATCGCGTACGCGTGCGTCAGCTCGTCCGGCGTCATCGCCATCGGACTCTCGGTCGGCCGGGCCGCGGCGTACGGCGTGCTGCTGTATGTCGTGAGCGCGGCGTTCGTGAAGGCGCTGCTGTTCCTGACGGCGGGACGCCTGCGCGCGGTCTACGGCACGAACCGGAGCAGCGCGCTCGCCGGCGTGATCCGCGTGCTGCCGTTCTCGGGCGCGCTCTTCGCAGTCGGCACGTTCGCGCTGCTCGGTTTCCCGCCGTTCGGCAGCTTCATCGCCGAGATGCTCGTGCTCTCCGGGATCGTGCAGGCCGGGCACCTGATCGCGTTCACGCTGATGTGCACGATGCTCACGATCATCTTCGTCGCGACCGGCCGCTCGATCTTCCCGATGCTGTGGGGACAGCCCGAGCAGCACCGTCCGCCCGTGCGCGAACCCTGGGTCACGACGCTGCCGAAGATCGGCTTCGTGATCGCGCTCGTGCTGCTGGGCGTCTACGTCCCCGCGCCCGTGAACGCGCTGCTGATCCGCGTGGCGCAATCGATCGGAGGGCACTGATGCAACCGCACGCGTCCGCCTTGACCACCCCGACGCGCGAACTCGCGCCGCTGACGCTCGCGGCACTGGTCGACGCGTGCGCCGATGCGCTGGCGGCGGGCAGCCGGATCGTCACGCTGTACGGACGCCGCGCCGCTTCCGGCGTCGTCGTGACGGCCGTCGTGCAATCCGCGGCATCCGGCCTGCGCCTGCTGCGCGCGACCGCCGGCGACGGCGCGCACTACCCGTCGCTCACGGCGCGATTCCCCGCGGCGCAGATGTTCGAGCGCGAACTGTGGGAACAGACCGGCCTCGTGCCCGACGGGCATCCATGGCTGAAGCCCGTGCGCTTCGAAGGCGCGCGGCAGCAGCGGATGGCCGAGTACCCGTTCTTCACCGTGCGCGGTCAGGACGTCCACGAAGTCGGCGTCGGCCCCGTCCACGCGGGCGTGATCGAGCCCGGGCACTTCCGGTTCATGTGCCACGGCGAGCGCGTGCAGCATCTCGAGATCCAGCTCGGCTACCAGCATCGCGGCGTCGAGTCGCTGCTGCTCGCGCGTCCGCCGCACGCGGCGACGAGTCTCGTCGAATCGATCGCGGGCGACACGAGCATCGCGTACGCGTGGGGCTGGTGCGCAGCCGTCGAGGCGCTCGCGGGCGTGACGCTCGCCCCCGGCGTCGAACGCGTCCGCGGGGTCGCGCTCGAACTGGAGCGCATCGCGATGCACCTCGTCGCGCTGACGGGGCTCGCCACGGACATCGCGTTCCTGCAGGGCGGCACGACGTACGGACGCCTGCGCACCGCGATCATCAACGCGACGATGCGCGTCTGCGGCAGCCGCTTCGGCCGCGGCTGGCTGCGGCCCGGCGGTGTGCGCCACGCGATCGACGACGAACGCCGTCGCGACCTGCTCGACACGCTCGCCGCGTTCTCGAAGGATCTCGCCGAGGTCGACGCGCTGATGCTGGCGTCGCGCAGCGTGCGCTCGCGATTCACCGGCACCGGCATCGTGACGCCGCAGGCGGCGCGCGACCTCGGACTCGTCGGACTCGCGGCGCGGGCGAGCGGCGTCGCGACCGACGCCCGCACCGACCTGCCCGGCCGGCTCCACTCGGAACATCCGGTCGAGCTGCTCACCGAAGACGCCGGCGACTGCCAGGCGCGACTGCAGCTGCGGATGCGCGAGATCGGCGCTTCGGTGCAGTGGCTGCGGCGCGTGCTCGAATCGCCCGCGGCCGAACTCGCCGACGACCGCCTCGTGGCGCCCGGCGCCCTCCGCCCGGACATGCTCTGCGTCACGGTTCGCGAAGGCTTCCGTGGTCCCGTCGTGCAGGCGCTCGAGACCGGCGCCGACGGCCGGCTCGTGCACTGCAAGCTGCAGGACCCCTCGATGCAGAACTGGTTCGGCCTCGCGCTCGCCGTGCGCGACAACGAGATCTCGGACTTCCCGATCTGCAACAAGAGCTTCGACCTCTCCTACTGCGGGAACGATCTCTGACCATGTTCAAGTCGCTCGTCGTCCGCGCGTCGCAGGGCACGCAGTTCATCCGGGACCCGCGCCGCGCCGACCCCGCCGGATTCCGCGGCAGGCCCGTGATCGCCGACACCGCGTGCGAGACCGGATGCACGTCGTGCGTCGCGGCGTGCCCCGTGAACGCGATCGAACTCGACCCTGTCCGCATCGACCTCGGCCGCTGCACGCTGTGCGGCGACTGCGCGCCCGCGTGCCCGACCGGCAAGCTCTCGTACGACAACGACTTCCGGCTGGCAGCCACGCGGCGCGAGGCACTCGTCGTCAGCGCGGCCCGGCCAACGATCGACCCCGTCGAGGTCTCCGCCGAACTGCACCGCCGCTTCGGACGCTCGCTGAAACTGCGCTCGGTGTCCGCCGGCGGCTGCAACGGCTGCGAGCTGGAGGTGAACGCGCTCTCGAACGTGAACTTCGACATCGGCCGCTACGGCATCGACTTCGTCGCGTCGCCGCGCCACGCGGACGGCCTCGTGCTCACCGGCCCCGTCACGCGGAACATGGCCGAGGCGCTGCAACTCACGTGGGACGCCATGCCCGAGCCGAAGCTCGTGATCGCGGTCGGTGCCTGCGCGATCTCCGGCGGACCCTTCGCGGATTCGCAGGCGCTCGACCGCACGTTCCTCGATCGCTTCGCGCCGTCGCTTTACGTGCCCGGCTGCCCGCCGCATCCGCTGACCTTCGTCAGCGGCATCCTCGACCTGCTCGGCATCGCGAGCTGACCCGACGACGAGAACGATGTCCGATCCGCATTCCTCCGCCGAGAACGCCCGCCCCTTCGTCCGCGAGACCGCGACGTCGCGCACGCTGCATTTCTCGATCGCCACGATCCAGAGCCGGATGGATCTCGCGGACCCCGACGCGCTCGCCCTGAAGTACACCAGGACGATCATGGGCTTCCTGCTGCTGCAGCCCGCGCCGCGACTCATCACGATGATCGGACTCGGTGGCGGATCGCTCGCGAAGTTCTGCCATCGCTTCCTGCCGGCGGCGCGCATCGAGGTCATCGAGATCAACCAGGACGTCATCGCGCTGCGCGACGTCTTCCACGTGCCGCCGGACGGCCCGCGCTTCCGGGTGATCCACGGCGACGGTGCGCAGCTCGTCCGCTATCGCACGACGCGGCCGGACATCCTCGTGGTCGACGGCTTCGACGACGACGGGCAACCGACGCGCCTGTGCACGCAGCGCTTCTACGACGACTGCTACTCGATGCTGAACACGGGCGGCGTGCTGGCCGTCAACCTGCACCAGGGCGACCACGAGTACGACGAGCACGTCGACCGGATCCACCGGGCATTCCACGACGCCGTGCTCGTGATCGACGACGACGAGTCGAGCAACAGCGTCGTCCTCGCGTGCCGCGGCCCGGCGCTCGACGCGCCCGTCGCGGGCGTCGATCGTTGTCTGCGGGCGCTCGATCCGGTGGCCGCGGCGCAACTGGCCGAGGCCTTCGAGACCGTCGGACGTGCGATCGAGGAACGCCGCAACGCGTGAGCGACGGCGGCCGGTGCGCGTGGACTGCGCGCCGCCGATGCGTGGTCCGGATCCGGCTGGAATCGCCGCCCGCGGCAGCCACGCGCCAGACCGCGACGGACGACGTCCGGGCCTGACGCACCGCGCGTCCGCGGCCGTCCCGGATCCGGCCTCCCACCGACCCCGGTAGAATTCGCCCCCTGCGGATGCCGCATCCGCCCTCGCGCGCCGTGCCCTGCCGGCGCCACCCGCCTCACCCCTCGCAAGACACCGGAAACACCATGCCCCGTCCCGACCTCGAACTGCTGTCCCCCGCCCGTACCGCCGACATCGGCATCGAGGCCGTGAACCACGGCGCCGACGCCGTCTACATCGGCGGGCCTTCGTTCGGTGCCCGCGCCAATGCCGGCAACGAGATCGCCGACATCGAGCGCCTCTGCACGCACGCGCACCGCTACGGCGCGCGCATCTTCGTGACGCTCAACACGATCCTGCGCGACGACGAACTCGAACCCGCGCGCAAGCTGATCCACCGACTGTACGAAGCCGGCACCGACGCGCTGATCGTCCAGGACCTCGGGCTGCTGGAACTCGACCTGCCGCCGATCCAGCTCCACGCGAGCACGCAGACCGACATCCGCACGCCGGAGAAGGCGCGCTTCCTCCAGGACGTCGGCTTCTCGCAGATGGTGCTGGCGCGCGAGCTGTCGCTGCCGGAGATCCGCGCGATCTCGGCCGAGGTCACCGAGTCGACGCTCGAGTTCTTCATCCACGGCGCACTGTGCGTCGCGTACAGCGGGCAGTGCTTCATCAGCCACGCGCACACGGGCCGCAGCGCGAACCGCGGCAACTGCTCGCAGGAATGCCGGCTGCCGTACACCGTCGAGGACCCGCAGGGCCGCGTCGTCGCGTACGAACGCCACGTGCTGTCCGTGAAGGACAACGACCAGAGCGCCAACCTGCGCGCGCTCGTCGACGCCGGCATCCGGTCGTTCAAGATCGAGGGCCGCTACAAGGACATGGGCTACGTGAAGAACACGACGGCCCACTACCGCCAGCTGCTCGACGCGATCCTCGACGACACGCCCGGGCTCGAACGCGCGTCGGCGGGACGCTGCAACTTCCTGTTCACCCCGGATCCGCAGCGCGACTTCAACCGCGGCGGCACCGACTATTTCGTGACGGGCCGCAAGGACGACATCGGCGCGTTCGATTCGCCGAAGCACGTGGGCCTGCCCGTCGGCCACATCACGTGCGTCGGCCCGGACTGGTTCGAGATCGACGCGACGGTGCCGATCCGCAACGGCGACGGCCTCACGTACTACACGCCGAAGCGCGAGCTGGCCGGCATCCGCGTGAATCGCGCCGAGGAGCGCGAGGACACGATCGTCCGCATCTTCCCGAGCGAATCGATCGACTCGATGCCGGGCCTGCGCATCGACCTCGAACTGAACCGCAACAGCGATTCCGCGTGGGACCAGATGCTCGCCCGCAAGTCGGCGGAGCGCCGCATCGGACTCGCGCTGCGACTCGCCGAGACGGCCGACGGCTTCGCCCTGACCGCGACCGACGAGGACGGCTTCACCGCGACCTCGACGCTCGTCCACGCGAAGGAACCCGCACGCGACGCAGCCACCGCCGGCAAGAACCTGCGCGACCAGCTCGACCGCCTCGGCAACACGATCTACGCGGCGACGTCGATCGACATCGATCTCGCGCAGCCTTGGTTCATCCCGGCGTCGGCGCTGAACGCGCTGCGCCGCGAGGCCG
Organism: Pseudomonadota bacterium; assembly: GCA_963205165.1. Lineage (GTDB taxonomy): Bacteria > Pseudomonadota > Gammaproteobacteria > Burkholderiales. The sequence continues at coordinate 95 of CAUJJX010000152.1, read as the reverse complement.
TGGCCGGCGCGGAAGCCGCACGCACCGCGGGCTGGCAGCGCCTGCCGAAGGCCGCGCCCGTCGAGCCGCCGGTGCAGTACCCGGAAGACACGCTC
>CAUJJX010000151.1 GCA_963205165.1 Pseudomonadota bacterium | reverse complement strand
CCCGATCCCCGCAACCGCCGCGTCGTCGTCGCCGGCGAGGCGCGCCATCTGAACGGAATGCTCACCTTCCTCGCGCGCCTCGACGCCGCGCCCGGCATCGCCGAGACCCATCTGAAACAGCACGCGTGGCGGTCCGACGATCCGCATCGCCCCATGGCCTTCACGTTCGAGTCGCGATGGACACCCGCACGCTGAACCTCCACGCCCGCTGGTGGCTGCGCCGCGAAGCGCAGCGGCTGAAGTGGCGCGGCATCGCCGGGATCGCGCTCGCGGTCGTCGCGGTGGTCCTCGCGGTTGGCGTGCTGCGCCCGACGCAGCGCGAGACCGTCGAGCTGCGCGACGACGGCGCGGCGCTCCGCGCGAAGCTGCGATCGGCGTCGGCGCCCGGCGCCCAGGACGCCGTGGTCCGGCCCGCCGGCCGCACGCAGCTCGAGAATTTCTACGCGTTCTTCCCCGCGGTCGGCACGCTGCCCGACTGGCTCGGCGAAGTGCATCTCGCGGCGGCGCGTCACGGGCTCGTGCTCGAAACGGGCGAATACCGGCTCCAGCATCCGCCGGGTGCGCGGCTCGCGCGCTACGAGCTGGAGCTGCCGCTGAAGGGAACGTATCCGCAGCTCCGCGCCTTCCTCGCGGATGTCCTGAAGAAGATTCCGGCGGCCGCCGTCGACGACGTCGTGATCCGCCGCGAGACCGTCGCGTCGCCGCAGCTCGATGCGAAGGTCAGGCTGTTCGTCTATCTGGGAGGTGGTTCGTGAGCGCCCCGACCGGAATCCGTCGCGCGCTGCTCGGCGCCGCGCTGCTGCTCACGCTCGGCGCGGTCTGGTGGGTCGATGCCGGCGACGATGCCGAGAGCAGTGCCCGCGCCGACGATCGTCCGCGTCGCAACGCGCATCGCCCCGCGGCGCATCCGGACGTGCGCGGCGCGCCTGCGCGGTCCGACGTGCACGCCGAACCGCTGGCAGCCGCGCGGACCGTCCCGCCGAACCGCACGCATCCGGCCGACGCCGCCGCGACGCCGACTGCGCCAGCGCATGCGGTGGTGACGCCGCCGTCCGCCGCGTCGCATCCGGCCGCCGGATTTCCGCCGGCGTCGGCGAATCCACCCACGGCCGCCCGCGACCCGTCGCTCGATCCGTCGCGCATCCGTCGCGCCGCGCGACCGGTCGCCGCGGACGCATTCGCCGCACGCAACTGGGCGCCGCCGCAGAAGCGCCTGCCACCGCCGCCGCCCGTCTTCGTGCCGCCGCCTCCGCCACCCGAAGCGCCGCCGCTGCCGTTCACGTACCTCGGGATGCTCGCCGACGGGGACCGCACGACGCTGTTCCTCGCGCGGGGCAACGACGACATCGTCGTCCGCGAAGGCGACGTCGTCGACGGCGTCTGGCGCCTCGATCACGTCGACGCGTCGCGTGCGCTGTTCACCTATCTCCCGCTCCAGAAGCCCCGCTCGCTCACCCTCGGAACGCGATGATGCGAATCCTGACCGCCCTCTGCACCGCGCTGATCCTCGCGGCCTGCGCCTCCACCCCCGCCCTCGACGAGGCGAACCGCCTCGCGCAGGAAGGCAAGCCCGAGGAGGCCGTCGCGCGACTCACGCAACTCGTCCGGGACAATCCGCGGAACCCCGAGTACCGGGCTGCGCTGCTGCGTGAACGCGCCCGGGCCGTCGCCGCCCGGATGGCGCAGGCCGACACGCATGTCCGCGCGGGCCGGCTCGACGACGCCGAGGCCGAACTCCGCGCCGCGAACGCGATCGACCCGGACAGCGACCGCGTGCTGTTCCGCCTGCAGGACGTCTCGCGGCAGCGGCGTCACGTCGTCGCACTGAAGGAAGCCGAGTCGCAGCTGCGCGAGGGCCGCTTCGACGTCGCCGAGACCCGCGTGCGCGCCGTGCTGTCCGAGACGCCGAACCATCCGGCCGGTCGCGAACTCATGCGCCGCATCGCCGAGGCGAGCATGGCGGCGAGCCCGGCACCGACGCTGAAGGCGCCGTTCGCGAAACCCGTCACGCTCGAATTCCGCGACGCGCCGCTGCGGTCGGTGTTCGACATGCTCGCGCGCACGTCGGGCATCAACTTCGTGTTCGACCGCGACGTGAAGCAGGACCAGAAGCTCTCGGTCTTCCTGCGCGGCACGACGCTCGACGACGCGCTGAAGCTGATCCTCACGACGAACCAGCTCGACCGGAAGGTGCTCAACGAGAACTCCGTGCTCGTGTATCCGAACACGCCCGCGAAACAGAAGGACTACCGCGAGCTGGTCGTGCGCAGCTTCTATCTCGCCAACGCCGATGTGAAGCAGGCGGCCGTGATGGTGAAGACGCTGACCCGCGCGCAGGACGTCTTCGTCGACGAGAAGCTGAACCTCATGGTGATGCGCGACACGCCCGAGGTGGTGCGCATGGCCGACCATCTCGTGCGCACGCTCGATCTCGCGGAGCCCGAGGTGATGCTGGAGGTCGAGGTGCTCGAGATCGCGCGCACGCGCCTCCAGGATCTCGGCGTGAACTGGCCCGGCAGCGTGTCGCTCTCGGCGCGCGGCGTCACCGGCGCGACCACGACGACGGCCACCACGAACCAGCCGATCGACGGCCCCATGTACTTCAGCATCGCGAACCCGGCGCTCGTGATGAATCTCCGCGCGACGGTCGGCCGCACGAACCTGCTGGCGAATCCGCGCATCCGCGTGAAGAACAAGGAGAAGGCGCGCATCCACATCGGCGACAAGGTGCCGGTGTTCACGAGCACGGCCGTCGCGAACGCCGGCGTGTCGTCGTCGGTCACGTACCTCGACGTCGGTCTCAAGCTCGACGTCGAATCGCAGGTCTACCTGTCGGACGAGGTCTCGATGAAGGTGGGCCTCGAGGTGAGCAACATCGTCGCCGAGAAGTCGGTGAACAACGGCGCGACCGTCGCGTACCAGATCGGCACGCGCAACACCTCGACGGTGCTGCAGCTGCGCGACGGCGAGACGCAGATCCTCGCGGGTCTCATCAACGACGAGGATCGCCGGTCGTCCTCGCGCATCCCCGGCCTCGGCGACCTGCCGGTGCTGTCGCGGCTCTTCGGGTCGACGAACGACAACCGCGTGAAGTCCGAGATCGTGCTGCTCATCACGCCGCGCGTCGTGCGCAACATCGTGCGGCCCGAGGGCGTGATGGCCGAGCTGCCCGTCGGCACCGACAGCGCGCCCGGCACGCCGGCGCTGCGTATCGCGAAGACGGCGCCGGGCGCGGTCTCGCTCGGCACCGGCACGGCGTCGGCGACGGCCGGCGGATCGCAGCCTGTGCAGCAGCCTGCGACCGAGGTGCCGCGCAACGCCGACGTGGCGTTCCAGATGGGATTGATGGCGCCGCCCACCGCGCGCAAGGGCACGCAGGTGAACGTCACGCTGACCATGCCGGAGGTGCTCGATCTGCGCGACGGCTTCGTCGAGATCGCGTTCGATCCGGGTGCGCTCGAACCGCTCGGCGCCCGTGCCGTCGAACCCGGCCGGCTGCGGCTGCCGGTCGGCACGATCGGCAGCGGCACCGACGTCGTCTTCAAGGTGATCGGCGATGCCGCGTCCACGCAGGTCGCGGTGTCGAACGCCGAACTGCTCGATGCGTCCGGCTTCGCGGTCGGTGTCGCGCCGCCGGCCCCCGTCACGATCGGCATCACGAAGTGACGATCGCACGGCACGCGCCCGCATCGGCGCGGGGCTTCACGCTGATCGAGCTGCTCGTCGTGGTGGCGATCGTCGGCATCCTCGCGCTCGGTGTCGTGCCGCTCGGCGAACTCGCCGCGCAGCGCACCCGCGAGCAGGACCTCCGCGTCGCGCTGCGCCAGATCCGCACCGCGATCGACGCGTACAAGCGCGCCGCCGACGACGGACGCATCGAGCGCAAGGCCGACGAATCCGGTTATCCCCGCAGGCTCCGCGATCTCGTCGACGGCGTCCCGGACATCAAGACGCCCGACCGGCGTCCCGTGAGATTCCTGCGGCGCCTCCCGCGGGACCCGTTCGCCGCCGCGACGCTCCCCGCGGAGGATTCGTGGGCGCTGCGCAGCTACGCGAGTCCGCCGTCGTCGCCCGCACCGGGTGCGGATGTCTTCGACGTCTCGTCGCGTGCCGAGGGCAGCGGCCTGAACGGCATCGCCTACCGCGAATGGTGAATCCCGTGACCACGAGACGGCGCCGCGGCTTCACGCTGATCGAACTGCTCGTCGTGCTCGCAGTGATCGCGCTGCTGCTGTCGCTCGCGGCGCCGCGCTACTTCGATCACGTGCAGCGCTCGCGCGAGGCCGTGCTGCGCGAGAACCTCAACGCGATGCGCGACGCCATCGACAAGTACCAGGCCGACCGCGGCCGCTATCCCGACTCGATCGCGGACCTCGTGACGCGGCGCTACCTGCGCACCGTGCCCGTCGATCCCGTGACCGACAGCACCGAGACGTGGATCGTCCTGCCGCCGCCCGTCGCGGCTGCCGCATCGGGCGGCTCGGTCTACGACGTGAAGAGCGGGGCCGCGGGCAACGGTCTCGACGGAACGTCGTACGACACCTGGTAGGGCCTGTCGACACCCCGGATGACACGTCCTGACCCGCATTCCAGAAACACGCCGGAGAAGTCCATGCACCGAATCCACCCCTTCGTCCTCCTCGCGGCAGCACTGCTCGCCACGAACGTCCACGCCCGCGAACCCGGCACCTTCGACGACGCCGCGTTCCGCCGATCGGGCGTCGAGCGCCCCGCGACCAACGAGGCGTTGCGGACTTTCCGCCGCGCCGTCGATGCCCGCGAGGTCCGTCCGGCCGCCGCTGCCGACGTCGCGCTGATCGACGCGATCGAAGCGGGCGACGCGGCATCGGTGAAGCGACTGCTCGGCGAGGGCGCCCGCGGCAACGTGCGCGACGAACGCGGCCGGACGGCGCTCACGGCGGCCGTGCGCATGGCCGACTTCGAGAGCGCGCGGTGGCTGCTGTCGCAGGGTGTCGATCCGAACGCGCGGGACGGTCGTGGCGATACGCCGCTCGGCCTCGCGGCGCAGCGCGGACACACCCGCATCGCGCGGCTCCTGCTCGACAAGGGTGCGGCCGTCGACGCGAAGGCCGACAACGGCGCGACGCCGCTGATCATGGCCGCGACGCTCGGACGCGAGGACGTCGCGCGTGAACTGCTTGCGCGCGGTGCCGACTGGCGGCCGCGCGATCGCGACGGCTGGCCGGCGCTCGTCGTCGCGGTGCGCGCGGGCCGGGCCGATGTCGTCCGGACGCTGCTCGCCGCCGGAGCGGATCCGGATCTCGAAGGCAAGGATGGCTTCCCGCCGTTGTACTGGGCCGTCTTTCGCCGCGACGCCGCGGTGGCCCGGCTGCTCGTCGCGGCAGGCGCAGCGCCCGGTGCGTACGACCTCGATGCGCTCGAGTAG
>CAUJJX010000150.1 GCA_963205165.1 Pseudomonadota bacterium | reverse complement strand
CATGGGAATGGCGGCGAGCAGTGCTGCCAGCAGTTTGAGTTTCATTGGATTGGTCTCCTGGGACGATGTCCGGTGGATCGGGGTTCGTTGCGAGACGTCCGCCCCCGACCCCGCTCCGGAAACGGACTTCGTCCGGCCGGTGGCGAAGTCCTTCCGCAGGAAGCACCGTCGACGGCGGGGCGGCGGGCCGGATGTGCCCCCCGTGTGCCCCGCACGGCAACGTATCGCCAGTCAGCACGCGTCGGAGACTAGGGCCGCGTGCCTTACGGATCGGTTACCGATCCGCCTCGTCGTCGATGCCGATCAACGAACCTTCGTCGCGCCCCGCACCTCGAACCGCACCCGGTCGAGCACCTTGCCCTCCGGGTCGACGAGCGCCAGCTCGAAGCGGCCGGGATGCGGCGCCCAGACGATCGTGCCGCCCTGGTCGGCGAGCAGCACGCCGTCGAGCTGCCAGCGGAGATCCTCGCGCGGCGCCGTCGCCCGGAACCAGACCCGCTGCACGTCCGCCGGGATGTCGGCGTCGACCGCCAGGATCGCGCCGTCCCCCGGGTACTCGATCCGCAGTGCACTGCCCTCCGCCGTCTTCATCACGATCTCGGCGACCTCGGTGCCGCGGAGGAAGACCTCGTCCCGCTCGGGTTCGATCTCGGGGACGAACCGTACGTGCTGGACGACGACATCGGCCGGACGCGACGGCGCACCGCGGGCATCCCCCCGCTGGAGCCGCTGCATCAGGTCGAGCCACGCAGGCGCCGCCCCGCTCACGCCCGACACGTCGCGCATGGGCTGGCCGCCGAAGTTGCCGACCCAGACGCCGACCGTGTAGCGCCGCGAGAACCCGACGCACCAGTTGTCGCGCATGTCCTTGCTCGTGCCCGTCTTCACGGCGCTCCAGCCGCGCGTCGCCAGCGGGTTCTCGAGCCCGAAGCTCGTGCTGCGTGCGCCGCGGTCGGCGAGGATGTCCGCGACGATCCACGCGGCGCCCGGGTCGAGTACCTGGCGGCTGCGGCCGGCGGGCGCCGGAAGCACATGCGGACGCGACCACGTGCCGCCGGCTGCGAGCGTGCGGTAGGCGTTCGTCAGTTCCCAGAGCGAGACTTCCGCAGACCCCAGGGCGGCGGACCAGCCGTAGAAATCGCCGGACGCGACGACGTGCTCGAAGCCGAGATCGCGCAGCCGGTCGACGAAACGCTCCGGGCCCAGCAGCATCAGCGCGCGCACCGCCGGGATGTTCAGCGAGCCGGCGAGGCTCGTCCGCACGCTCACGGCGCCCCGGAACTCGTGGTCGTAGTTCTGCGGAACATACAGCCCGGACGGCGTCGCGAGGTTGGCCGGGCTGTCGTCGAGGAGCGATGCCGCGGTCAGCAGCCGGTCGGCGATGGCCTGTTCGTACAGGAAAGGCTTCAGCGTGGAGCCCGCCTGTCGCGGGGCCTTCACACCGTCGACGAACGGCGCGCTGCTGCCTGCGCCCTGGTTGCCCGCGTACGCCAGCACTTCGCCGGACGCGTTGTCGATCACGATGGCGGCGGCGTCCTGCACGCCGCGCCCGCCGAGTTCGCCCATGCGCCGCGCGAGGACGTCGAGCACCTGCGCCTGGAGTCCGGCATCGAGTGTCGTGACGACCTTCGGTGCCGCCGCCGACAGCAGCTCGCGGGCGAGGTGTGGCGCCATCGCGCGCCGCGGTTCCATGCGGGGCGGACCGGAGAGGCCGGCACGGGCAAGCGTCTGGAACGGTGCGCAGTCCTTCTCGACCGCGACGGCGCACGCACGTTTCGCGACGAGATCGGGCGTCGCGTTGGGTCCGCGGAGCAGGGCCGCCAGGATCGCCGCTTCGCGCGCATCGATGCCCGACGGGGCCTTCCCGAAGAGGCCGCGCGCCGCGGCGCCGATACCGACCAGCTCGCCCCGGAACGCCGACAGGTTGAGGTGGGCCTCGAGGATCTCCTGCTTGGTCCAGCGGGCTTCGAGCGCGCGCGCCGCCGCGATCTGGTCGAACTTCTGCGCGACCGTGCGATGGCTGCCCTGCGCGCGCAGCTTCGGTTCGAGCATCGCGGCGACCTGCATCGAGAGCGTGCTCGCACCGCGTGGCGCGCCCTTGATGTATGTGTCGATCGCAGCGTCGCCGAGCGCGCGCCAGTCGACGCCACCGTGTTGGAAGAAGCGTCGATCCTCGGCGCGGACGACGGCTTCGACGACGCTGGGCGAGACGTCCGCGAGCGGCACCCAGGCGAGCCGCCGCACGTGGGCATCCACGCGGAGTTCGTGGAGCAGCTCGCCGTGGCGGTCGAGCAGTTCCGCCTCGCTCGGCACGTGTGCGCGCTTCACTTCCTCGAACGATGGCGGTGCCGCCGGGACGGTGGTCGGGAACGCGGCAAACACCAGTCCGGCCAGGACGCGACGCCACGATGCACGCGGCGACGGCGTCACCGCGACCGCGCGCCGCCCTCCCCGCGCATCAGCTCCCACGCGACACCACGGCGCCAGCGTCCGGCATCAGGGCGCGACGGTGACGCGCGCGTTCGGCACTTCCCCGAACATCTCCGGCGCGTACATCGCCTCGACCCGCGTCGGCGGCAGTTCGAAGCGGCCCGACTGGTCGAGCCGCACCGTGTACTCGATGCTCCAGCGACCCTTCGGCACGAAGCGGTAGTAGGCGCGGTAGCCCTCGAAGGCGCGCTCCTCGAACGACGGCTGCACCCAGCCCTCGCGTTTCTCGCCGCGGGTCATGAGATCGGAGTCGCCGCCGAGTCCGCTTCCGAGGATCGTCGCGCCGGCGGGCACCGGATCGCTCAGCACGACCCACGTCATGTCGGACTGCGCGTCGATGTCGAGACGCACCCGCTGCACGTCGCCGCGCTTCGGATGCTTCGCGTCGCCCTCGACCGACGACACCGTCCGGGTGATCCGGTAACCGCTCGACAGCGGCTCCGTCAGCGGCAGCGCCGCGCGACTCTGCACCGTGATCCACGGACGTCCCCCACCGCGGTGCGTGATCCGAAGTTCGGCGGGCTTTGCCGGCCAGCCGAACGCGAGCGTGTCGCCCTGCCCTGCCTTCGCCCAGTCGAGCTTGTGGCGTTCGTCGCCGAGCGAGCCGTCGGTTGCGCCGTCCACGCGCTGCGACTCGAACGTCTTCCCGAACTTCTCGAGCGCGAGCACGCCCCACGCGTTCGCGACGGTCGTGTTCCAGCGGCCCGAGTGCTGCCGACCGAGGCTGCCGCGCACGACCCGCGGGATGTCCTCGCGCCACAGCGGGTCGTCCATCAGGGCGAGCAGCGCGCGGTTCGCGTTGACGTCGGGCGAGACCATCAACCACCAGAGATAGTCGTTGCGCTCCGTCGAGAAGCCCATCGTCGTGCCCTGGAAGTTCAGGCGCGACCGCAGGACCTGCGCGGCCTCTGCGCGGTACCGGTCGCGGTCCGGCAGGGCTGTCCACCTCGCGGCGAGCGACAGCCAGTCGATCACGCCGGACGTCGGCCAGAGGTTCGGTTCGATGGTGAAGCTGCCCGCGAGCGCCGGATCGAGCTCGGTGGCCCGCCGCGACAGCGCTTCGAGCGCCGCGATCTTGCGCAGGACGAGGTCGGCCGTCGGCAGGCTGCCGTGTCGCACGATCTTTCCCTGCACGAAATTGCGCAGGCCATCCTGCATCTGCGTGCGCGCGGGCTCGGGGATGTCCCATCCGGCCTCGTCCGAGATCGCGAGGAGATAGGCGGTCAGCGTGTCGCTGCCTTCGCCGCCCATCGGGAAGTACCGCGCGAGTCCGTCACGGTCGAGGTGCGACGGCAGGGACGCCATCACGGCGCCCCAGGCCTTCTCGTCGCGCAGCGCCACGGCCTTCGACGCACGCTGTTCGAGACACGTGAACGGATACCGCGACATGTACTCCTGCACGCCGGACAGTTCGTCGGCCAGCCGGCTGCGCAGATGCACGCGCACTTCGCCGCGCCCCGGCACTGCACCGGACGGCAGCGCGATCGGCATCGCGAGACTGCCGTCGACCTGCGCGAGCGTCGCCTGCAGCGTGCGGACCGGCACGGCCGGGATCACCTTCTGCACGATCTTCAACTGGTCGAGAGGCGCACTGCCCGCGCCCGCGTCGGCGACGATCCGCCATTGGAGGCTCTCGACGTTCACGGGCGCGCTCGTGTCCCACGAGACGTTGCGCGCTTCGCCCGGCTGGAGCTGCACCGTCTGCGCGTCGAGCGTCGCAGCGGTGCTCTTGCGCGCGGGCACCGACGCGATCTCGGCCGACACCCGCAGATCGAGCACGCGGTCGGACGCGTTGCGCACCGTCACGGTCGCGGCATAGCGATCGCCGTCGCGCACGAGCGGCGGCAGGCCGGAGGTGAGCTGGACGTCCTGCGTGGTGCGAACGCTGGCGTGGCCGGTACCGAAGAAGTTCGCGCCGCCGCTCGCGATCGCGACGAACCGGAATCCGGACAGCGCGTCGTTCAGCGGCACCTCGATGTCGGCGTGGCCGCGTTCGTCGAGTTTCACGCGCCCCTTCCACGCGAGGAGCGTGTCGAAGAGTTCGCGTGTGCCCTGGCGCCCGCCGCCGCCACCGGGCGCCATCGCCTTGCGGCCGTAGTGCCGCTTGCCGACGACCTGCATCGCGGCCGTCGATGTCTCGACCTCGATGGGGCGCGCCTGCATCATCGTGTCGAGCAGCTTCCAGCTGTCGTTCGGCAGCAGTTCGAGGAGTGCCTCGTCGACAGCGGCGAGCGCGATCTCGGTGCCCTTCGGCGGACGCGTGCCGTCGCTGCGCTGCACGTCGACCGACACCTTCACCTTCTCGCGGACGCGATAGACCTCGCGGTCCGTCGCGACCGA
>CAUJJX010000149.1 GCA_963205165.1 Pseudomonadota bacterium | reverse complement strand
CGCGCCGCCTACAACGACACGGCTGCGATGCGGGCCGTCATGAACGGCGTGAACGAACGCCTGACCACGAGCACCGAGGAGATCGAGGAACTGCGCCGCGAGCTGATGCGCGTCCGCGAGGAGGCCCTGCTCGACAGCCTCACCGGCCTGCTGAACCGCCGCGCCTTCGACGAACGGATCACCACCATGGTCGCGGATGCCGTCGCCAAGGGCGAAGAATTCAGCATCGTCATGGCCGACATCGACCACTTCAAGCGCATCAACGACGGATACGGCCACCTCTTCGGCGACCGCGTGATCCGCGCCGTCGGCGAGGCGCTCAAGGCCGGCGTGAAGGGGCGCGACAGCGTCGCCCGTTACGGCGGCGAGGAGTTCGCGATCCTGCTGCCGACGACCGGGCTGAAGGGCGCCTGGGCCGTGGCCGAGGGTGTCCGGCGCCTCGTGGCTGCGAGCCGCATCCGCCGGATGAACAACGACGAGGTGGTCGGCAACATCACGCTGTCCGCGGGCGTCGCGACACATCGGGACGGCGAGCCGATCGCGTCGCTGATCGAGCGTGCCGATGCGGCGCTCTATCGTGCGAAGGGCAGTGGCCGCAACCGGGTGGAATCTGCGGAATAGTGCTTGTGCCCGTCAGTCGGGCGCCGGGTTGATTGCCCGTCGGTCGGGCGCCGGGGTGGTCGACCCGTCGGTCGGTTGACAGGTCGATGCGCCCGCTGTTCAGGCGACAGATCGCCGGGCCCGTCTGTCGGGGATCGATGGCCAACGAGAACAAGACCGGCCCATGGCGTGGTCCGGCGAGAGGGAAGTCATGACGGGCAAGGCGATCGTCCTGTTCGAGCGGAATTCCCTTGCGGAGGGACTGCTCACGCGCCTGCGGGACCTGAACGGTGGCCTCGACATCTCCTGGCCTGTCTCTGCCGACCCCGGGCTCCTCGCGGCCGAGCACGGACAGTCCGCACGGCTCGTCCTCCTCGATGGCGACAGGTCCGACATCGATCCGATGGCCGTGATCGCGGTGCTCGCGCAGCGGCTTCCCGGCGTGCCGGTCGTCGTGTTCGGAGCCCCGGGCGAGTCGTCGCGTGAATCGGTGGCGCTCGCCGCCGGCGCGACCGCCTTCATCCCCAAGGACTACACGTCGGCAGCAATCGTCGCAGCGTTGCGTCTCGTCCTCGCGAACGCCGAAGACGCCGCCTCGCGGCAGCCGCGGGTTGCCGATGCCGGCGCCGGTTCGGTGCCGGCCCTGCGCGACCTCGGACTGACCGACGCGGAGTCCGCCGTGCTGGCGCTCGCCGCGCAGGGCAAGACCAATCACGAGATCGCGCTGGCGCTGGGCAAGCGGGAAGGCACCGTGCGCATCCAGATGAGCGCGATCCTGCGGAAACTCGAGGTGCGCAATCGCAGCGAGGCGATCATCGTCGCGATGCGGGTGATCAAGGTGGTGCGGTCGCAGATCGAGCAGGCCGAACACCGTGAACTCGACATCGGCTGGTTGCTGCCGCACATGGAATTCCGGCGCCATCCCGCGGGACACGAACTGTTCCGCAAGGGCGACCGCGGCGACGAGCTCTACCTGATCCAGCGGGGGCGCGTCCGGCTGCCGGAGATCGAAGTCGACCTCGGCGAGCACGACATGTTCGGCGAGATCGGGATCTTCTCGCCCGATCACCTGCGCACCTGCAGCGCGGTCTGCGTCGGCGAGGTCGACCTCTTCGCGCTGTCGGAAGACAAGGTGAAGCAGGCGTACTTCCTCAATCCCGGCTTCGCGCTGTTCATCCTCCAGGCCGTCACCCGACGGCTGATGGCCGACCGCCAGCGCAGCTGATTCCGGTCGGCCGGCGCGAGGCTGCGCGTCCGGCCAGAGGCGCCGTCGGTGGTGCCCCGGGCGTCGCCGTGAGACGTCTCCGACATTCCCGATGATCGGGTCGCGATCGCGCTGACCGACTCCTGCTGCGACCTGTCGCCCGGCCGCCTGCCGTGCGTGCGGACACCCGTCGCTATGTCATCGCTCATATTCGGTTCGTCGTCCGGCGCCGTGATCATTCGGCCGGTCGTGGGCAACGGGGTCCGATCGCCCCGCAGCCTGCGGCCGATGCACGCAGTGATGTTTCTCCCTCTTGCAGTTCTTCCCTCTTCGGCGCCATTCGTGGCGCCTCTTTTTTGCACAGTTCATCCCCGATGGCGGGGGCGGTCATCGCGTCGCCGATGCTATCCTCGACGCGTCTCGACCCCCGGGGAAACCCATGAGCCGCATCCAGCGCGTCGAAGTGCACGTCTTCCAGTTCGATGCACGCAATCTCGTTCCGAAGGGTGGTGGTGCCGTCGGCGCATTGCATTACGGCGCGGGTGGCAGCACGCGACTCACGAAGTACGCGGTGCGCGTCCTCACGGCCAACGGACTCGTCGGCGAATACGTCACGCACTGGGTCGGTTCGGCCGCCGCGCTGGGTTCGACGATCATGCTCGCGCCGTATCTAGTCGGACGCGAGGCCGAGCAGCGCGAGGGCATCTACGACGATCTCAAGCGCGAGTCGCGGCAGTTCGACCACATGGGCCACGGCCCGCTCGACATCGCCCTCTGGGATCTCGCGGGACGCAAGTACGGCGTGCCCGTTTCCGAGCTGCTCGGCGGTTACCGCCACCGGCTCCCGACCTACGCCTCGACATATCACGCGCAACGCGGGGAGGCCGGCGGCCTGAACTGCAAGGAGGCCTTCGGTGACTTCGCGGTCGCGTGCCACGAGATGGGCTATCGCGCCTTCAAGATCCACGGGTGGAACGAGGGCGACAAGCGCGAGGAGGCCGCGAATGTCCTGCACGTGCGGTCCCGCGTCGGCGACAGCATGGAGCTGATGCTCGACCCCGCGTGCGAGCTGCGCACCTTCGCCGATGCCCTCTACGTCGGACGCGCCTGCGACGAGGCCGGGTACTTCTGGTACGAGGATCCCTTCCGCGATTCAGGCGTGTCGGCCTACGCGCACCGCAAGCTGCGGCAGTCGCTGCAGACGCCGATCCTCCAGACCGAGCACGTCCGCGGCGTCGAGCCGAAGGCGGACTTCCTGATCGCCGAGGCGACCGACTTCCTGCGGGTCGATCCGGAGTACGACATGGGGATCACGGGCTGCATGAAGATCGCGCACATCGCCGAGGGCTTCGGCGTCGACTGCGAGATCCACGCGAGCGGTCCGGCGCACCGGCACTGCATGTCGGCGATGCGCAACAGCAACTACTACGAGATGGCCCTCGTCGGTCCGGACATGCCCAACGCCGTGCCGCCCGTCTACCGCTGCGGCTACAGCGACCAGCTCGACGCGATCGGTCGCGACGGCTGCGTCGACGTGCCGACGGGTCCGGGGCTCGGGGTGGACTACGACTGGGACTTCATCGAACGCAACCGCACGGCGCTGCACGTCTTCGAGTAGGCCTGTTCACACTACCGATGCCGGGACGAACGACCGAATCGGCGTGCAGGGCAAGGCGGACGACAGGTCCGAGCCGCCGCCAGCGATCGTCGGCCGCGATCGTCGACGGGCCGGGCTGCACTGCGGGACGGACGTCTCGCCGTCGCCCGGTGCCGGCTTTCGTGACTACTCGCACAGCGCCGCGCCGAACACCTTGTCGCCGTACTTGATCTCCGTGATCCGGCCGCCGCTCACGAAGTGGACGTACGCGACGTCGTCCTCGCCGGTGCTCCACTTCACCCGGATCTGCGATCCGGGACGGGCGGCCGTGACGGCGTACGTGCCACCGGCGCCTTCGCCGCTGCCGTACGCGCCGGCCGACCCCGTCTCGTTGCCGCCGGCATCGCGCGAGGTCATGCCGAAGCTCGATTCCGAACCCGTCGTGAAACGCCCGCGACCGTCGAAGAACACGCGCTGCGTCGTCGAGTAGCTGCTGCCGCCACCCGACGATCCGGACCACGAGCAGAACTGTCCCTGGAGGAGCCGGTCGAGCGGGCCACCGGCCGCGTCGGCCTTCGGTGCGGCTGCAGCCGGCCTGCCCGCATCGCGCGCGCAGCGGACCAGTTCTCCGTCGGGCGTCCGGATGTCGAGACGATCGCCCTGCAGCGCGTACTGGTAGTTCGTCGGCACGCCGTCCTCGACGACCAGGATGACGTTGCCCTGCACGCGATAGGGCATGCCCTTGCCCGCGTAGATGACGGTCATGTCGTCGCGGAAGTCCAGCTCGCCCGGCCCGCCCGCCGATTCGCAGTTCCAGCGGCCGAGCAGCGGTGAGGGCGCAGCGAGTGCGCTGAACGGGGTGACGAGACACGCGGCGATCAGCAGGAAGAGGGTGCGCATGGTGAGTCCTGACGGGTGGGATTCGGTGGTGGTCGCCGGCCGGATGTTACGAGTCTGCCGGCGCTCCCGCACGATTGACTCAAGTCAATCCCGCTGCCATCGTCGGCGCGGACAATTCTCTCGAGGCTTCACCGACGGAGGTCATGATGGCGGACGAGAATCTCGAATCCAGTGCGGCCGACGCAGTGCAGGGCGGCGGTGACATCCAG
>CAUJJX010000148.1 GCA_963205165.1 Pseudomonadota bacterium | reverse complement strand
TGGCGGATCCGCTCTTCACGTTTCCGCTGCGCATCCGGAAGCACACGATCCGGGTGGAAGTCGCCGACACCGACGAATCCCGCCGGACCGGACTGATGGGCCGCCGCAGCCTCGGCGACGATCAGGGCATGGTCTTCGTCTACCCGCGCCCGTCGATGCAGGCCATGTGGATGAAGAACACGTTCGTCGCCCTCTCGGTCGCCTTCGTCGGTGCCGACGGCCGGATCCTGAACATCGAGGACATGCAGCCCCGCACCGAGGACGCCCACGCGTCGGACGGCCCGGCAGCGTGGTCGATCGAAGCGCCGATCGGGTGGTTCCGCAAGCGCGGGATCCGCGCCGGCGATCGGGTCGAGGGTCTCGAAGCGCTGCCGAAGCCGCGCTGATCCCGGGCACCGGCCGCGCATCGATCGCGACCGGGCAGCCCGGGGGTCAATGCTCCCGCGAGGGCAGCAGCACGACGAACGTCGTGCCTGCCGTCCGGTTCGCCTCGGCCCAGATGCGCCCGCGATGCTGCTGGACGATCTCGCGGCAGATGGCGAGTCCGAGGCCGGTACCGCCGGCGCCGCTCTTCGTCTTGCTGCTCTGGACGAACTTGTCGAACACCGCCTCCAGTTCGTCCGGCGGGATCCCGACACCCTCGTCGATCACCGCGAGGCGCGCGGCGTCCGCGCCGTCCAGCGTGCTCGCCGACACGTCGACGCGCACCGAGCGTCCGGCGGGCGTGAACTTGATCGCATTCGAGACGAGGTTCTGGACCACCTGCGCGACCCGCACGGCGTCGGCCCACACGACGACCGGCGACTCGTGCTCGCTGACGTCGACGGTCACGTCGCGGCTCCGCGCGAGCACCCGCAGCTCGCTCACCACGGCATTCACGACGCCACCCACCGCCACCGGGCCGAATTCGTAGCGCATCTTCCCGGCCTCGAGCCGCGACAGGTCCAGGAGGTCGTTCAGCAGCACGAGCAGCCGATGGCCGCTCTGGTGGATGCGCTCGAGGTAGTTCGCCACCTTCGGCAACTGCTCCGGACCGGTGGCCGCGCGATCGATGCCGAGCTGCGAGAACGACAGGATCGCGTGCATCGGCGTGCGGAGTTCGTGCGACATGTTCGCGAGGAATTCGGACTTCGCGCGGTTCGCCGTCTCGGCCGCGTTCTTCGCGGCGAGCAGTTCGTCGGTGCGTTCCGCGACGAGACGTTCCAGCTCGACGCCGTGCCGGCGCAACGCCTCCTGCGCCTGGCGGAACTCGGTCACGTCGAGCTGGCCGCCGGTCACGCCGAGTGCACGGCCCGAGGAATCGCGCTGGACCTGCGCCCGCGCCAGCATGTGGCGCCACGTGCCGTCGCGATGACGGAGGCGGTACTCCTGTTCGAAGCGGTCTGCGCGTGACTTCAGGACCTCGCGCAGGCTCGACTTCACGCGAGGTGCATCCTCGGGATGCAACCGTTCGAGCCAGTCCTCGACGCGTCCGGACAGTTCGTGATCCGCGTAGCCCATCTGGGCCTTGAACTCGGGCGACATGATGCTTTCGCCGCCGCTCATGTCCCACAGCCAGACGCCGAGACCCGAGGCCCAGACCGTCGCGCGCAATGCGGCCTCCCGACGACGCAGTTCCAGTTCGGCATGGCGCCGCTCGCGATCCGCGGCGGCGTTCATGTGGGCAAGCGCCAGTGCCTCGGACACGTCGAGTGTCGTCTCGCGTTCGTTCGTCGACCAGGTGCGCGGCACCGGCGACAGCAGCGAGAGCACGCCCCAGAGCTGCGGATCACCGCCGAAGCGGATCGGCGCGTGCAGCACGGCACCCGCGCCCGCCCGGCGGAACAGCACGTCGTCGTTCATCGACGCCGGCAGGGCCGTCACGTCGCTGACCACGCACGCCTCGCCACGCGTGAGCCGGGTCCATTCGACACCGTCAGGATCGAGCCGGTAGACGACGTCCGACACCGGCGCGCCCAGTGCGGGACCCGCGGCGTGCGTCACGCGGAAGGTCTGACCCTCCCGGACGGCGAACACGACGGAGACTCCGGACTCGGTGCGGGCGAGTTCGTCGACGGCGATCCGGACGACGGTCACGAGCGGCTCACCCCGCGTGATCGCCGAGGCAACACCGTTCAGCATGGCGAGACGCCGGCTCGCGGCGAGCGCGGCCACCTGCACTTCCTTCTGGCCCGTGATCACGACCGACGCGCAGACTAGGAAGCGGCGACCGTCCGGCAGCGTGATCGGTGCCTTGCTCTTGAGCGTCCATCCGTGGAGTTCCGCGGGACCCAGGCCCTCGCGCTCGTAGATGATGACGTCGCCGCGCGCGTGGGCCGCGGCGTCTTCGGCGTCGAGGACCGCGGCCTTGCCGGGCCGGAAGATCTCGCGGTTCGTGTGTCCGATGAGCTGCGCCCGGTCGACGGCCATGATCCGGCACAGGCCGTCGTTGGCGAGCAGCCAGCGACCCGCCATGTCCTTCACGTACAGGCCGTGCGGGACCGCATTGATGACGGCGTCGAGGAAGTCGTGGCTGCTGCGCAGTTCGGCACGCGCCTGCGCGTACCCGAGCGCCGCACCGAGCGCCTCGCCGAGTTCGATGAGCGCGTCCAGTTCGGCGTCGGTCCAGGCCCGCAGCACCGGCGAGTCGACGCAGATCACGCCCTCGAGACGGTCATGAATCCGGATCGGCAGATCGACGGTGGCATGCGTGCCGACCGACCGGAACGCGTCGGACAGCGCGGCCAAGCGCGGGTCAGCGGCGACGTCGGACACCCCGACGACGCGGTCCCGCGTCAGCGCCTCGAGGTAGTCGGGCGCCTGCGAGAGGTCGAAGCGCAGGCCGGTGAGATCGAGGACATCGCCCGTGCTCCGGCAGACGCGCACCGTGCACGCGGTCCCCTCCATGGTCGAATACGCGACGCGCAGCCCGGACAGCTGGTGCGCGAGCGCCGACACCGCGAACTCGACGAGCGTGGCGGCGTCCGCGCCGGCCATGCTGCGCGCACCGAGTTCGTTGAGCGTGCGCAGCCGCTCGCGCGACGCGAGGAGACCGTCCTCGGCACGCTTGCGGTCCGTGATGTCGAGCAGGCTCACGACGACGAGCCGGCGCCCGTCCGACGTGGACACGGCGCGCTTCTGCTTCATGACCCAGCGATCGTCGCCGGACAGCGTCCGGTAACGCTCCTCGCCGCTCGCCTCGCCCATCGACGCGAGTACATCGTCGTCCTCGCGCTCGTGCCGCCGCGCCTGGTCCGCCAGGAACAATTCGGTGTCGGTGCGACCGAGCAGTTCCTCGGGCGTACGGCCGTGGAATCGCACGGTCGCCGCGTTCACCAGCACGTATCGATGGTGCTCGTCCTTAGCGACGACAGGCACCGCGACGGCGCTCAGCACCGCGTCGAGCAGCGCCTCGCTCGTCTCGAGCGCCTGCTGCGCGCGCTTCAGTTCGGTCACGTCCAGCGCGACGCCGACGACGAACGCCTCGCCATCCTCGAGCACGACCGGTCGCTTGGACTTGAGCAGCCAGCGCCGCTCCCCGTCCGGCCGGATGAACTCCTCGTGGTATTCGATCTGGCGTCCGCCATCGAGCACGGCATCGTCCTGCGCCCAATACCGCTCGACCTGCTCGGACGTGTAGAACTCCGCATCGGTCGCACCGATGAAATCGCTGCCCGGCCGTCCGAGGAGACGTCGCCCCTCCTCGCTCATCAGGAGCCAGCGGTGCGCGCGGTCCTTCACGAAGACGGCTGCGGGGACTGCGTCGATCACGGCCTCGAGGAACGCGCGATCACGCCGGGCCGCGGTTTCGGCGGCCTTCCGACGCCCGATGTCCTGCGCCACGAGCACGTAGCCGGTGACGCCGCCGTCGGCCCCATCGATCGCCGCGAGCGACGCGCTGACGAAGACCATCCGGCCGTCGTGCCCGCGGAGCGTCAGTTCGAGTTCCCCGCTGCCGTCCGCGGCGACGCGGCTGCGCAGGGCGTCGAAACGATCGGCGACTGCGACATCGGTCTCGTCGGCCACGAGGAGCACCCCGAGCGGGACGTCGACGAGACGCCCGGACGCGATGCCGACGAGCCGGGACGCGCCGTCGTTGATCGTCGTGATCGTCCCCTCGGGATCGAGCCCGATGATCGCGTGGCCGGCGCTGTCGAACAGTGCGCGCTGGAACGCGGCGGCCTCCAGCAGGCGACGCTCGGCCTCCCGCTGGCCGGTGAGATCGGCCACTGCAACGATCAGCAGCGGACGATCCCCCGCGCGTCGCAGCGCCGTCTCGGCGACGAAGGCGCGCCGCTCGCGGCCGCCCACGAGGCGGAACGCGACTTCCTCGCGCACCGGTTCGTCGGCGGCGAGCGCCCGGCGGTCCCGTTCGACGGACCGCAGCGCGTAGTCGGCCGGCAGGATGTCGAGGTCGCTGCGACCGATCAGTTCGGCGCGGGGCCGCGCGAGCCAGTCGCAGCCGGCGCGGTTGACGAGCACGAACCGCGAGTGCTCGTCCTTCACGAACACCGGCGTCGGCAGCACGTCGAGGACCGTGTCGAGGAAGTGGCGTGCCCGTTCGCTCTCCTGCTGGGCCACGATCCGGGCCGTCACGTCGACCGTCGTGCCGTAGTAGCGGGCGACGCGACCGTCGTCGTCCCAGACGGCGAATCCCTTGAAGCTCACCCACAGCGGGGCGCCTTCCCGGTCGGACATCCGGAGCGTCGCGTCGAGGGGGATGCGATCCTCGAAGAGGCCACGCCGCGCTTCGCGTGCGATCTCGAGCTGATCGGGATCGAGCAGTGCCTCGAAGCGCGCGAAAGCCTCGCGCCCCGAAAGCCGCACGCCCGAATCGCGATCGGCGGACGTGCCGAGCAGTTCGACCACGCGGTCGCTCAGGTGGATGTGGTCGGTGACGAGATCCCAGTCCCAGATGCCGGCGCCGGCCGCCTCGATGGCAAGCTGGTAGCGCCTGCGACGATCGCGCAGCCGGGCCTCCCGGATCTCGATATCGTGGATGTCGATGGTCGTGCCGACGAAGCCGACGCGACCGTCCGGGAACGGCCGCGGGATGCCGTTCGACAGCATCCAGCGGTAGCTGCCGTCGGCCTGACGCATGCGGAAGCGGTGCACCAGATCCGCGCGTGCGGCCCGCGCCTCGAGGATGGCATCGCGCATCGCGCCGAGGTCGTCCGGGTGGACCGGCGCGGTCCAGTCGGCAGGTCCGGCGTCGGGGTCGATGCCGGTGATCGTGTACCAGCGACGGTTCACGAACTCGATGCCGGACCGGCCGTCCGAGAGCCACACGATGAACGGCATCGAGTCCGCGATCGCGCGGAAGCGCTCGTCGCCTTCGTGCATCCCGGCGTCCGCACGGTCGAGCTCACGGACACGGGTCCGGACGAGCAGCACGAGCAGCACCGACATGCCGCCACCGAGCGCCGCCACGACGACACCGACCGCCGCCGGGACACCGCCCGGGATGACGCCCGAAAGCCAGACGAGGCAGCCGAGCGTCACCGCCAGTCCGAGGACGAAGGCCATCCAGGGCGCGGCACCGGACAGCGGCCGCACCGCCTTCGTCAACGGCATCGAGACCTCGTCATGGACATGAAATTGGGGCCGGACAGTACGTGTCCGAGCAGGCGGAATCAATCATTGCGGCGCGGCGCACGACCGCGGTCGGAGACCTCGGTGCTGGTCGACGGTGCGGGTCGGCGCGCATCCGCAGTGTCGACAGGCGCTAGGCGACCGCCGCGTCGTCGCTGGCTGCACGGGCGATCTGCACCCGGGGCAGCAGCACGCGGAATGCGGTACCGCCGCCCGGATTCGCCTCGGCCCAGATCCGCCCTTCGTGCTGCGCGACGATCTCGCGGCAGATGGCGAGCCCGAGGCCCGTGCCGCCGGCACCGGTCCGGGTCTTCGAGCTCTGGACGAACTTGTCGAACACCGCTTCCAGCTCGCCCTGGGGAATGCCGATGCCCTCGTCACGCACGGTGAGGCACACGGCCGACGTCGGCGGATTCATGCCCTCCCGGTCGGGCAGACCGCCCGCGTCCGTGGCGAGTTCGATGGTGACGTGCCTTCCGGACGCGGTGAACTTGATCGCGTTGCCGAGCAGGTTGCGCACGACCTGCCCGATCCGGATCGGATCGCACCACGCGACCTCGGGTTCGAAGCCCGCGTGCACGTCGATCGTCAGGCCCTTCTCGTTGGCCAGCGCATTGAGTTCGATGACGGCGGCCTCGACCACTTCACGCAGGTCGTGCCGGCCGAAGCTGTAGTTCATCCCGCCCGCCTCGAGACGCGAGAGGTCGAGCAGATCGTTCACGAGCGTGAGCAGCCGCTGGCCGCTCTCGTTGATCCGGCCGAGGTACTGCCCGATGCGGCTCGCAGGCTCGTTCTTGGGATCCACGCGGGTCAGCCCCAGCTTGGAGAACGACAGGATCGCGTGCATCGGCGTGCGCAGCTCGTGCGACATGTTCGCGAGGAAGTCGGACTTCGCACGGCTCGCGGCCTCGGCGGCTTCCTTGGCGGCGATCAGCTCGCGGGTCCGCTCGACGACCAGGCCTTCGAGCTCGTCGCGGTGCACGCGCAACGCGTCCTGGGCCTTGCGGAACTCGGTCACGTCGATGTGGCCGCCGACGACGCGAACGCCGCCGGCGGCATCGCGCTGCACCTGTCCGCGCGACACCATGTACCGCCAGCTGCCGTCGCGATGGCGCAACCGGAATTCCGCCTCGTAACGGTCGTCGGGCGCCGCCGCGACCGCGGCCATCCTGGCCTGCACGTCGGCGACATCGTCGGGATGCACCCGCTCCAGCCACGCCTCGTACGTGTCGGGGAACTCGTCGGGTTCGTAGCCGAGCTGGCGCTTGTACTGGTCGGAGAACTGGACGCGGTTGTCCTTCTCGTGCCAGATCCAGACGCCCAGGTCGGAGGCCCAAACCGTCGCGCGCAGCAGGGCCTCGCTTTCGCGCAGCGCCGTCTCGGCCTGCAGGCGCCGCGCATCGGCCTCCTGCCCGGCGAGCAGTGCACCGAGCGCCTCGCCGACCTCCATCAGGACCTTGTGGTCCTCGGCGGTCCAGTGGTTCGGCATCCGGCTCTCGATCGACAGGACAGCGAGCAGTCGGCCGCCGACCCGCACCGGCACGGCGAGAATCGCGCGGATCCGCAGCGGCTCCAGCGCGGTCTGCATGCCGTCGGTCCGGGGATCGAACGCGACATCGTCGATGGCGATGGTGCGCTCGTGCGCCAGGGCCGACACGAGCGACGGCACGAGGCCGAAGATGCCGGATGTCCCGTGCAACGAAGGCATGTCGGGCGGCGGCACGTCTTCGAGGATCGTGAGGCTGTCACCGCCGTCGTCCGGCACGGCGACGGCGACGCGGTCGAGCGGGAACAGTGCGGCGGCGCCCGCAGCGACACGGGGCGCCAGTGCCGCGAGCGGGGCACGCATCGCGGCCTCGCTCGACAGGTCGTTGAGGAGTTGCAGGCGGCGGGAACCACGTTCGTGGGCGTGCTCCGCGCGCTTCTGGTCGGTGATGTCGACGAGCGAGGCCACGAGGAAGACCTCGCCGTCGCCGTGCTCGATGCAGGCCTTGTTCTTCAGGACCCAGCGCGCGGGGCCGTCGACCCATTTCACGCACTGCTCGCCGGACACCTGCCGCCGGCCTTCGAGGATCCCGGCGTCCTCGGCCCACATGTCCGCGGCGAGGCTCGGTCCGCGGAGCTCGGCGTCGCTGCGACCGATCATCTCCGCGGCCTGCAGGCCGAGCATGTCCGCGAACGCGCGGTTGACGAGCATCCACCGCTGTTCGCCGTCCTTCACGTAGACCGGGCTCGGCAGCGAGTCGAGAACGCGGGCGACGAACTCCTGCTGCCGGCGGACTTCCTGCGCGGCACGCCGCTGGGCCGTGAGGTCCATGCCGACGCCGACGACGTAGCGCGAACCGTCCGGCAGGACCAGCCGGCTCTTCGACTTCAGCCACCAGCCGCGGACGCCGGCAGGATTCACCATCTCGCCCTCGATGAACATCGGCTCGCCCGTCGCGAGCACATGGTCGTTCTCGGCCATGTTCAGGTGGTTCTGCCCGTCGGGCAGGAGTCCCTCGTCGCGGCCACCGACCAGTTCGGCGCGCGGACGGCCGAGCCAGTGGGCCAGTGCGTCGTTGACCAGCAGGCGTCGATGGGACGCGTCCTTGACGAAGATCTGGTGCGGGATCGCGTCGATGATCGCTTCGAGGAATGCCTGCTGCCGCTCGATCTCCCGTTCCGCGGCCTTGCGCGCCGTCATGTCGACGTGCGCCACGACCAGGATCCGGGAGCCGTCGCGCAACGTGACCGCGCGCTTGTGACGGACGACCCAGCGCGGTTCGCCGTGACCCGCATCGAAGACTTCCTCGCGTTCGAGGGCGCCACCTTCGGCGAGCATCGTGCGGTCTTCCTCGACGAAGCGCGCGCCCCGGCCCGCCGGCAGGAACTCGGCATCGGTCCGGTCGAGCATCGCCTCGCGCGGCAGGCCGATGGTCTCGACGGCCGCATCGTTCACGAAGATCACGCGCGAATGCTCGTCCTTCGCCAGCACCGCCACGGGCAGCGCGCCGATCACCGCCTCGAGCATGTCGCGGGCTTCCTCGCGCGCGAGTTCGGTCTGGCGACGCGACGAGGCATCGTGGGCCACGAGAACGAAGCCGCGGGTCCCGCCGTCGGGATCGGACATCACCGTGAGCGACGCACTCACGTGCACGATGCTGCCGTCGCCCCGGACGAGCGCCAGTTCGCGCTCCTCGAGCTCGCCGGCCTCGACGCACCGGGCGAGCTGCGCGAACACCTCGAGGGCATCGCCGCCGGTCTCGACGCCGAGCGCGGCGAGCGCATCGGCGTCCACGAGATCGGTGACGCTGGCGCCGAGCAGGGCCTCGCGTTCCATCGCGAGCAGGTGTTCGGCGCCGGCGTTGATGCTGCGGATGAATCCGGAACCGTCCGTCGAGACGATCGCGCAGCTCGCGCTCTCGTGGATCGCCCGCTGGAACGAGAGGTTCTCGGCGAGGCGCGCCTCGAGGCGGCGTTCGTCACTCAGGTCGGCGACGGACAGCACGACGCCGGGGCTGCCGTCGGGCAGCGTCAACGCGGCCTCGTGAATGACGGCGCGGCACGTCGGGTCGGCCGCCCGCGGGAAGTTCCGCTCGAAGCGCACCGGCGTACCGGCCGTGAGCGCCTCGCGGTCGAAGGCCATGAGCGCCTCGGCCACGTCGGGCGGGAACACATCGAGGTCGGTCTTGCCGATGACGTCGGCGACGTTCCAGCCGGTCCAGTCGACGGCGGCGCGATTGAGCATCACGAAACGGTGCCGCGCGTCCTTCACGAACACGGGCGTCGGGATCGCATCGATCGTCGCGGCGAGGAACCGCGCGCTGCGCGCACCGGCCTCTTCGGCGGCGACGCGGTCGGTGACGTCGACGAAGACGCCGGAGAAGCCTTCGAACGTGCCGCTCTCGGCGCGGCGCGGTGTCATCTCGATCGCGATCCGCCGCCATTCGTCGCGCGCGTCGCGGATGCGCACTTCGACCTCGAACGGGCCGGCACCGCTGCGCACCTGCCACGGCTTCGCGGCGAGCAGCGTGCGGTCCTGAGGATGGATGCGTGCGCGCCACTGCAGATCGGGATCGCCCCCCTCGGTGATCCCGAGGACCTGCCGGGCACGGGCATTCACGTAGCTCACGACGAAGTCGCGGTCGAACATCACGAAGCTGGCCGGCAGCGCATCCGCCAGTGCGCGCGGCGACGGACGGGCGTGCACGACAGGTACGCGCGGACGCCGCAGGCCGAGCGCGTACGCAACACCTGCGAGCAGCACGGACAGCGGCACGCCCCAGGCCCAGACGCGTCCCTGCGCGGCCGCCGCGGCGGCGTCGTAGCCGGGCGTCGACCGGACCGCGAGCAGCCAGTCGCCTCCCACGTTCAGCGGCAGGTCGCGCCGGAACCGCGGCGAAGACGTGTCGTCGCGTGCGGAGGACGGCGCGGACGGCGCCGGGTCGCCTGCACGGGGGACGAGGCTCGCCGTGATCCGGTCCTCCCAGCCTTCGAGGACCGTGCGCAGCAGCGGCGACGCCTTGAGCCGGATCGCGAGCGCACCGTCGCCGGCGGCACTCGGCGTGAACAGGAGGAAGGACGGTTCGAGGCCGCCGTCGACGCCTTCGAGGGAACCGACGCCGACACCCTTGCGGGCGAGGGACTCGGAGACGGACGGGAGATGTCGTACGAAATCGGCCTCGGACTCGAGCGTGCCCGGCCTGGGTTCGACGGGTGCCTTCGAGGCAGCGGCCGTCGGGGCGACCTGGGACGCGGGCTCACCGCCGATGACGAGCAGGCGGCGCCGGTGTTCCTCGATCCGGGCTTCCGTGCGGCGGGCCACGACGTCGGCCATGAGCACGAATTGCCGCGCCTGCGCATCGTCGCGCGACGTCCGGTCGTGATCCCACCAGAGTGCCGTGACGGCAACACCCGCCACGAGCACGAGCGCAGCCACGGGCAAGGCCGCCAGATGGCGCGGATCGGGATGGGACGAATCGGACACGGTGTCGTGCTTCGGCAGTGACATGGAGGCGGCCGGGCCTGAAATCACGGAACCCCCGGTAACGTCCGGCGTCGCGGAAGCTTGAGGTGGGCGATGCGGCGACGCGCGCGACCGACCGATGTGACGACGCCCTGCGGGGCAGGGCGTCGTCGGGTACCGGATTCGATCAGCCGAAGTTGCGGCTGGCGAAATCCCAGTTGGCGAGCGAGTTCAGGAAGGTCTCCACGAACTTCGGGCGGGCATTGCGGAAGTCGATGTAGTACGCGTGTTCCCAGACGTCGATCGTCAGGAGGGCGGTGTCACCCGTCGTGAGCGTCGTGCCGGCGTTGCTGGTGTTCACGAGGTCGACGGAGCCGTCGGCCTTCTTCACGAGCCACGTCCAGCCGGAACCGAAGTTGCCGACGGCGCTCTTCGTGAAGGCTTCCTTGAAGGCTGCGAAGCTGCCCCACTTGGCGTCGATCGCCGCGGCCAGCGCGCCGGTCGGAGCGCCACCGCCGTTGGGCTTCATGCTGTTCCAGAAGAACGTGTGGTTCCAGACCTGGGCCGAGTTGTTGAAGATGCCGCCGCTCGACTTGCGGACGATGTCCTCGAGGCTCGCGTTCTCGAACTCGGTGCCCTTGATGAGGTTGTTGAGGTTCGTGACGTAGGCCTGGTGGTGCTTGCCGTAGTGGAACTCGAAGGTCTCCTTCGAGATATGGGGGGCCAGGGCGTCCATGGCGTAAGGCAGGGCCGGCAGCGTGTGTTCCACGGGATTCTCCTTGTGTTGGGGTGGGTTCGACAGCCCCGGATTGTAGCCGAACGACCCTGTCCCGAACATGCCGACGGCAATGAAACCCCTTACCGCTCGCGGACTTAGCCGCACCCCGGACGGACGGCCGACGACGCCGCGCTCATCCCGCGTCGATGCGCACCGCCAGCGCGGTGGCGTCGTTGCGTCCCATGTAGCGCGCCTGCCGGGCGAGCGATTCCCGGACGAGGTTTCCGGCGATCGCCTGCGGATCCGCCGCGCGCCCGACGACGTCGTGCAGCGCCGCTTCGCCGAGCACTTCCCAGACGCCGTCCGACACGAGGAGGAACAGGTCGCCGGCCCGCAGCGGCCCGTCGGCGTAGTCGACGACGAGATGGGTGTCGAGACCGACGGCGCGGCGCGGCACGTGACGCAGGTCCTGCCGCGGCCAGACGTGGTCGGTCGTGAGTCGTTCCAGCCGGCCGTCGCGGAACCGGTAGGCGCGCGTGTCGCCGACGTGCGCGAGGTGATAGCGATCGTCCCGGAAGACGAGCGCGGAGAGCGTCGCGACGAGCGATTCGCCCTCCCGCCGACGCCGGCTCTGCGCGATCAGCCAGTCGTTCGCGGCGCACAGCAGACGGTCGAGCGCCTTCGCAACGGGCCAGCTGCGCGGCGTGGCCGGGTAGTCCGAAAGCAGCGTGCGGACAGCGAGCTCCGCGGCCTCGCGTCCGCTGCCGTCGCCGCCGATGCCGTCGGCGACGGCGACGAGCAGTCCGTGCGGCTCGTCGAGGAGGCCTTCGGCTTCCGAGACGCCGTGGCAGTCCTCGTTGATCTTGGCCGGCGCCGTGCCGGTCGCACTGCCGACGGCGAGGCGCCAGCGCACCGCGCCGCCCGCCCCGGGAATCCGGTACTCGAACGATGCCGGACGGAAGGCCGCGACGACGGGCGGGGGCGTGTCCGGAACTGACATGGGGATTCCTCCAGATCTTCGCGGCGACGGACGGCTGCGTCGCACGCGTTCGGGAGTACGTCGATGGCAACCGGCGTGCCACGGTGAATCGGGGGCGGATGCCCCGGAAACGCGCCATCGGCGCGGGTTCGGCGCCACGCAGCGGTGCGATGCACCGGGGCCCGCACCACGCCGGTGCGAGGGTCAGCGACCGAGCGCGGCGAGCACCTCGCACCACGCCGCGGCGAGATTGCCGCGGTCGTATCCACCGCCGCCGAAGGCCATGAGTCGCCCGCCGGCATGCCGGTCGGCGAGCACCCGGAGCCGGGCGGCGGCGTGGGCATGGACGGCGGGCGTGTACCGGAGCGACGCGAGGGGGTCCCCGTCGAGGCCGTCGGCGCCGGACTGGAAGAGGAAGAACTCCGGCGCGAACCGGTCGAGGTGCCGCTCGACGCGACCCCATGCGGCGAGGAACTCGGCGTCGCCCGCGCCGGACGGCAGCGGAACGTTGAGCTTCGTGCCGGCGGCGGCGCCGCGTCCGGTCTCGTCGGCATCGCCGGTCCCGGGGTAGCGCACGCGGCCGTCCTCGTGGACGTCGGCGACGATGAGGTCCGGATCGTCCTCGAAGGCGTAGAACACGCCGTCGCCGTGGTGGACGTCGATGTCGATGTACGCGACCCGCCGGATGCCGTGCACCCGCCGGAGCGTCTCGATGACGACGCCGACATCGTTGTAGACGCAGAAGCCCGCGGCACGGTCGCGGCGCGCGTGATGGAGTCCGCCGACGGGCTGGAATGTCCGTGCGCAGCGTCCGGCGACGATGGCGTCGAGGCCCGCGATCGCGCTGCCGACGACGGTCGCCGATGCCTCGTGGACCCCGGGGAACACCGGGGTGTTGCCGTCGTCGAGCAGTTCGAGGCCGGCGGCCTCCGCGCCCTCGACGAACCGGACGAACGCGGCCGTGTGGAAGCGCTCCAGCACATCGCGCGATGCCGGCGGCGCGGGGTCGATGCGGCCGACGGTGCGGTCGAGCCCGCGCCGGACCATCTCGTCGAGGAAGGCGCCCTGCCGGTCCATGCCGAGCGGGTGTCCGTCGCGGAATCCGTAGCGCGCAAGTGCGTCGCCGGCGATCAGGGCGCAGCCGCCGCGGGGCGCTGCGAACGACGAACGATGCGACGCGGCGGCGACGAGTGCCGTGCCGGCCGCAGCAAGCCAGCGGCGCCGGGCGCCGCGCAGGTCAGAGGGTGTGTCCACAGTGCCAGCAGACCTCGAAGGAACCGGGGCTGATCTCTCCGCAGACCTCGCAGGCGCGATCCGGACCGGACGGCGCGTGCTCGAAGGCATCGATCAGCGCCCGTGCACGGTCGGCATCGCCCGGTCGGTCGAGCCAGATCTCCGGCCACGCATGGGTGAATGGAATGTCGCCGAGCCCGCCCTGCGCGTGCTCGTTGAAGACACGCGCGTCGACGCCGGCGCGCAGGAGCAGGTCGCGCAGCAGGTGCGCTTCGGCGAGCGTCGCGGTCGTGCAGAGGCGGAACATGGCCCGAGTTTACGCACGGGTTGCGCGTACCGGTGCGCCTGCGGCCAGCGCATCGCGGTCGATCGACAGTGCATCGTCCGACGCAGCCCCGTCGATCAGAACAACGCCATCTGCCCCGCCGGCCCCGGCGGCCGGAACCGTGTCGTGTCGAGCGCGCCGCGACCGCGGTTGATGCCGAGGCGGTCGCACGCCTTCGCGAAGCGCTGCGCGAGAAGATCGGCGAAGAGGCCCTCCCCGCGCATCCGCTTGCCGAAGGTCGCGTCGTAGCTGCGACCACCGTGCATCGCCTGCACGCGACTCATGACGTGCGCAGCCTTCAGCGGGTAGTGGTTCTCGAGCCAGTCGCGGAACAGCCCTTCGACCTCCCACGGGAGCCGCAGCAGGACGTAGCCCGCGCGCGTCGCGCCGGCTGCCGCCGCGGCATCGAGGATCGCTTCCACCTCGTGGTCGGTCAGGAACGGGACGACCGGCGCGACCATCACGCCGCACGGCACGCCGGCATCGCGCAATTCGCGCAGCGCTTCGAGGCGGCGAGCCGGTGCGACGGCGCGGGGTTCCATGCGGCGCGACACGTCGGCGTCGAGCGTGGTGACGCTGATGAACACCTGCACGAGGTTGCGCTTCGCCATGCGCGCGAGGATGTCGAGATCGCGCAGGACCAGTGCGTTCTTCGTGACGATCCCGACGGGGTGGCTGCATTCGTCGAGCACTTCGAGGATCGCGCGGGTGATCCGGAACTCGCGTTCGACGGGCTGGTACGGATCGGTGTTGGACCCGAGCGCGATCGACTCGCAGCAATGCGACGGCCGCGCCAGTTCGGCACGGAGCAGTTCGGCGGCGTTCACCTTCGCGAAGAGCCGCGTCTCGAAGTCGATGCCCGGCGAGAGATCGAGGTACGCGTGACTCGGCCGGGCGTAGCAGTAGATGCAGCCGTGCTCGCAGCCGCGGTAAGGATTGATCGACAGCGTGAAGGGAATGTCGGGCGAGGCGTTGCGCGACAGGATGCTCTTCGCGGTCTCGCGGGTGACGTGGGTCCGGAGGCGCGGCGCGGGTTCGCCGGATTCGTCGGACGGCACGATCCAGCCGTCGTCGACGGCCTCGCGCCGGCGCGATTCGAAGCGGCCTTCCGGGTTCAGCGCGGCGCCGCGCCCCTTCTCGAGCCGCGGCGCCCCGCGGGCATGGGTGCGCAGGGACATGCTGTCTTTATATACAGCCCTCGAGCGCCCGGCAAGCGTGGCGTTCGCACCGACCCGACTCCACCCCGGACGGCATCGCCGCAGGCGGTCGGTGTGTGGTGATCGGCGTCGCGTGCTTCACGGCCGGCGTGGTGCCGAACACCCGTGGCTGAAACGAAAAACCCCGCCGGAGCGGGGTTTCGTCGAGCCTCGCGGCGGGCGGCGTCAGCCCACCTTCATCATCCGCATCGCCGCCTTGAACAGGTCGGAATCCGGATTGGCGAACGTCTCGAGGATGCTGAAGTGGTTGTCGCGCGGACACGCGATGTCGTCCGCGATGACCGACGGCCAGCGCGCCTTGATCAGCGCGTGCTGGTCGGTGAAGCCGCTGATCTCGCGGCCGCCGACGGCGATGCTGAGCGGTGCATCGGTCGCGGGCGGCATGAACGCCGGGCTGCAGCGGATCGCGCTTTCCTCGTCGAGCCGGACATCGGCGTTGATCGACGGGACGTGCACGATGTCGGTCAGGTCGTAGACGCCGCTGATCGACAGGGCGCCCTCGACGACCTTCTCGGGGAGGTCCGCACCGAAGCGCGGCCACTGCGCCGCGAGCATCATCGCGGCGAGGTGGCCACCGGCCGAATGCCCGGCGATGTAGAGGCTGTTGCCGAACGCGCCGTAGCGGCTGCCGATGCGGTGGAGCCACGCCGTCGCGCGGAGGATCTGCTTGACGATCTCCTCGACGGTGACGGACGGGCACAGCGCGTAGTTGGGCATGGCGACGGTGACACCGGCCTTCACGAACTCGGTCGCGAGGAAGGAATGGTCGCGCTTGTCGAGGGACCGCCAGTAGCCGCCGTGGATGAACATCAGGATCGCGCGGGACCGGCCCTCGGCGCGGAAGATGTCGATCTTCTCCATCGGGTGGTCGCCGTAGGCGATGTCGAGGTCGCTGTCGAGTTCGTCGCGCGCGGTCTTGGACAGACGCGTCCACCGGTCGAAATGCTGGGCGAATTCCGGTACCGCCGCGCGATTGTTGTAGCGCTTCTCGAATACCGCGGTGTGGTCGTCCATGAAACGGAATCCCCCTGGATGGCGGTCCGGACCGAGCACTTTCAGGCATTGCCCGCAGCGCCCCAGACCCTCGAAAAACCGGTATTGAACCCAATGAGTGCCGGGTCTGTCCACTGCGCGATTGAAAAGCGGTGCCGAATCCGCAGGTTGCCGGTCGGACTTCACCCGTTCGTGCCGGAAATGCCGGATGCGTGGCCCGCACGAACGCGCAGAACGCCGCGCGCCTGCGTCCACGATCAGGCGCATTTCCGACGGCAGCAAGCCGGCAACGGGCGCTTGCCGATGCCGACGCCGGCCCCGCAGAATCGATCGCCCTCCCCGCCCACTTCCACAGTGCAGACCATGTCCACACCGCATCCGAAGTTCATCGTCGACACCGCCTGGCTCCAGGACCACCTTCACGATCCGGATGTCGTCGTCGTCGACGCGACCACGCATCTCATGCCCCGGCCCGTGACGCCGACCCCGCCCGTCCCGTACGACGTCGTGTCGGGTCGCGCCGATTTCGAGCGCGGCCACATCGCCGGCGCGCAGTTCGCCGACATCGACGGCGACCTCTCCGACCCCGATCACAAGCTGCACTTCATGCTGCCCGGCCCGGAACGTTTCGCGGAGGGCATGGCGCGGCTCGGCATCGGCGACGACACGAAGGTCGTCTGCTACGCGACGGCCTTCCACTGGTGGGCGACGCGCTTCTGGTGGATGTTGCGGGTCTTCGGCCACGACAACGCCGTCGTGCTCGATGGCGGATTCCAGCGCTGGCAGGCCGAGGGACGCCCCGTCGAGACCGGTCCGGCGGCGCCGCGTCCGCGCGCCGTGTTCACGTCGCGCTTCCATCCGGAGATGGTCGCCGACCGGCAGGATGTCCTCACGGCCATCGGTGCAGGCGACGCCTGCGTCGTCAACGCGCTCCGCCCGGAACAGCATGCCGGCGCCGGCGCCACGAACTACGGTCGCCCGGGCCACATCACCGGCAGCATCAACCTGTCAGCCTCGCAGGTCGTGGGGCCCGACAACCGCTTCCTGCCGCTCGACGACCTCCGCGCAATGCTCGCCGGCCCGCTCGCGAAACCGCGCGTCGTCACGTACTGCGGCGGCGGCATCGCGGCGTCGAGCATCACGATGCTGCTGACGGAGTTCGGCCATCGCGACGTGCGCCTGTACGACGCGTCGCTGTCGGAATGGGCGCCCGACGATTCGCTCCCGATGACGAACCCGGGAGCCCCGTCGTGACCCGCCGCGGCCTGCTCGCCCTGCTGTTCGCGTCGACGCTCGCATGCTTCGGCGGCGCCGCCCGCGCCGCCGTTGTCGAGATCGGCGAACCCGCACCCGAACTCAAGGGAACGCTGCTCTCCGGCGACCCGTTCGATCTCGCCGACTGGCGCGGCAAGGTCGTCCTCGTGAACTTCTACTCGAGCTACTGCCGGCTCTGCGCGCTGGAGATCGGCACGATCGAGAGTGCCGTCGAGCAGTACGGTGCGCGCGGTCTCGTCGTCCTGATGCTCGGCGTCGACAAGCTCGAGGACAAGGCGCGCGTCGCCCGGATGCTCGGCATCTACAACCTGCAGGGCGCGATGGTCGACGACCTGACCGTCACCGGATTCCAGCGCCGCTACCCGACACCGACGACCTACCTCATCGACCGCGAAGGCATCGTCCGCGAACGGATGACCGGCGCAAAGGCTCCGCCGCGGATGCGCGAGCTGCTGGCGCCGTACTTCCCGCAGTGAACGACGCGGTGCCGGCGCCTCGCAGCGTCCGGCACTGCGCCGCGCGTCGGGCTCGCGTGCGACGGCGACATGGCCCGACATCGCCCGGCGCCGATCCGCCGCACCGCGATCGCTAGTACCAGATCTCCATCCGCAGCCCCCGCACATCGACGGGCGGATCGCCGTCCGGCAACCGGCACGCGGAACCCTCGTCCGCGCGGCGCGCCACGAGCGCGAGGACGCACGCGTCCGCCAGGTCGTCGAGCTTCAGCACCGAAGGCCCGATCGCTCGACGCACCGCCACGAGATCGGGCAGCGCCGCACCGAACACCGACCGCAGCAGCGCGACGCGTTCCGCGAATCCGTCCGCGGTCGACTTGCGCTCGAGCGGCGCACCGGCGAGCGCGCGGAACGCGAGTTCGCCGGTGCGCCTCGATCACGCGCGACTGCATCGACGCATCGATCGCGGCATCGACCTCGCGGATGCGCGGCACGATGTTCCAGGTCTGGATCGACAATCCCGCGCCCTGTCGCCGCTGCGCGTCGCGGTGGTCGGACGCGTCGAGCGCGGGGCGGGCCGGTGGACTGAACACGCTGGACCCCTGCCGGCCCAGCACCGCGCGCGCCGCGCGATCGCACGCACGTCCGCCGGGCTGCGGCACGTCGAGCAACCCGATCGGCATGTCGACGGCGATGCGGCTCGCGGACGCGGCGAACGCGAGCGCCTCCGCGAAATCCCGAGCGACGTCGATCCGCAGCGTGCCCCCGCCGTCGGCGCCGTCCGTCGCGATCGCGACGACCCAGCCGCCGCGACAACCGTCCATCCCTGCGTGACAACGCATCATCGTTTCCCGGTATGGCGGATTGCTCGGAGGCGAGGCGCGCACGCGCCGCGACGCCCGACGATGATTCGCGGCGCGACGACCGTGCCCCATCGTGGTACGCGCCGCGTCCCGCGGAACCCCGGCACCTATAATCGGTCGCAGCCGTTCCGCCGCAGCAAAGCCGCCCCGTTTCGAGAATCCCACACGTGACCACGCCAGGCCAACGCACGCCCCGCACTTCGACCGGCCGCCTCGCGACGAGCGTCCGTTCGTGCGTGTTCGCGCTGCTCGCCACCAGCGCCGCTGCGCCCGTCCACGCCGGCACCGCCAGCTTCATGTGCGCGAAGGCGAAGACCTGGACCGAGAAGACGATCTGCGCGTCCGACCGCCTCTCGGCGCTCGATCTGCAGATGGCCGTCGCCCGGGCGAAGCTGCTGAAAGGCAACAACGCCCGCGGCCAGTCGGCCCTCGAGGACGAGCAGGGACGCTGGTGGAACGCCCTCGCCGAATGCCGCTCGACAACCGCACCGGACGACTGCATCGCCGGACGCTACCAGCGTCGGATCGCCGCGCTCGAATCCCGCCCCCAGCAGCCGTCGGCACGCGCAACGAAGAACACGATCGCCCCCATCGCGACGGCGGGCCGCGGCTGGACCCGCGATCTCTCGCGCTATCAGCGTCCGCTGCGCGCGTGCATCGAGGAATCCCCGACGCCCATCGCGAAGCTGCTTTCGGCATGGCCCGCCGGCGACAACGAATCCGCCGGCCTGCTCCTGTCGGACACCCGCCTCAAGGAATACGTCTGCGTCGCCCACCTCGAAGGCCACAAGGTGTTCCGGTTCGACGAACGCATGCCCGGCGAGAAGCTGCCGGCCGCCGGCCCCGTCTACCACCTCGGCGGCGAATCGCCTCCGGTGCGGTGCCCCGGCGCGACGCAGGTGCTCGACGTGAACGGCAAGCCGGTCGGCTGGATCAGCGACGCCGACTGCTGACCGCCCGTGACCCTCGACGTGCCGCACCGGATCATCGAGACCAACGCCGGCCGCGATCCGCGCCGCCTCGCACTGAAGTACCGGAAGATGCGTGCGAGCCCGTTCGCATTCCTCCGCGGCACGTGCGCGCTGTTCCACGAACGGCTCCCGGTCCGCGACCTGCCGCCGTCACCCGCCGCGTGGGCCTGCGGCGACCTGCACCTCGAGAACTTCGGCAGCTACAAGGGCGACAACCGGCTCGTCTACTTCGACCTGAACGACTTCGACGAGTCCGCGCTCGCACCCGCCACATGGGACCTCGCACGCTTCCTCGCGAGCGTGCTCGCCGCGGCGTCCGGGCTGTCGCTGCCGAAGCACGAGGCCCTGTCGCTCTGCACGGATGTCCTCGATCGTTACGCGGCTGCACTCGCATCCGGCAAGGCCCGCTGGATCGAGCGCGAGACCGCGAGCGGAGGCGTGCGCGCCCTGCTCGATCCGCTGCGCACGCGGCGCCGCCCCGAGTTTCTCGACAAGCGAACGGTGATCAAGGGGCGCAGGCGCCTGCTGCGGATCGACGGGACGAAAGCCCTGGAGACGACCTCCGGGCAGCGCGAACGCGTCGTCGAATTCATGGCGCAGTTCGCGCGGACGGCGCCCGACCCTGCGTTCTTCGAAGTGCTCGACGTCGCCGATCGCATCGCCGGGACGGGCAGCCTCGGCATGGAGCGCTACGTGATCCTGGTCCGCGGAGAGGCTTCCCCCGACGGCAACTACCTGCTCGACCTCAAGCGCACGGGGCCGTCCGCGCTCGTCCCGCACCTGTCGATCGCGCAACCGGCGTGGGCGTCCGAGGCCGTCCGGGTCGCGACGCTCCAGCAGCGGATGCAGGCGATCCCGATGGCGTTCCTCCACGCCGTCGCGATCGGCGGTGCCGACTATGTGCTGCGCGAACTCCAGCCCGGCGAGGACCGCGTCGAGCTGGACCGCGCCCGCGACTCCCTCGACCACGTCCGCGGGGTGCTCGGCACGATGGGCGAACTGGCTGCGTGGGCGCAGCTTCGTGCGAGTGGTCGCCAGGGTTCGGCGACGGCCGACGAACTCGTCGCGTTCGGATCGGCGACGCACTGGCGCACGAAGCTCGTCGACGTCGCGCGCGCATGCGCCGCGCAGGTGGAATCCGACTGGACGACGTTCTCCGCGGCGTTCGACGACGGGGTGTTCGCGACGGCGTAGCGCGTGCGCCGCAACGACGCCGCGGCGTCGACCCGCGCCGTCACGCGACCGTATCGAGCACCCGGATCCAGCCGTACGGATCGGGCGCACGACCGTACTGGATGTCGGTGAGCGTCCGGTGCAGGCGCGTCGCGACGGGCCCCGATCGGCCGTCCGCCACGATCACGTCGCGGCCGTGGTGACCGATGCGTCCGATCGGCGCGACGACCGCCGCAGTGCCCATGCAGAACACCTCGGTGATGCGCCCCGACTCGATGTCCGCGATGACCTCGTCGATGTCGAGCCGGGCCTCGCGCACGGCGTAGCCGAGATCGGGCGCGAGCCGCAGCAGCGAGTCGCGCGTGATGCCGGGCAGGATGCTGCCGGACAGTGCGGGCGTGACGATCTCCTTGCCGCCGTAGACGAACGCGACGTTCATCGCGCCCGCCTCCTCGACGAAGCGACGCTCGACGGCGTCCAGCCAGAGCACCTGCTGGTAGCCGGCCACGCGCGCGGCCTCGGTCGCGTAGAGGCTCGCGGCGTAGTTGCCGATCGTCTTCGCCTCGCCGGTGCCGCCGGGTGCCGCGCGGACGTGATGCTCCTCGACGCGGACCGCAACGGGCTCGAAGCCGCCCGCGAAGAACGGCCCGGTCGGTGTCAGCACGACGTAGAAGATGTACTCGCGGCTCGACCGGACTTCGAGCGTCGGCTCCGCGGCGATCATCACCGGGCGGATGTAGAGCGACGCCGCATCGGTGCGCGGCGTCCAGGCGTGTTCGAGCGCGACGAGTGTCTCGATCGCGGTGACGAAGTCCGCCTCGGGAAAGTTCGGCATCGCCATGCGTTCCGCGGAGCGGTTGAAACGTGCGGCGTTCGCGTCCGGGCGGAAGAGGTTGATTCGACCGTCGGGCCGCAGGTACGCCTTCGTCCCTTCGAAGATGCCCTGTCCGCAATGGAAGATCTGCGCGGCCGGGTCGAGCACGAAATGCTGCCGCGGACCGATCTCGGCATCCGCCCAGCCGCGGCCGGCCTCGTAGCGGCAGGTCAGGATGCGACGGGTGGGCACGCGTCCGAACCCGAGCGGTTCGGGCAGGACGACGGGGCTTTCGTCGGCGAGCGGTTCGATGCGGATCTGCATGTCAGCCTCGCGTGTCGTGCGGGTTGTCGCGGGCTTCGCCGCTGCCGGTCTCGATGTCGTGCATCCAGTGCGGCCGGAGGCAGTCGTTGTGCGCGAACCAGGCGTGCGTCACCTGGCCTTCCGCTTTCTCGAAGTATTCGAAGCTCACGTTGAGGTAGTCCGGTCGTGTGTGCCAGAGAAAGGTGAGCTCGCGCGATTCGCCGAGCCCGCCGTGGAAACCGTCGCGGGTGTCGATCCGCAGCGGCTGGCCGCGCGCGCGGAGTTCGTCCTGCGCGACGGCCATGAGATTGCGCAGCGACAGCGGCACGCGGGCGTTCGCGGACGCCATCACGAGCAGGTCGCGGCAGAACCAGAACTGCATCTGCGTCGGCCCCGCGTCGGTCATCGGGAGGCGCGCGAGGAGGAACTCGCCAGCATTCTCGACGCGCCCGAAGCGCTTCCCGGCGATGCGCATGACCTCGGCGCGCGTCGCACCGCTCTCGAACCCCTCGGCGTCGAACGCGGACGCATGCCCGGCGACGAGAGACAGCAGCGCGGCTAACGCGGGACGACGGGCCATGGAACGGCATCCGGGGGACTGAAGGGAGCCGGATTGTAGGGCCTGATCCGGCGACGAAACCCGCGCGCGTCGGCGGCGCGCGGGGGAGGCCTCGATCCACGGATGATCGCCGAAGCCCTATTACTTCTCTGGCGCCAGCCCGACCGCCGGACCATCCTGCCCCTGCCCGCCACCACCCGGTCGGCGTCGCGAATCACGGGGTTAAACTCGAACGAACGCTGCATGCCGCCATCGCGCACGCCCATCGTGACGCGCAGCGCCCTCGACAGGAGCACGACGATGAACGCCGTCTTCACCCCCACCCGCCACAAGCTGACCGTCGACGACTATCACAAGCTCGGGGACGCCGGCGTCCTGAACGAGGACAGCCGCGTCGAGCTGATCGAAGGGGAACTGATCGAGATGGCACCCATCGGCGGCCCGCACATGGGCCTGATCAACCGCCTCAACAAGCTGCTGGTCTTCGCCGTCGGCGACGCCGGTGTCGTCTCGGTGCAGAACGCCGTCACGCTGCCGCCGTGGTCCGAACCGCAGCCCGACTTCGCCATCCTCCGGCCCGGCGCCGACACCAGGCACGCGCCCGTCCCCAACCCGCCCGACGTGCTGTGGCTCATCGAAGTCGCCGACACGACGCTCGCGTACGACCGCCGCACGAAGGTCCCGATCTACGCGCGCGCCGGCATCCTCGAGGTCTGGGTGGTCGACGTGAACGCCTGTGCGATCGAGGT
>CAUJJX010000147.1 GCA_963205165.1 Pseudomonadota bacterium | reverse complement strand
GCTGCGCGGCGTGCACTCGGTGGCGTCGGGTTACATGGGCGGGCACACGCCGCATCCGACCTATCGCGATGTGTGCGACGGCAACACGGGGCACGCGGAGGTCGTCCGGATCGAGTTCGACCCGGCGGTCACGAACTACCGCGAACTGCTGGAGGTGTTCTTCGTGATCCACGATCCGACGACGCCCGACCGGCAGGGCAACGACGTCGGCACGCAGTACCGGTCGGCGATCTACTTCCACGACGACACGCAGCGGGCGGCTGCGGAAGAGACGATCGCGGC
This sequence comes from Pseudomonadota bacterium, assembly GCA_963205165.1. GTDB lineage: Bacteria > Pseudomonadota > Gammaproteobacteria > Burkholderiales. The sequence continues at coordinate 11,860 of CAUJJX010000147.1, read as the reverse complement.
GCTCGAGCGCGAGCACGTGTTCGATGCGCCGATCGTGACGGAGGTGACGGCCGCGGAGACGTTCCACCCCGCGGAGGACTATCACCGCGACTACTTCGAGCGGAATCCGAACCAGCCTTATTGCCAGTACGTCGTGGCGCCGAAGGTGGCGAAGTTGCGCGCGAAGTTTGCCGCCCGGCTCAGGGCTTCGTGACTTCCCAGATGCCGCGCTGCGCCTGACAGGCGAGTCCGCGGGTCGTCTTCCCGGCGACGTTCAGGACGAACGGTCGGCACGGCATGCCGCGCGCGACGGTGTCGTGACCGATCGAGATGGCGGCGCTCCGGTTCGCCGATTTCCAGCGCACGGTGCGTCCGTGGCGTGCGAGTTCCAGGGCCTGCGCGGCACACGCTCGATCGGTGTCGGCGAGGTCGATGCCGGCGAGCGTCGCGACGGGGCTCTGTCCTGGTGTCGCGGTTCGCGGGTCGGCGAGGGCAGCGCCGATGGCGGCCTGATCGCAGCGTCCGCGGGTCACGCCGTAGTCGGCGGTCCAGATGACGCCGGTGTATCCGACGTACGTGCCGTCGGCTGGAGTGGTCTTGCGGGCGAGTGCCGGATCGGCGTGCGCGATGAGCGCTGCAACGAGGGCGAGCGTCGCGACGATGCTGCGGTGCGTGGCCGCGATGCGCGGACATGAGCTGGACAGGGCATTCATGCAGGTCTCCGGGAGCCGTCGGCGATGCGTCGAAGAGTAGCATTCCGTCCCGGCCGCCGGCCGTCGTGCGAAGAGGTGTCGCGAGGGGTTTTCCATAGAGGGAAAGCCCTGCCAAAAGCGCTTGTCACCTCGAGGGGAATTGTGCATCCTCGCAGCCGCGCCGGCGCTCAGTGCAGGGCCGCTAACACGTCGCGTTTTCACACGCACTCAAACATATTGGAGGCATACAGATGGCCGTAGCCAAGAAACCCGCTGCCAAGACGCCCGCCGCACCGAAGGCGGCGCCTGCCAAGAAGGCTGCTCCGGCCGCGAAGGCAGCACCCGCCGCTAAACGCGCACCGAATGCGGCCTTCATGAAGCCCATGACCCCGAGCGCCACGCTCGCCGCCGTGATCGGCGACAAGGGCATGCCGCGTACCGAAGTGACGAAGAAGATCTGGGAATACATCAAGAAGAACAACCTCCAGGACGCCGCGAACAAGCGGATGATCAACGCCGACGACAAGCTCAAGGCCGTCTTCGGTGGCAAGAAGCAGGTGTCGATGTTCGAGATGACGAAGCTGGTGAGCGCGCATCTGAGCTGATCACTTCGCGGTCGGGCGACGGATGCAGTTCCGTCGCGCCGGCAAGCCGAAACAAAAAAGCCGAAGGTTCCACCTTCGGCTTTTTTGTTGCACTGCGTCTGCCGTGCGTCGTCGGGCGACGCGGGCTCAGCGGTGGTAGGCCGTGACGTGCTCGACTTCGTTCTTCGACCCGAGGAACACCGCCACGCGCTGATGAAGTTCGGTGGGCTGGATGTCGAGGATGCGTTGCGTGCCATCGGTCGATGCGCCGCCCGCCTGCTCGACGATGAACGACATCGGATTCGCCTCGTACATCAGCCGCAGCTTGCCGGGCTTGCCGGGTTCGCGGGCATCCCGCGGGTACATGAAGATGCCGCCGCGCGTCAGGATCCGGTGGACATCCGCCACCATCGACGCGACCCAGCGCATGTTGAAATCCTTGCCGCGCGGGCCGGTCCTGCCGGCGAGCAGTTCGTCGATGTAGCGCCGGACCGGGGGTTCCCAGTGGCGCATGTTCGACATGTTGATCGAGAACTCCTTCGTCTCTTCCGGAATGCGCAGATTGCTTTCCGTCAGGACGAAGCTGCCGAGTTCGCGATCGAGCGTGAAGCAGTGCACGCCGTTGCCGAGCGTCAGCACGAGCAGCGTCGTCGGACCGTAGACGGCATAGCCCGCGCACACCTGCTTCGCACCGGCCTGGAGGAAGTGGTGCTCCTCGACGTGGTCGATGTTCTCGGGGCACTGCAGGACCGAGAAGATCGTCCCGACGGACACGTTCACGTCGATGTTCGACGACCCGTCGAGCGGATCGAACAGCAGCAGGTATTCACCCTTCGGATAGCGATGCGGGATCACGTACGGGTGATCCATCTCTTCCGAGGCCATGGCCGCGAGGTGACCGCCCCACTCGTTCGCCTCGAGCAGGATCTCGTTCGAGATCACGTCGAGCTTCTTCTGCACCTCGCCCTGCACGTTCTCGGTGGCGTTGGAGCCGAGCACGTCCGCGAGGTTGCCCTTGCCGATGGCGATGGCGATGGCCTTGCAGGCGCGCGCCACGACTTCGATGAGCAGGCGGAGGTCCGACTGGATGACGCCCTTGTGGCGTTGTTCCTCGATCAGGAATCGGGTGAGTGTGATTCGTCGCATGGTCGGTGAAATCGGAGTGGTGGATGCCGGTCTCGGCGGGGACGTCCGGAGTATATCGGCGGGCGTGTCGTGCGCCGCGGCCGGGTCACGCGAACTCCGTGGACGCGGGCGCGGGCTCCGCGGAAAGCGCTGCCAGTTCGGTCCGGAAACGTTCGCGCAGTGCCTGGAGATTCGCGGCGGCCTGCGAGAGGAGTTCGAGTTCGGGTTCCAGCACCCACACCGCGTGCGGCCGGACCGACTCGACGGCGACGTACACGAACCGCGGCGAGCGTCCGGTGAGATGGCGGACGCCGTCGACGTAATGCGCCGCCTGGAGGTCGTAGCCGAAGCGCTTGCGCGACTTCAGGAAATGGTTCGGCCGGATGTCGGTCGTGGTCTTGAGCTCGACGACGACGTCGTCGCAGAGGCAGTCGGGGCGCGCCTTCCAGCGACCGCCGGCATCGTCGGTCCAGTAGATCGAGATCTCGCGTTCTCCGCGTTCGAGCCAGTCGGCGAGCGGAGATCGCGTGTAGCGCAGCACGGAATCGCGCATCGCCTCGAGCGCCGTGCAGTCCTTGCGGGACAGCCATGTGCGACCCATGAGCGTCTCGGGGTCCGGCGGGGCCGGCGTCGTCACGGTGTCGTGCGTCGTGAAGAAGGTCTCGTCGAAGCGCTCGGGTTCGAGCAGCAGCGCGTGGAGCGCATCGCCCAGCGTGGCTTCCTTCGGGACCTGCATCGGACGCATGGCGGACAGGGCGGTCTGGCCCGAGCGCGAGAAGCGGCGCAACGCGGAACTCGACACGTAGTCCGCGCAGGCAAGGTAGTCGGCGAGAGGCTCGCGGCGGGTGAAACAGCGGTCGGTGCGGATGGCGGAATTCGGCATCGGGGGAGCCTAACACGCGCCCTTCGTGCACCTCGTTGCGGCGCGGCTGCTTTCCGCTAACCTCGCGGCCGGGCAGTACCGGACCGGGGCCTCCGGACGGTGGCCCCGGGGAGATCGCGATGCAGCGTCGGTGGCTGGCCTTGTCGTTCGTCGCGTGGACCGGCGTCGCTGCCGCGTCCGGGCCGGGCCTGCTCGCCGAACCCCTGCCGCGGATCCCGACACCCGAGGAAGGCGCGCGGCTCGATGCGCTGGCCTTCGCCGAGACCTTCGTGAACCAGGTGGTTCGCGACCAGGGCTACCCCGCGGAAGCGCTGGCGCTGGGCCTCGAGGGCACCGTTCGCGTGACCGTCGTGATCGGCCCGGACGGCCGCGTGAAGGCGGCGAGCGTCGCGGCGTCCAGCGGGCATCCGCTGCTCGATGCCGAAGCCGTCCGGAAGGTGCGCGATGCGGAGAGTCTCCCGGTGCCGCCCGCGCTGCTCCGCGGACGGGAGTTCAGTCTCGTGCTGCCGATCTCGTTCCGGCTCGGGGAGTGATCGGCGACCGGCGCATCCGCGGCGTCGACGGGCGCTAGCGCAGGCGCGCGGCGATCCACCGGTCGACGCTCAGTCGTCCCGGTCCCTGGAGGATCAGCGGCAGCAGCGCGACGAGATAGACGAGCGGCAGCTTCCACCCGTTGTCGCAGACGTTGTAGCCGTTGCCGGCATGCACGGCCGACCACGCGACGAGCGTGACGACGGCCAGGCTCACGCCCCAGAAGCGCGTGCCCAATCCGACCGCGATGCATGCGGCGCCGAGCAGTTCACTCCATGTCGCGAGCTGCCAGCTGATGTCCGGTGCAAGGGCCGAGAACGGAAACGGGAAGTCGTCGCGCACGTCGTGAAACCAGTTGTCCCCGCGGAACTTCTCGACGCCGGATTCCCAGAACTCCCATGCGACGAACAGCCGGAGCGCCAGTGCCGGCAGCCACGTGCCGAGGCGATCGGCCTGTCGCAGCAGTGAACGGACGATGCGGATGATGCCGGTGGATCGGTCTTCGACTACGGCGCTCTGGTGCATGCTGGATCTCCCCGGATGGCGGCCACGGACGCGCGGCGCTCGGCGGCTTGTACGGCGCGATCGTCGTATCCGGATGCGCGACGGACGAAAAAAAACCCCGCGACGTTGCCATCACGGGGTTCGGGCCGGCGGGCCGGGGCGCGCGATCAGCGGCCGCCCTGGGCCTTCCAGCGCTCGGCGTTGACGCGTTCCTGTTCCTTCGAGAAGGACAGGACCCAGAAGAGGGAGCCGAGCACGACGCACAGGGGCGCGCCGAGCAGAATCACACCAGTCATTTCAGGGAACTCCTAGAAGTTGTCACCGCAACGGAACGGTTTCGCCGGAGCCGGCAGCGCCCGGCGGGAGTGCCCGGGGCGCCGCTGCTCCGATCCATCGGTCCGGAGCAGGAAGTCGTCGAAACCGCGCGGAAGGGTAGCACAGCGTGCGGGCCGGTCCGCCGGAACGGACCCTAGTCCGCGACGGTGCGGAAGTCCGCGGGCATCACGATCTCGATCAGTTCGAGGTCGTCGGAGTGGCCCAGCTCGATGTGGCGGATGCCGGGCGGCTGGTGAACGCACGCGCCGGCCTGGAGCGTGACTTCACCGACACCCTCGTACTCGAACCGGATCCAGCCCTTCAGCACGTAGACCATCTGGAAGTTCACCTCGTGCCGATGCCATTCGGGTCGCGCAGGGACGCCGGGCACGGCGCGGATCACGTGCGCCACGACACCGTCGTTCGTGGCCGCGCGGATGCCGAGATCGCGGTACTCGAAGAACGGTCGCAGTCCGTCGCTGCGGAACTCCGAACCCTCGAGGTGACTGACCGAGAACTTCTGGGGTGCTGCCGACATGTCGCGCCTTCCTCCGGATGAATGGTGTCGCGAAGCTGCGCGTGCGGAAGCGGCGGCGCGCATGGTTAGAATCCGGGCATGAGTCTCCTTCTTCTGATCGTCGCTGGCTACCTCGTCGGGTCGCTGTCCTTCGCCGTGATCGTGAGCCGCGCCATGCGCCTGCCCGATCCGCATTCCTACGGTTCCGGCAACCCCGGCGCCACGAACGTCCTCCGGACCGGCAACAAGGTCGCGGCCGTGCTCACGCTGCTCGGGGATGCGCTCAAGGGCTACGTCGTCGTCGCGGTGGCGTGCGCGGTGTCCGACCGCTTCGGCTTCACCGACGCGAATCTCGCACTCGCCGGGCTCGCGGCGTTCCTCGGACATCTCTTCCCGCTGTACTTCGGATTCCGCGGCGGCAAGGGGGTCGCGACGGCGGCCGGTGTCCTGTTCGGGATCTCCGGCTGGCTCGGTCTCGCGGTGCTGGGCGTATGGCTCGCGACGTTCGCGGTGCTGCGCGTCTCGTCGATCTCGGCGCTCGCCGCGGCGCTGGCGTCGCCCGTGCTCGCGGGCCTGTTCGGCGGTGATCGAAACGTCGTCGGCATCGTCCTCGTGATGGCGCTGCTGCTCGTGTGGCGCCACCGCGAGAACATCCGCCGGCTCCGCGCCGGGACCGAGAAGCAGGTCGGGACGAAGTAGGGCGCAACTTCGCTTGCCGGATCCGGGTCGTCCTCGGGCGGACCGGCCGATGCAGGCGATCCGCGGACGTCGGCCGCCCGGGCGATCAGGCCGCCGCAGCCACGCTGCCGAGATCCCAGCGCGGCCGCACGCTGAACGGGCCGGGCTCGGTCAGCGCACCGAGCCGCATGGCGCCCGCGAAGGCGATCATCGCGCCGTTGTCCGTGCAGAACGCGAGATCCGGGTAGAACACCTCGATGCCACGGGCGCCCGCCGCTTTCGACAGTTCGGACCGCAAGCGGCTGTTCGCGCCCACGCCGCCGGCGACGACGAGTCGCGTCGATCGGGTCTGCCGACAAGCCGCGAGCGATTTCGCGACGAGGACGTCGACGGCAGCCGCCTGGAACTCCGCGGCGAGATCGGCGCGCGCCTGATCGTCGAGTTCGTTCTGGCGCGCGACGGTCAGCACGGCGGTCTTGAGTCCGCTGAAGCTGAAATCGAGATCGCCGGACGTGAGCTTCGGCCGTGGCAGCTTGAAGTGCCCGGGCGTGCCGTTGGCCGCGAGGCGCGACAGCGCGGGGCCGCCGGGATAGCCGAGTCCGAGCAGTTTCGCCGTCTTGTCGAAGGCCTCGCCGGCGGCGTCGTCGACGGTCTCGCCGAGCAGCGTGTAGCGGCCGACGCCCGCGACATGCATCAGCTGCGTGTGTCCGCCGGACACCAGCAGCGCAACGAACGGAAAATCGGGGCGCGGCGTCGCGAGCAGCGGCGAAAGAAGATGGCCTTCGAGGTGGTGGATGCCGATGACCGGCACGCCGAGCGCGCTGCCGAGACCGTGGGCGAACGCTGTGCCGACGAGCAGGGCGCCGGCGAGTCCGGGGCCCTCGGTGTAGGCGATCGCGTCGATCGCGCGCCGGTCGAGCGATGCCTGCGTCAGGACTTCACGCAGCAGCGGGACGATGCGACGCACGTGGTCGCGCGAGGCGAGTTCCGGGACGACACCACCGTAGTCGGTGTGGAGGTCCACCTGGGAGTGCAGCGCGTGAGACAGCAGTCCGTGCGCCGTGTCGTACAGGGCAAGCCCTGTCTCGTCGCAGGACGATTCGATGCCGAGGATGATCAATTGGATGGGTGCTTCCTGAACTGCGGGTTTGATCGGTGCGGAGATTCTGTTATCCTCGCCGCCCTCGTTTCGCCCCAACTGCTTATTGTTCCCGGGTGAGACCGGACAGCCCAGGACCCCGAGGACTTAGAGGACTTCATGCCGACCGTACGCGTCAAGGAAAACGAGCCGTTCGAAGTGGCCCTGCGCCGCTTCAAGCGCACCGTGGAAAAAACCGGCCTGCTCACCGAGCTGCGGGCCCGCGAATTCTATGAAAAGCCCACTGCCGAGCGCAAACGCAAGCTGGCAGCGGCCGTGAAGCGTCACCACAAGCGCCTGCGCAGCCAGACACTGCCGCCCAAGCTTTACTGATCGCGCAACGTCTGCAGGCAGTCGGAAGACCCCGCGCGCACCGAGAGGCCGCGGGGTTTTCGTTTTTCCGGAGCACGTCATGGCAGAGCTGAAGGCCCGCATCACCGAGGACATGAAGTCCGCGCTCCGCGCCCGGGAGACCGCACGCCTGTCGGCTGTCCGTCTGCTCCTGGCTGCAATCAAGCAGCGCGAGGTGGACGAGCGCAAGGAACTCTCCGACGCCGATGTCGTTGCCGTCATCGACAAGATGCTGAAGCAGCGGCGTGACTCCATCTCGCAGTTCGACGCCGCCGGTCGCACCGATCTCGCGGACGCCGAGCGCTTCGAGGTCACGATCCTGCAGGACTACATGCCGCAGGGCCTGTCGCAGGAAGAGATCGCGGCGGCCGTCGCTGCCGCAGTCACCGAATCCGGTGCCACCGGCCCGCAGGACATGGGCAAGATCATGGCGATCCTCAAGCCGAAGCTCGCGGGGCGGGCCGACATGGCGGCGGTGTCCCTGCTCGTCAAGGCGCAGCTGGCCGGTCGCTGAGGTTCGCCTCGGCGTTCGCGTCATCTCCGCGGCGACGCGGGCGTCAGGGCAGCGCGGGCCGGCTGCCTGTAATCCGATCGATCACCGGGGGCCTGCGCAGCGCGCGTGGGGTCACGGACCACGAAACCCGGGGGGCGCTGAAACATGATTCCGCAGTCCTTCATCCAGGATCTCCTGGGCCGGGTCGACATCGTCGAGGTGGTCGAGGCCGCGGTGCCCCTCAAGCGTGCGGGCGCCAATCTCGTGGCCTGCTGTCCGTTCCATTCCGAGAAGTCGCCGTCGTTCACGGTGAGCCCGACGAAGCAGTTCTATCACTGCTTCGGCTGCGGCGCCCACGGCACGGCCATCAGCTTCATGATGGAGTACCACGGGCTCGGTTTCGTCGAGGCCGTCAAGGATCTCGCGGCCCGCACCGGCATGACGGTTCCCGCAGCGGAACAGTCCGGTTTCTCCCATGAGGCGCATACCGCGACGGCGCAACTGACCGATGTCCTGGCGGCCGCGGCGCGCTACTTCAAGGACAGCCTCCGCGGGTCGGAAGACGCCATCCGCTACCTCAAGGGGCGCGGAGTGAGCGGCGAGATCGCGGCCCGTTTCGGGATCGGCTATGCGCCCGCGGGCTGGCAGAACCTCGAGGCGATCTTTCCCGACTACGCGAACGACGCGACGCTCGTCGAGGCCGGCCTCGTGATCCGTGCCGAGGAAGGGCGTCGCTACGACCGCTTCCGCGACCGCGTGATGTTCCCGATCGTGAGCACCCGCGGCGACATCATCGGATTCGGCGGACGCGTCCTCGGCCAGGGCGAACCGAAGTACCTGAACTCGCCCGAGACGCCAGTCTTCGAGAAGGGCCGCGAGCTCTACGGACTGTTCCAGGCGCGCCGCGCGATCCGCGAGGCGAACCGTGTGATCGTCGTCGAGGGCTACATGGACGTCGTCGCGCTCGCGCAGCACGGCGTCGCCAATGCCGTCGCGACGCTCGGTACGGCCACGACGCCGTTCCACGTGCAGAAACTGCTGCGGCAGGCCGACCACGTGACGTTCTGTTTCGACGGCGATGCCGCCGGTCGCCGGGCCGCGTGGCGTGCACTCGAGACGAGTCTCGAGGCGCTGTCCGACGGCAAGCACGTGAACTTCCTGTTCCTGCCCGAGAAGGACGATCCGGATACCTGGGTCCGGGCGCACGGCAGCGAGGCGTTCGTCGAACTCGTCGAACGTGCCGAGCCGCTGTCGGCCTTCATGCTGCGCGAACTGCGCGCGGGCCTCGACATGAACACCCCGGAAGATCGCGCCGACTTCCTGAAGAAGGCCGAGGCGCTGCTCGCGAAGATCGCGGCACGCAACCTGGGGCTCGCCATGCGCGATGCCGTGGCGAAGGCCGCCGGTGTCTCGGCGAGCAATCTGCCGGAGCCAGCGCCGGCGAAGCGTCCGGAGCCTCAGGCACCGGCTTCCGGAAGTGGTGGTCCGCGGCGCCGCAACGAACAGCGCGGCGGCCTCCACCTGGCCGACCACATCCTCGAGGCGCTCGTGGCCCGCCCCGATCTTCATCCGCTCGCGGCGAGCGCGGCGGGGTTCGCGGACGGTTCCGGCTGCTGGCCGGTGGTCGCCGAAGTGGCGGCCCGCCTCGCCGACGGGACCATCGGTGCGACGCCGCAGGCCGTGCTCCAGTTCATGGAGTCCCGCGGTCTCGGCGATCTCGCGGGCGACGTGCAGAAGCGCCTGCTCGACAAGACGGATGACACGGATTTCTCGGCCGACATGACGCAGAGCGTCGAGAAACTCCGGGCCCAACGAAGGTTCGAATTGCAGCAGCAGGTGGCGCGCGGCGCCACGCGACTCAGCGATCTTCCGGCCGAGGCCCGAGCGCTTTTCGCGAGCAGTGGCGCGCCCCTGGAATCCAGTCGCGGCTAGCCGGAACGGCGCTGCGATCGGTTACACTCCCCCACTTTTTTTTAACGAATCCGGAAGTCGGCAATGGCAAAGGATAAAGATCGAGAGCGCAAGGCGGCGGTGGCGGCGGCGATGGCAGCAGCCGTTCAGGCCGACTCGCATGGCAATGATGCCGAGGCGCGACGCACGCGCCTCAAGAACCTGATCGTTCTCGGCAAGGAGCGCGGGTTCCTGACCTACGCCGAGGTCAACGATCACCTCCCGGATGACATGCTGGACGCCGAGCAGATCGAAAGCGTCATCAGCATGATCAACGACATGGGGATCCAGGTCTACGACGAGGCGCCCGACGCCGAGACCCTCCTGATGTCCGAGAACACGCCGGCGGCACCGGACGACGATGCCGCCGAGGAGGCCGAGGCAGCCGTCTCGACCCTCGATTCCGAATTCGGCCGCACGACCGACCCCGTCCGCATGTACATGCGCGAGATGGGGACGGTCGAGCTCCTCACGCGCGAGGGCGAGATCGAGATCGCGAAGCGCATCGAGGACGGCCTGAAGCACATGATCCAGGCCATCTCGGCCTGCCCGACGACGATCGCCGAGATCCTCGAGCTGGCCGACAAGATCGAGCGCGAGGAACTGCGCGTCGACGAAGTCGTGGACGGCCTGATCGATCCGAACGCCGACGATACGGTGGCCGAGGAAGCCATGGCCGAAGAGGCCATGGAGGACGAGCTCGCCACCGACGACGAGGACGACGACGGCGGTGCCGTTCAGAGCGCCAGCCTGCTGCAGCTCAAGATCCAGGCGACGGAGCGCTTCGAGCATATCCGCGGCCTCTACAAGAAGATGATGACGGCGCTCCAGCGCCAGGGCGTGGCGAGCAAGTCGTACGTCAAGGCCCAGACCGACATCTCCGCCGAGCTGATGAACATCCGCTTCTCGGCGAAGCAGATCGAGGCCCTGTGCGACAGCGTCCGCAAGATGGTCGAGAACGTGCGCTCCTACGAGCGCGGCGTGATGGACCTCTGCGTGGACAAGGCAGGCATGCCGCGCCAGCACTTCATCAAGAACTTCCCCGGCAACGAGGAAGATCTCGAATGGGTCGGCCGCGAGGCCACGGGCCGCAAGCCGTACAGCGAATCCCTCAGCCGCCATGCGCCGGCCGTGCTCGAGCAGCAGCAGCGGCTCATCGACCTGCGCACGCGCATCGGCATCCCGATCCGCGACCTCAAGGACATCGCGAAGCAGATGTCCACCGGCGAAGCCAAGGCCCGCCGCGCCAAGCGCGAGATGACCGAGGCCAACCTGCGTCTCGTGATCTCGATCGCGAAGAAGTACACGAACCGCGGCCTGCAGTTCCTCGACCTCATCCAGGAAGGCAACATCGGCCTGATGAAGGCCGTGGACAAGTTCGAATACCGCCGCGGCTACAAGTTCTCGACGTACGCCACGTGGTGGATCCGCCAGGCCATCACGCGCTCGATCGCCGACCAGGCGCGCACCATCCGCATCCCGGTGCACATGATCGAGACGATCAACAAGATGAACCGCATCTCGCGGCAGATCCTGCAGGAGACCGGTCTCGAGCCCGATCCGCAGACGCTGGCCGTGAAGATGGAGATGCCGGAAGAGAAGATCCGCAAGATCCTGAAGATCTCGAAGGAACCGATCTCCATGGAGACGCCGATCGGCGACGACGACGACTCCCATCTCGGCGACTTCATCGAGGACCAGACGACCCTCGCGCCGGTCGAGGCGGCGGTGTATTCCAGCCTGCAGGAAGCCACCAAGGAAGTGCTGGACACGCTCACGCCGCGCGAAGCGAAGGTGCTGCGCATGCGCTTCGGCATCGAGATGAACACCGACCACACGCTCGAAGAAGTCGGCAAGCAGTTCGACGTCACCCGGGAGCGCATCCGGCAGATAGAAGCGAAGGCGCTGCGGAAGCTCCGGCATCCGTCGCGTTCGGAACGTCTCCGCAGTTTCCTCGAAGGGACCTGATCGTTTCGCAGGCAATCGCGTACGCGGCCGGATCAGGGTTCCTGAACCGGCCGTGTCGCATCTGCAGCTTGCAGGGCCTCTAGCTCATGCCTGGTTAGAGCAGCGGACTCATAATCCGTTGGTGCTGGGTTCGACTCCCAGGGGGCCCACCA
>CAUJJX010000146.1 GCA_963205165.1 Pseudomonadota bacterium | reverse complement strand
CTCGGGTTGATCCAGCAGGTCCATCAGTTCCTGGTACTGCTTGCCGGAGACCATGAACAGGCGCTGGTCGAGCAACGTCTGCTCGGCAGCGAGGCAGGCGCTGTCGAGGATGAACTCGGTCAGCGACTTGTGCGCCACGTCAGCCGCGCGGCGCAGGACGGCCTCCTGCTCGGGCGTGGCACGCAGTCCGAGCCTGGCGGAACGGGCGGCAGGAGAGGTCGTGGCGGCCATGGCGATACCAGTGAAGTGCAGTCGATCGCCCGATGTTAGTACGGGCGGCGTACTGCTCCCGGAAAAGAAAACGGCGCCGAGGGGCGCCGTTATTCGGAAACATGTCGATGGTGGGCGGTACTGGGATCGAACCAGTGACCCCTGCCGTGTGAAGGCAGTGCTCTACCGCTGAGCTAACCGCCCGCCGAAAGAAGGCGCGCATTAGGCCACAGGGCCCTCCGGACGGTCAAGGGAGCGCCGGGCGGCAGGGGTTCCCGGCGCAGCATCCAGCGCCGTGGCCGCCGACGAGACCGTCACCGTCCGCGACTGCGCCGGAACCGTGCCGCAAGGCGTCGTGCACCATCGGCCCGACGATGGCCTCACGTAGAATCGCCGCCTTTCTCCGCAGCCAGATCCGCCCATGTCCAAGATTCGCACCCGCTTCGCCCCGAGCCCCACCGGCTATCTGCACATCGGTGGCGCCCGCACGGCACTGTTCTCCTGGGCGTATGCCCGCCGCCATGGTGGCGAATTCATCCTTCGCATCGAGGACACCGACACGGAGCGGTCCACCGACGCATCGACGCAGGCGATCCTCGACGCGATGGACTGGCTCGGGCTCGACTACGACGAAGGGCCGTTCTATCAGATGAAGCGGCTCGACCGGTACCGCGAGGTCGTCGAGCAACTGGTGCGCGAGGGCAAGGCGTACAGGTGCTACGCGTCGAAGGACGAACTCGACCAGATGCGCGCGCAGCAGCGCGCGCGCAACGAGAAGCCGCGGTACGACGGACGCTGGCGCCCCGAGAACGCCGCTGGCCGGACGCCCCCCGCCGGCGTCGAGCCCGTGATCCGCTTCCGGAATCCGGACGACGGCATCGTCACCTGGAACGACCTCGTGAAGGGCGAGATCAGCATCGCGAACGAGGAACTCGACGACCTCGTGATCCAGCGTGCCGACGGCGTGCCGACGTACAACTTCGGCGTCGTGGTCGACGACTGGGACATGAACATCACGCACGTGATCCGCGGCGACGACCACGTGAACAACACGCCGCGCCAGATCAACATCTACCGCGCGCTCGGGGCGGACGTGCCGCTGTTCGGCCATGTCCCGATGATCCTCGGCGAGGACGGCGAACGTCTCTCGAAGCGCCACGGCGCCGTGAGCGTCATGCAGTACTTCGACGACGGCTACCTGCCCGAGGCCCTGAACAACTACCTCGCCCGGCTCGGCTGGTCGCACGGCGACGAGGAGATGTTCTCGATGGACCAGTTCGTCGAATGGTTCGATCTCGATCACATCAGCCGCAGCCCCGCGAAGTTCAATCCCGAGAAGCTCGGCTGGCTCAATCAGCAATACCTGAAGGCCGCGGCGGACGATCGCCTCGCGGCGCTGGTCGAGCCTTTCCTGCGCAAGGACGGCTGCGATCCGGCGCAAGGCCCGTCGCTCGAACGCGTCGTGGGCCTCCTCAAGGAGCGTGTCACGCGCATCGAGGAACTCGCCGACGCCGCCGTGTATTTCTACCGCCGGCTCACGCCGTCCGATGCCCTGCGCGAGCAGCACTATCTAGTCGGTGTCGGCGCCGCGGTCGATGCACTGGCCGAGCGCCTGCGTCACGTCGAGTGGCAGCGCCCCGCGATCGCCGAGGCCATCAAGACGACGGCGACCGAACGCGGCTGGAAGATGCCGAAGCTCGCGATGCCGCTGCGCGTGATCGTCACGGGCGAGGCCCAGACGCCGGCCATCGACGCCGTCCTCGAACTGCTCGGCCGCGACGAGACGCTCGTACGCATCGCGACCGAGCGCACGCGGGTTCCGGAGTAGGTCCCCCCGTCATTCCAGCGCACGCTGGAATCCAGTCCGGTCGTCGCCCGAGTGGAGATCGCTGCTGGACCCCAGCGTTCGCTGGGGTGACGGCATGAGGAATGGGCAGTCCGGAAGCCAGCGCGAACGTCGCGCCGCTTGATCGGGATCACGGTATCTACGGAATGCTGGCCCTCGTCATTCCAGCGCGCGCTGGAATCCGGGCCGGCGGTGGCCGGGCGCGATGTCCGGCGCCGTTCCTGCCCCGGATTTCCGCCCGGACTCGTGCAAACACGAGTCCGCCTCCCGCGGCACGAAAATAGATCGAAACGATAGCTTCGTTCCCTGACCGCACGGTTGGAATTTTCCCCATCGGGCAGGTATAACCGAATCAGTTGTTGGGAGATCTCGCTCCCCGCCCTCCGGGGTCGGAGCGTCGTGCAAATACAAGAAATCAGGCACGGCACCACTGCCAAAGCCACACCCGTCGCGAGACGGGGCCGGAAAGCCACGGGTCTTCCCCGCCGTCGCGGGGCCAGATCGCCGGGCTGCCATGAACCGACCCCCTGACGGGTCGCCGAGGTCCGGGCGCACACGCGCCCGGGTCGAGTCGACCGGTACCAGGGTGAAAGGCGGATCGAATTCAGTCGTGCGTCACCGGTGGTCTGCCGATGACGGAGGGCGCTCCACCGGCCTGTTGCCGGTGACGGGGCGTACTCCGCCGGCGGAGTGCGGGTGCCGGCGTACTCATCCTGCGGCGGGGTCGACCCCGTCCGCAGGCGAGGGCCCGGGTGGTCGCAGGCTGGTTCGATCCGATCGCGTCGTCGGATCAGAAAGGCAGCCCCATGACCAGTCGTCCTTCCGTCTTCTCGCTCCGTGCCGCCAGGCTTGCGGCGCTTCGCAACGGTGGCATCTCGGCGCTGTCCTCGCGACTGTCCCGAAGCTTCGGCGCCTGGTGGGACGCCGCGACGCGTTCGTCGCCGCGTCCGCCGTTCAAGCGCAAGCCGCTGCTCGAGAGCCTGGAACCGCGGGTGCTGCTGTCGGCCGACAGCGTCGTCCCGCGGATCGAGGGCACCCTCGACACGCCCGGCGAGACCGACCGCTACGGCTTCACGCTGAACGACCGCGCGAGCATCGTCTTCGACTCGCTCACCAACAGCGGCAACATCAACTGGAAGCTCGAAGGGCCGCGCGGCGCGGTCTCCGGCGAGCAGGCGTTCAACGCGAGCGATTCCGTCGATCGCAGCGGCAATGTCGTCTACGAGCTGACGGCCGGCGACTACACCCTGACCGTCGACGGCGTCGGCGACACGACCGGCGCGTACGCGTTCCGGCTGCTCGACATCGCGCAGGCCGACGAGATCACCCCGGGGACCGAAGTCTCCGGCACGCTCGACACGGCGAACGAGACCGACGCCTACCGCTTCAGCGTCGTCGCGGGCCAGCGCTTCTACTTCGATCGCAGCGCGAGCACCAACACGTGGTGGCGCCTCGTCGATCCGTACGGCCGCACCGTCTGGGGGCCGTCGGACATGGTCAACGACGTCGGCGACATGGCGCTCGGGCTCGACGGCAGCTACACGCTGCTGATCGAGGGGCGCGTCACCACGCTTGCCGGCAGCACCTCGAGCTATCGCTTCAACGTGATCCCGCAGGCCGACGTCCAGGACACGCTCGCGGTGGGCGATGTCGTGACCGGCCGCATCGAGGCGATCGGCGAACGGCGCCTGTATTCGTTCACGCTCGACGCGTCGTCACGGTTGATGTTCGACGCACTCGCCAACCGGTCGGCGGTCACCTGGAGCCTGTCGGGTGCCAGCGGCACGCTCGTGTCGGCCCGCCGGTTCGACCAGTCCGACGCGAACGCCATCGACGGCAACACCGTGCTGGCGCTCGCCGCCGGCGACTACACGCTGACCATCGACGGCGTCGGCGATGCCGTCACCGACTACGCGTTCCGCCTGCTCGACCTCGCCGATGCCGAGACGCTCGTGCCCGGCACGCCGCTCGAAGGCAGCATCGGTGATCTCGGCCTCGGCGCGCAGGCCCTGCGCCCGCATCCGGGGGCGCCGCTCGTCGACGCGACCGACGCCAATGGCGCGCTCGGTATCGTCGGGTCGACGCGATTCCTGTCGGTCGACGACGCGGCCGCCCTGAATCCGCAGCAACTGACCCTCGAAGCCTGGATCCGGACCGATGGCACGCTGCCGTCGTGGGCCACCGTGATGATGAAGAGCACGACCGGCAGCTGGAACGACGGCTACGGGCTAGCCAATTTCACCGACGGCCGCATCCATTTCTTCCTCAACAACTACTCGTCGAACAACATCAGCGCGGCGCTCGTCGCGAACACCTGGACGCACGTCGCGGCGACGTACGACGGTGCCGAGATGCGCCTCTACGTGAACGGCGAGCTTGCCGCGAGCAAGGCGTTCACCGGCGCGATCACGCACTCCGCGCAGGCCCTGCGCATCGGCAACGGCAGCGGCGGCTATCCGTGGCGTGGCCAGATCGACGAGGCGCGCGTGTGGTCCGTCGCGCGCAGTGCCGCCGAGATCGCCGCGAACTATCAGCAGGCGCTCGCCGGCAACGAGGCGGGGCTCGAAGGCTGGTGGCGCATGGACGAACCCGTCGATGCCGGCAGCGTGTTCGTCGATTCGTCGGCGGCGGGCCGCAATGCGCTGCTCGTCAACGCGCCGGCCGTCGAGACGCGACTCTTCGCGTTCGACGCGGTCGCCGGCCAGCGGTATTTCCTCGACCAGCAGGCGCTGTCGAGCGACATCCTGACGATCCGTCTGTTCGATCCGCGCGGCAATCTCGTCTCGGGTCCGCGGTCGTTCACCGACATCGACGTGTTCACGGCCGCGCACACCGGCAGGTACGTGCTCGCCGTCGAGGGGCGCATCGGCAACGGCAACGGCGCGAGCTTTACCGTGAACGTCCAGCCCGTGTCCGACTCGACGCGCCCGACCGGCACCGGCGTCACCACGACCGGCACGATCGCGCACCCGGGCCAGCGGCATTTCCTGGAGTTCTCGCTCGCGTCCGACACGCGTCTCTACTTCGATTCGCTGACCAGCAACGCGAACCTGAACTGGACGCTCGTCGGCCCCCGCGGGACCGAGGTCGCCGGCCGCACCTTCACCACGAGCGACTCCGCCGAACTGACCGGTCGCGCGGTGCTCGACCTCGTCGCGGGCGACTACACGATCACCGTCGACAGCGCCGGCGACGCGACGGGGGACTACGCCTTCCGCCTGCTCGACCTGTCGGCCGCCACGACCATCGTGCTCGACGCCGACACGACCGGCCGGATCGACCCGGGCAGCACGACCGACGTCTACCGCATCCAGGCCGAGGCCGGCGACACCTTCCTGCTCGACCGGATCAACCTGTCGTCCGGTTTGCCCAACTGGCGTCTCATCGATCCGACGGGCGCGCTCGTCTTCGGACCGGAGGCCTTCGCCGACCGCAACGTCGGTCCGCTGTACCTGACGGGTGCGTACACGCTGCTCTTCGAGGGCCGCGTGAGCCAGCAGGCCGCGATCGACTACGGATTCCGCGTCACGCGCACGGGCAACACCCCGATCGCCGAACTCACCGGGACGTCGATCACGCTCGGTGCGAACGTGTCCGGCACGATCGGCGCGGTCGGCGAGGTCGACACGTTCGTGTTCGATCTCGCGGCCCCGTCCCGCCTCTTCTTCGATGGTCTCGCGCCGAACAACAACGGCAATTTCCGCTGGGCGCTCGTCGGGCCGCGCGGCACCG
>CAUJJX010000145.1 GCA_963205165.1 Pseudomonadota bacterium | reverse complement strand
CCGAGATCGATGCGCTCGATCGTCGCACCCAGGAAGCCCGGAAGGTCGAGATCAGGCGGTACGCCGTGCATCGCAATGATCAATCATGTGTGTTGTCATCTAACGAAGCTGTAGGAAAAGTCCCGCAGCGCCCGCCATGTGGAAACGGAACTTGGGGTCGCGCCTCGGGTTTGGGCTGATAGCGAATCTGTGCGTCGCCCTTCTCTGCGTCGAGATCCCATGGCCCGCTACAAGGTGATCGACACCAACCCCCGGCTGCTCCCGGTGAACCTGGCCGCGCAGCTCCTCCCCGGCACCTTCGAGCACGCGGTCGATCACTTGCTCGATCACGCGATCGACCTGTCCCGTTTCGACGTCCGGTTTCGGAACGACGTCACCGGTGCGCCGGCCTACCCCCCAGCGGTGTTGCTCAAGGTGGTGCTGTGTGCCTACGCGCGCGGCATCGTCAGCAGCCGGGCGATCGCGCGACTGTGCGAGGACCACGTGACGTTCATCGCACTCTGCGGGACGCGCACCCCGCACTTCACCACGATCGCCGCGTTCGTGAGCGGCCTCGGCCCGGACATCGCCCACGTCTTCGCGGCCGTCCTCGCGGTGTGCGACCAACAGGGGCTGATCGGCCGCGAGATGTTCGCGATCGACGGCGTGAAGCTGCCGAGCAATGCGTCGAAGCGGCGCAGCGGGAAGCGCGCCGACTTCGAACGGCAGGCGGAGAAGCTGGAGGCCGCGGCGGCCCGCATGCTCGCGCGCCATCAGGCGACGGACGCGACCGACGACGGACCGCCCACTCCGCCCGACGGGCCGCCGACGTCGCGGCGGACGCGGGACGCCGAGCGCCTCGCGCGCCTCGAGCGCGACGCGGCGCAGCTGCGGGCGTGGCTCGCGGCGCACCCCGACGACCGGCGCAGTGCCAAAGGCGCGGTGCGCCTGAGCAACCGCACGGATCCCGACAGCGCAAAGATGGCCACGGGCAAGGGCGTGGTGCAGGGCTACACCGCCGTCGCGGCGGTCGACGCGAAGGCCCAGATCATCGTCGACGCGCAGGCGCATGGCACCGGGACGGAGCAGGAGCTGCTGCTGCCGGTCGTCGCGGCCCTCGTGCCGCAGTGCACGGCGACGACGCTGATCACCGCGGACGCCGGCTACCACAGTGAAGCGAACCTGCGCGCGCTGGCGATCCAGGACCGTCCCGCGCTGATCGCCGACAACGGCATGCGGGCGCGGGATGAACGCTTCGCCACGCAGGCACGCCATCAACAGGGCCCCGATCCCTTGCACGACAAGTCGCGCGTCCCGACGAGCCTGCCGCGGTATCTGCCCAGCGACTTCACCTTCGATCCCCTCGCGCGCACCTGTGTCTGCCCCGCGGGCAAGTCGCTCTATCGGAAGGGGAAGGATCTCGTGATCAAGGGCTACCGCGGCGCGCAATTCCGCGGCGCGAAGCGGGACTGCGTGCCGTGTGCACATCGCACACGCTGCCTGCGCACGCCCGATCGGACCGAGACGCGGCAGGTGATGTTCTTCGACGGGCCCGCACCCGGTCGGCCTGAGAGCTACACCCGGCAGATGCAACGGCGCGTGGACACCCCGGAGGGCCGCGCCCAGTACGGGCGGCGCTTCGCCACGGTGGAGCCGGTCTTCGCAAACCTCCGGCACAACAAGGGGCTCGCACGCTTCACGCTCCGAGGCCGCGCGAAGGTCGAAGGGCAGTGGAAGCTCTTCTGCCTAGTCCACAATATCGAGAAGCTGGCCCACGCCGGATACGCCGCCTAACGGGGCGGAGGCGCGCCCCTTGGCGCCCCACGAGGACCGTGAGGCACCGGCGAACGCATCACGGGCCGCCCGACCCACCTGCCCGTCGTGGTATCGCGTATCGCGCGCCCATCGGCCTTCGAAGTGGGCTTATCCTACACCCTCAACGTTGAGCATCAGCTGCAGCCGCATCACATCAAGCGAGCGCAGCGAGCACACCGCAACGCGGCTGACTGCTGCATGCGATGTTAACCCTCAGCTGGCGCGCCGCTTGCGCCCCCGTTCGGCGGCGAGGCGTTCGGCGAGGAAGACTTTGAGCAAGCTCTGATACGGAACATCGCGCTCGTTCGCGAGCACCTTGAGCGCGTCCAACATGCCATCGGGCAGCCGGAGGGAGATGGTGGTGGTCGACGGCTTCAACGCGGGGAGCCGGACGCGCTGGGCTTGCGACCAGTCGAGGTAGTCGACGGAATCGGCAGCGTCCCAGAAGGCCCGTTCGGCCGCCTCGGACTTATGCGTCGGCACTGGCTTGATCGTCTTCTTGGCCTTCGTCGGCTTCGGCATGGCGATACACCTCCCGTTCGCGCCGGCTCATCGGCCGGGCAGAGATTACACGGATGAGCGTTTCACGGAGCGTAAACACCAGGAAGAGACGGCGGCCGGCCGCCGTCTGGCCCAGGGCGGCATAGCGCGCTTCCCGTCCCGAGTGTGCGCGGTCCACTTGCACGACGAGGGGTTGGTGGAAGAACAGCTCCTCACACTCGGCGGATGTGACCGAGTGCTTCGTCCAGTTCTTGGTGTCGTTGCCGGCGTCCCATTGGAATCCGGTCGCGAGCGCGAGGACGGCAAGCGGATCACGCATGCTGAAACGTATATGGCAGCCATATACACCCGCAAGACATGCGCCGTCAGGTCGGGCGGAGGGTTAACGTTGGAGCTCAGCTGCAGCGGAAGGAAATAGAGCGCGCGCAGCGCGCGTGCAACAGATCCGCTGGGATCTTGCTCCAGTTTCGTTGACACTTGCTAGGGAGTTACGCCACGCCGGCTTCATAGTCAACCGGCGACCGGAAGCCAAGCGCCGAATGCAGGCGCGTGTGATTGTAGTAGCGGAAGAAGTGCCGGAGCGTGCGGCGGAGCGCCGCCTCGGTGGCGAAAGTGGCCCCGCGTACCACTTCCGCCTTGAACGAGTGAAAGAACGATTCCATATGGGCGTTGTCGCCCGGCCCGCTGACGC
>CAUJJX010000144.1 GCA_963205165.1 Pseudomonadota bacterium | reverse complement strand
GGGAATCGCCATACCAGGCCAGGTTGGAGAGATTAAGCATCAGCGTGGCCTCCGGCAGGCTGCGGATCAGCTCCTCGCCGAAGACGTCCTCGTAGCAGATGTCGACGGCGACGTGCTGGCCGGCGACGGCGAGCGGCGTCTGGACGGCGTCGCCGCGCGTCTGGTCCGACAGGGGGATGTGCAGCCAGTCGTTGATGACCGGCGCGAGCAGCGCCTTCAGCGGGATGAACTCGCCGAACGGCACGAGGTGATGCTTGCGATAGTGCTGCTGCGGCGACGCGCCGAGCGTCGTGACGGCATTGAACACGCGATCGGTGCCGACCGGCTCGTTCTCGAAGACGCCGACGATGACGTCCGCGCCGCGAGCCTTCGCCGATTCGCCGAGGCGGTCGAGATAGTCGGGCGGCAGCTCGTGCAGGAAGAGCGGCAGCGCGGTCTCCGGGAGGATCGTGAGCGGCGTCGTCGAGCGCGCGACGGCGTTCCGGTAGAAGACGAGCGTGCGGATCAGGCTGTCCTCGCGGAACTTCATGTCCTGCGCAATGTTGCCCTGGACGAGCGTCACGTCGAGCGGCGCGCCGACGGGGCGGGTCCAGGCGATCGCACCGAGTCCGAAGCCCGCAGCCACGAGGATCGCGACGAGCGCACCGGCCTCGCGCATCCGCTGGCGCCGCGCGATCGATGCGAGTGCTGCACCCGCCAGCGCCGTGACGAACGACACGCCGTACACGCCGAACACCGGCGCGAATCCGGCGAACGGACTCGCGGGCACCTGCGAGTAACCGAGCGCGAGCCACGGGAAGCCCGTGAAGAGCCAGCCGCGCAACCATTCGGTGAGCGTCCAGGCGGCGGGCAGTGCGAGCCAGCGCAGGCCCGGCGCGAACCTCGCCGAGACGCCGGCCGCCAGCGCGGGGAACAGCGCGAGATACGCGGCGAACACCAGCGTGACCGGCACGGCGAGCCACGCGGGCATCGCGCCGAACACGTGCAGCGCGACGTAGATCCAGCCGATGCCGGCGGTGAAGAGCCCGAGTCCGAAGGCGAATCCGGAGAGGGCGGCTTCGCGTCGATCGGGGGCGCGCGCCACGCACCAGGCGAGGACGGCGAATCCGAGGACGGCGAGCGGGAAGAGCGAGAGCGGCGCGTACGCCGGGACCGAGAGGACGCCGGCCGCCAGCGCTGCCACATGCCGGACCCGGGCGGGCCTGGGGCCTGTCAGCACTGGCATCCGTCGCGTCGGCAGGCCCTGATCCGGACGACGAGCGTCATGCCGCGGCGGGGGCGCGCTCGACGAGGAGCAGGTGCACGCGACGGCTGTCGGCGCGCAGCACGCGGAAGCGCATGCCGCCGATCGAGGTCTCCTCGCCGCGCTTGGGCACGCGCTCGAAGGCGCCGACGACGAGGCCGCCGACGGTGTCGACGTCGGCGTCGCTGAAGCTCGTGCCGAAGTGCTCGTTGAAGTCCTCGATCTCGGTCTGCGCCTTCACGCGGAACCGGCCATTGGACTGCGCGACGATGTTGTCCTCGGTCTCGTCGAAGTCGTATTCGTCCTCGATGTCGCCGACGATCTGCTCGAGGACGTCCTCGATGGTGACGAGGCCCGCGACGCCGCCGTACTCGTCGACGACGATGGCGATGTGGTTGCGGGTCTGCCGGAACTCCTTGAGCAGCACGTTGAGGCGCTTCGACTCGGGGATGAACACGGCGGGCCGGAGCATCTCGCGGACGTCGAATTCCTCACCGGCGTAGTACCGGAGCAGGTCTTTCGCGAGGAGGATGCCCAGCACCTTGTCCTTCGTGCCGTCGATCACGGGGAAGCGCGAATGCGCCGTCTCGATCACGTAGGGGACGAAGGTCTCGGGGGAGTCGGCGATGTCGATGACGTCCATCTGCGCGCGCGGCACCATCACGTCGCGCGCCTGGAGTTCTGACATCTGGAGGGCGCCCTCGATGATCGAGAGGGCATCGGCGTCGAGGAGCTGACGCTGGTAGGCGGAGTGGAGCAGCTCGATGAGCTGTTCGCGGTCTTCGGGCTCGCGCATGAGGAATGCGCCGAGCCGTTCGAGGAGTGAGGGCTTCTCTGGTGGGGAACTTTCCATGGAGCTTGCGCCGGACCCGTGAGAGTGCGACGCGGCGGCTTCTATGCCGCAGGGAGATACGGGTCAGGATACCCGAGTCGTCCGAGGATTTGTGTTTCGCGTGCCTCCATCTCGCGGGCTTCGGCGTCGTCCTCGTGGTCGTGGCCCTGCAGGTGCAGCATGCCGTGCACGACGAGATGCGCCCAGTGCGCCTCGGTCGGCTTGCCCTGCGTCTGCGCCTCGCCGACGACGATCGGCACGCACAGCGCGATGTCACCTTCGAGCGGATCGGCTTCACCGTAAGTGAACGTCAGCACGTTCGTCGCGTAGTCCTTGCCGCGGAACGACGCATTGAGCGCGCGCCCTTCGTCGGCGTCGACGAGCCGCAGCGTGACGGTGCAGTCGCGCTCCAGTGCGGCACGCGCCCACCGCCGCAGCTGCGGACGCGTCGGCAGGTCGTCCGATTCGACCGCGTACTGCACGGTCAGCGAGAGCTTCGGACTCATGACTTCGAACCGTTGCTGCGGGCGTGCGCTTCGTACGCCGTGACGATCCGCTGCACGAGCGGATGGCGCACGACGTCGTCGGCGGTGAAGTGCACGAAGGCGATCCCGCGGACGTCCTTCAGCACCTCCTGCGCCTCGACGAGTCCGCTCTTCTGGCCGCGCGCGAGGTCGACCTGCGTGACGTCGCCGGTCAGCACGGCCTTGGCGCCGAAGCCGATCCGGGTGAGGAACATCTTCATCTGCTCGGGCGTCGTGTTCTGCGCCTCGTCGAGGATCACGAACGAGTGGTTGAGCGTGCGCCCGCGCATGAAGGCGAGCGGCGCGATCTCGATCACGCCGCGCTCGAACAGCTTGCCGACCTTCTCGACGCCCATCAGGTCGTAGAGCGCGTCGTACAGCGGCCGCAGGTACGGATCGACCTTCTGCGTGAGATCGCCCGGCAGGAAGCCGAGCCGCTCACCGGCCTCGACGGCCGGGCGCACGAGCACGAGGCGCTTCACGGCGTCGCGTTCGAGCGCGTCGACGGCGCACGCGACGGCGAGGTAGGTCTTGCCCGTGCCGGCGGGGCCGATGCCGAACGTGATGTCGTGGTCGACGACGGCACGGAGGTACTCGCTCTGCATCCGGGTGCGACCGCGGAGATCGCGGCGCTTCGTGTGCAGCGTGGGTTCCTCGGGCATCTGCTCGGCACCGCGGCCCATCTCGATCAGGCCGAGCTGGATGTCCTCGACGGTGAGCACCTCGATCGCGCGGACGTAGAACTGCTCGAGCGCGTGGATCGCGAGTGCGCGCCGCGTGGCCTCGCCCTCGATGCGGAAGGTCGCGCCGCGCCGCGCGAGCGTCACGTCGAGCGCGTTCTCGATCTGGCGGATGTTCTCGTCGAGCACGCCGCAGAGATTCGCGAGGCGCTGGTTGTCGGTGGGTTCGAGCGTGAGTTCGGACGTGTCGTCCGGGGCGGCGATCGGTGCGTCGACGCTCATGCGGACGCGCCGGATGCGGCGAGGCGGCCGCGAAGGGTGTGTGCCATGACTGCGGTGATCTCCACGTCGACGAAGCGGCCGATGCAGCTCGCGGGGCCGGCGAAGTTGACGATGCGGTTGTTGTCGGTGCGGGCGGCGAGTTCGTTCGCGTCGCGGCGCGAAGGACCTTCGACGAGCACCCGCTGCATGCCGCCGACCATCGATTCGCTGATGGCCAGCGCCTGCGCGTCGAGCTTCTCCTGGAGACGCTTCAGCCACGCGAGCTTGGTCGCCTGCGGCACGGGGTCGGACAGGTTCGCGGCGGGGGTCCCCGGGCGCGCGCTGTAGACGAAGCTGAAGCTCGCGTCGAAGCCGATGTCGTCGACGAGCTTCAGCGTCTGCTCGAACTCGGCCTCGGTCTCGCCGGGGAAGCCGACGATGAAATCGGACGACAGCGAGACGTCGGGCCGCACGGCGCGCAGCCGGCGGATGATCGACTTGTACTCGAGCGCCGTGTAGCCGCGCTTCATCGCGGCGAGCACGCGGTCGGCGCCGGACTGCACCGGCAGGTGCACGTGCGACACGAGCTTCGGCAGCTTGCCGTAGGCGTCGATCAGGCGCTGCGAGAATTCCTTCGGATGCGACGTCGTGTAGCGGATGCGCTCGACGCCGGGGATCTCGTGGACGTACTCGAGCAGCAGCGCGAAGTCGGCGATCTCGCCGCCGGCCATCGCGCCGCGGTAGGCGTTCACGTTCTGGCCGAGCAGCGTGATCTCGGCGACGCCCTGATCCGCGAGATCGGCGATCTCGGTGAGCACGTCGTCGAAGCCGCGCGAGATCTCCTCGCCGCGGGTGTAGGGCACGACGCAGAACGAGCAGTACTTGCTGCAGCCTTCCATGATCGAGACGAACGCCTGCGCGCCATCGACGCGCGGCGGCGGGAGGTGATCGAACTTCTCGACCTCCGGAAAGCTCACGTCGACCTGCGGCAGGCCTGAACGGCGACGTGCCGCGATCATCTGCGGCAGGCGATGCAGCGTCTGCGGACCGAACACGAGATCGACGAACGGCGCGCGCTCGATGATCCCGGCGCCTTCCTGACTGGCGACGCAGCCGCCGACGCCGATCAGGACGCCGTCGCGCTTGAATTCGCGGACGCGGCCTAGATCGTTGAACACCTTCTCCTGCGCCTTCTCGCGCACGGAACAGGTGTTGAAGAGGATCACGTCGGCCTCCGCCGGATCGTCGGTGGGCTCGAGTCCCTCGGCGGCATGGAGGACGTCGGCGAGCCTGTCCGAGTCGTACTCGTTCATCTGGCAGCCGAACGTGCGGATGAAGACCTTTCCTGGCATCGGGGGTGCGCTACTTTTCTGGCAAGGGGTGGAGAGGCAGCTCCTGCGCGGTCAGGACCCAGAGGCCCAGCACCTGCCCGAGACTGTCGAAGTTGAAGACGACACGCCCGGACTGCGGCGCCGAGGCCGGCACGACGATGCGGTTGTCGCGATCGCGGATGCGCGAACCCGGCGCGAGGCGCCAGACCTTGTCGCTGATCTTCACGTACGGGTAGTTCACGCCCTGCAGTTCGCCGACGACGACGTTCGCCGGCAGGATGCGCGTCCCCTGGGCCATCGCGGGCGACGCGAACAGCCAGGCGACGAACACGAGGACGAACACGGGGACGAACGACAGGATTGTCTTGGGCAGGACTCGCATGGATCGGGGCGCGGTGGGAGGCTTCGGCGGATCCTGCGACGCGCCCGCCGGATGCAGGCGGCACGGTCGCGGAGCGGGTGGTGAACCTGGGTGCCGGCCACCGGAACGGCGGAAATGATCTCCGCCTGATCAACCGATTGACACGCTCGACGGCACGCCGGGACACGCAGGAATTTCGCGGCCGAGTATAGCGCCTGCGACGTGCCGCCGCGTGGCGAGGCCACGACACCGGCGGCACGGCGCGCCGTGTGGGTCGCGAGTCTGCCGGACCTTCCGGCGACCACGGCGCGGTGCCGGCGGATCAGCCGTCGCGATCGCCCGAAAACTATCGTTGTGCTAGGTTCCGGCCGCACTTCGACCACCTCGCAGCCCGCGGGGGAGGTGCGCCCGATCCGCGGAATCGCTGCCAGGCACCCGCCACGCCCTATGAGGCGCGTCAGATGTGGAATCACGCGCCGGCGGGCATGCTCCGGCAGCGCTCGCACCGAACACCGATCGATGTCGCCGAGCGGCCGAAACGCAGGCACGTCGAACACGATCACCACAGGGAGTCACCCATGAAGATGCTGGCGAAATGGATCATCGCGATCGCGCTGTGCGCGACACACGCCGTCGGCCTCGCGGCCCGGACCGACGAGGAGATCCGCGACGGGATCGCTGCGCTCGGCTGGAAGCACGGCCCCACGTCGACCCCGGTCGGTGCGGCGGCGAACCTCGTCGTGCCGAAGGACACCGCGTTCCTCGCCGACACCGAAGGCGCGAAGTTCCTCGAGCTGACCGGCAACCTGCCGCAGCCAGGCAACGCGATCCTGATGGGCGGCACGTGGTGGGCGACCCTCACGTTCCAGGACGTCGGCTACGTGAAGGACGACGAGACGATCGACGCGGATGCCCTCCTGAAGGACCTGAAGGAGCAGGACGCCCCCGCCAACGAGGAGCGCCGGAAGCTGGGCCTGCCGGAACTCCACACCGACGGCTGGTACGTCCCGCCGCACTACGATCCGCAGACGAAGCATCTCGAGTGGGGCCTGCGCCTGAAGACGCCTGGCGAGGCCGAACCGACGATCAACTACACGGTGCGACTGCTCGGTCGCAAGGGCTACGAGGCCGTCACGCTCGTGTCGAGCCCGGAACGCCTCGACGCCGACGTGAAGGAACTCAAGGCGATCCTGGCGTCGTTCACCTTCAACGCCGGCGAGAGCTACGACGAGTTCAAGCCGGGCGACCACGTCGCCGAGTTCGGTCTGGCCGCGCTCGTGGCCGGCGGCGCCGCTGCGGCAGCCGCGAAGTCCGGACTCTGGAAAGTGATCCTCGGTTTCCTCGCAGCCTCGTGGAAGCTCGTCGCCGCGGGTGCAGTCGCCGTCGTGGCCGGTGCCGCGAAGCTCCTCGGCAGGAAGAAGGATTCGTGATTCCGGGTCCGGAAGTCCTGCTGGTGCTGGCGGCCATCGGCCTCTACCTTCAGGACTCCCTGCTGCTGCTGCAGGTCAACGAAGCGATGATGGTCCGCGGGTCGCGCGGACCATGGAGAGCAGCCTTCGGATCGCGACGCTGGCGGCTCTCCGGCCGGGAGCCCTTCCTCCCCAACCCGTTCGCGCCGCACGCGCAGTCGTACCGGCTTCTCTGGCGGATGGACGGCGCACCGGGGGGCGAACCAGCGTCCACGGTCGAGTTCGACGCCGCGATCGCTCGCCTGACGCCTTTCGTGTGGACATCGTGGATCGCGCTCTTCGTCCTGCTGCCGCTCGGTCTGTTCACCCGCGGCGGCCCGGCCGTGTCGATCGCCGCGATCGCGATCCTGTATACCTGCAACGCTGCCGCGCTCTGGATGGTCCACCGTCAGCGCACTGCACTCGGCCTCGACGGCAAACCCCTGGGCCTGCTGACCTTCGAGTGCATCGCGTGCCCGCCGTACGCCGTGAATCTCGTGCGCCGGGTGTGCCGCACGCGGGACGTGTCCGAGGATTTCACGCGCGCCGCGACGCGGCTTCTGACCGGCGAGGCGCTCGCGACCGCGAAGTCCGAGTGCCTGGCCCGCATCGACGAGGAGATCGAACTGGAAACCGAAGGATCCGAACGGGAAGTCCGGCTGCGCGAGTCGCGCATGCGATTCGTCGAGGGCGCGCAGGCATGAGCCTCACCGAGATCCTCATCATCGTGGCGGGCGCCGCGATCGGGTACTGGGTCGTGTCGCTGATGATGGAGAAGAA
>CAUJJX010000143.1 GCA_963205165.1 Pseudomonadota bacterium | reverse complement strand
GGCGGCGACGACTATGTCCGCTTCTTCACGATCGATCGCACGACGAACGCCGCGCCGGTCGCGAACGACCAGTCGCGCAACGTCGACGAGGACGGCGCCGTCGTCATCACGCTGTCGGCCACGGACGGCAACGGCGACGCGCTGACCTACTCGCTCGTCACGGCGCCGACCCAGGGCACGCTGAGCGACTTCGATCCGGTGGCCCGCACGGTCACGTACACGCCGACGACCGGCTACACCGGCCCGGATGCCTTCTCGTTCCAGGTGGACGACGGCAAGGCCGGCATCGACACGGGCACCGTCTCGCTCTCGGTGCTGCCGGTCAACGACGCGCCGCTCGCCGCGGATCAGGCGGTGACGCTCGACGAGGACACGCCGCGACTCATCGTCCTCGGCGGTGCCGACACCGAGACCGGCCGTGCCGATCTCGTCTTCACGCTCGTCGCGGCCCCGACCGCCGGGACGCTCTCGTTCGGTCCCGCGGGTGGCTGGACCTACACGCCCGGCGCGAACTACGTCGGCACCGACAGCTTCACGTACACCGTGACCGATCGCGGCGACCCCGACGGCACGCCGGCGAATGCGCTGACGTCGGCGCCTGCCACGGTGAGCCTCACGATCACCGCAGTGAACGACGAACCGGTCATCGCGTCCGTGGACGACCAGGTGGTGCTCGAAGGCTCGCCGCTGCTGGTCGATCTCTCGGCGACCGACCCCGAAGGCCAGGCGCTCGTCTGGAGTCTCGACGACGCGCCCGCGGGCATGTCGATCGATGCGGACACGG
Source organism: Pseudomonadota bacterium (assembly GCA_963205165.1). Lineage (GTDB taxonomy): Bacteria > Pseudomonadota > Gammaproteobacteria > Burkholderiales. The sequence goes on along the minus strand of CAUJJX010000143.1, from coordinate 31,618 downwards.
GTCTCGTCACGTGGACGCCGGCGGATGGCGTCGCGGTCGTGGACGTCACGGCTCGTGCGACCGACGCCGGATCGCCCGCGGCCTTCGACACCGTCTCGTTCCAGGTCACGGTCCAGAACGTCGCGCCGACGCTGGTGCTCTCGGGCGCCGCGAACGTCGACCAGGGCACGCCGTTCACGCTGAACCTCGCGGCGTCCGATCCGGGCGTCGACGCGATCGCCTCGTGGGACATCAACTGGGGCGACGGTTTCACCGAGACGGTCGCAGGCGGCACGACGAGCGTCGATCACGTCTACTTCGCCGGCGGTGCGAGCTACTCGATCTCCGCCACCGCCACCGACGAGGACGGCACGTATGCCGCCGCGCCGATCGGCGTGTTCGTCGTCGCGCCCAACACGGCGCCGGTGCCGCAGTCGCAGACCGTCTTCGTCGACGAGGACGGCAGTGTCGTGATCACGCTCGGCGGCAACGATGCCGATGGCGATGCACTGACCTTCACGATCGAATCCGGCCCGCTGCGCGGCTCGCTTTCCGCGATCGACCCGGCGACGAGGCGTGTGACCTTCACGCCGGCTGCGAACGTGCGCGGCAACGACAGCTTCACGTTCCGCGTGAGCGACGGCGAGGCGAGCGCAGTGGGCACCGTGTCGCTGAAGGTGCGGCCGGTGAACGACGTGCCCGTCGCGGACGACGCGGACTTCGACGCCATCGAGGACACCGCGCTGTCCGGTCAGCTCGGCGGCAGCGACGTCGAGACGTCTGCGGGCGAGCTCGTCTACTCGCGCGGCACGGGGCCGCTCCACGGTGTGCTCGTGCTGAACGCCGACGGCAGCTTCACCTACACGCCCGACGCGAACTTCGCGGGCACCGACACCTTCACGTTCGCGGTCACCGACACGGGCGACGACGAGCTCGACTGCGGTTGTCCGCTGGAGCCCTCGGGCTTCGTCGCGGATGGCCCGGACACGAGCACCTTCGCGACCGTCACGATCGACGTCGCGCCGCGCAACGATGCGCCCGTCGCGGACGACGATGCGCACACCGGCGGCCAGGGCGAGACGCTCGTCGTCGCTGCGGCGCAGGGCGTGCTATCGAACGACGGCGACATCGACGGCGGTCCGCTGTCGGTGACGGCGTTCGATGCGGTCAGCACGCAGGGCGGCACGGTCGTCGTCGCGGCGGACGGCAGCTTCACGTACACACCGCGCGCCGGATACGCGGGCGCCGACAGCTTCCGTTACACGGTGAGCGACGGTGCCGGCGGCAGCGACGAGGGGCTCGTCACGATCGATGTCCAGGAACGCACGCTGCGCGTCACCGGCATCACGCAGGGCACGAGCGGCGTCAACGTGCGGTTCAACCGTGCACTCGATCCGGCGACGCTCAATCTCTACGACGCGTCGAACACGTTCGGTCCCGCCGACCTGACGCTGCGCGGTGCCGCGACCGGTGCCGTGCGCGGCTCGATGGTCGTCGATGCCGACGGCCTCGGCGTGACGTTCGTGAAGACGGGGGCTGTACTCGCGGCGGACAGCTACACGCTGACGCTGCGTGGCGCGGGCGTGCGCAACAGCGCGGGCGGCCTGCTCGACGGAAACAGCGATGGCGTGACGGGCGACGATGCGTCGTTCGGGTTCATCGTCGCGCCGAGCACCGACCGCATCCTGTCGATGGGTGACTTCACCCGCGGCCCCGGCCAGGACGTCGTCGTGCCGAACAACATCGCGGGCGGGCTGCACCTGCCGCTGCGGTTGTCCGACGGTGCCGGCGCGAAGCGGCTCGTGTTCGAGCTCGCGTTCGACGCGGCGCTGCTGCAGCTCCAGTCGGTGCAGCTCGCCAGCGGGATCACGGGCGTCGTGACGCGCACCGCGATCGCGGGTGGCGAGCGCATCGAGGTCGTGTTCGACGCGCCGCTCGTGGCAGGGGCCGTGACACCGCTCGATCTCGTGACGCACGTGCCGACGGGTGCGACATATGGCGCGAGCCAGGTCCTCGACCTGCGCAACGTGCAGCTGCGCGACGCTGCCGATCAGCCGATCGGCGTTCAGGGCGACGACGCGATCCACCAGGTCGGCTACTTCATGGACGCCGACGGCGATCGCGCCTACACGATGGCCGATGTGCAGAAACTGCAGCGCGTGATCGTCGGCAACGACAGCGGGTTCGCGGCGTATCGCAACACCGATCCGCTCGTGATCGCCGACTTCACGGGCGACGGACGGTTCAACAGCCTCGACGCGAACCGCTTCCAGAGCTTCGTCAACGGGACGCCGCGCGCCGAGATGCCGGCGATCCCGGTGCCGGCCCCGGCGCCGATGGTCGCGGCGATGTCGGTGTCGGAACCGGTGTCCGCGCCGGTCACGGTGCCGGCGGCACCCACACCTGCCACGGCCGCGCGGAAACTGCCTGCCGCCCCGGCGCCGGCCGCGCCCGTCGGCACGACCGAAACGCCGCGTGCGTCGCTCGTGAACTGGGACGCGAACCTGCCGACCGTGCCGCTCGTCGCCACGCCGGTGACACCGTCCGCGCCGACGGTTCCGTGGAGCGAGGCGTCGTGGGCGAAGGACCTCGGCAAGCGGATCGGACAGATGCCCGTGCCGCCGGCTCCCGCGGGTGCCGGCCTGCTTCGGGCGCTGGCGGCCAAGGTCGTGCGGTAGTTGGTTGGCTGATGCGACGACGCATCCGGTGCGTGTGGCCGGATGCGTCGCGGCGGGTCACGGGCGTCGTGTCGTCATGTCGATGAAGGCCGGTGATCGCCGCGAGGCGGCGCCGGGTGCTCGGTGACGATGACCGTCGCGGCGCGAGGGTCCGCCGGGATGCCGTGACACGTGCGATCGAGAAGCGCCGCGGCGGTCGCGGCGCGCTACCGCCCCGCGCTCACTGCTGCTGCGACAGCGCGCTCGACAGCAGCTTCGCGGTGATGTCGACGATCGGGATCACGCGCTCGTAGGCCATGCGCGTGGGTCCGATGACGCCGACGGTGCCGACGACCTGGCCGTTGACCTCGTAGGGCGCCGTCACGACGCTGCATTCGTCGAGCGGCACGAGGCCGGATTCCCCGCCGATGAAGATCTTCACGCCCTGCGCGTGGCTCGAGAGTTCGAGGAGCTGCAGGAAGCCCGTCTTCTGATCGAACAGCGCGAAGAGGCGGCGCAGGCTGTCCATGTTCGTCGAGAGATCGGCGACGTCGAGCAGATGCCGCTCGCCGGAGATCACGTAGTCGGACGAGCGTTCCTGCATGGACTCCGAACCCGCTTCGAGCGCACGCGTCATGAGTTGCGAGATGTCCTCGTGGAGCTTGCGCAGCTCGGCCTTCAGATGCCGGTTGATCTCCTCGAGGTCGAGGCCGGCGTAGTTCTGGTTGATGAAGTTCGCGGCCTCGGTCAGCTGCGATGCCGTGTACGGGCGATCGGTCACGAGGATCCGGTTCTGCACGTCGCCCTCGGGCGTCACGAGGATGAGCAGGATGCGGTTCTCGGAGAGACGCAGGAACTCGATGTGCCGGAATGCCGGACTGCGTCGCCGTGGCGCCATCACGACGCCCGCGAAGCGCGTGAGGTCGGACAGCAGGTGCGACGCCGACGTGACGAGTTTCTGGGTGTTCTCGATCTGGAGCTGGCCCTCGAGATGGCTGATCTCGACGGCCGCGAGTGGCTTCACGGTGAGCAGCGTGTCGACGAAGACGCGATAGCCCTTCGACGTGGGGATGCGGCCGGCCGACGTGTGGGGGCTCGCGATGTACCCCATCTCCTCGAGGTCGGCCATGATGTTGCGGATGCTGGCGGGCGAAAGATCGAGCCCGGAGAACTTCGCGAGTGCACGGGAACCGACCGGTTCGCCGTCCTCGATGTAGCGTTCGACGAGGGTCTTGAGAAGGATCTGTGCGCGTTCGTTCAGCATGGTGCGTCGATTCTAAGTCAGGACCCCGGCGGGTCGTGAGGCATTGCGGCAGCACCTCGCGGCGGGGTGTGTCCGGCAGGGTCGTCGCGCGGGGGAAGTGTGCTTTAATCGGCCGGATGAACACCATCCGCACCGTCGCGCTGATCGGCAAGTACAAGAGCCCGGAGATCGCGGAACCGCTGCTGGAGCTCGCCGCGTTTCTCGAGGGCCGCGGGCTCTCGGTGGTCATCGATCCGCTGACGGCCGTGCATGTCGGCGATCACCGCCGGCTCGTGCTCCCGCTGGAAGGCATCGGTCGCCAGGCCGATCTCGCGATCGTGATCGGCGGCGACGGCACGATGCTCAACATCGCACGCACGCTCGCACCGTTCGACGTGCCGCTCGTCGGCGTGAACATGGGGCGGCTCGGCTTTCTCACCGACGTCTCGGTCGACACCATGCAGGACACCGTCGGCGCGATCCTCGACGGCCAGTACGTGACCGAGAAACGCATGCTGCTTCAGGCCGAGGTGCGGCGCGAACATCTCCGCGTGATGGACGTCGTGGCGTTCAACGACGTCGGCGTCCAGAAGGGCGCGGACGGCGGGTTGATCGATCTGGAGGTGCGCGTCGACGGACAGTTCGTCTACGAGTTGCGGGCCGACGGTCTCATCGTCGCGTCGCCCACCGGTTCGACTGCGTATGCGCTGTCGGCCGGCGGCCCGATCGTGCATCCGTCGCTGTCGGTGTTGTCGCTCGTGCCGGTGTGTCCGCACACGCTGTCGAACCGGCCGATCATCGTGTCGGCCGACTCGACGGTAGAGATCCTGGTCGTCGATGCCGCGGACGCACGCGCGCACTTCGACAGCCATTCCCACTGCGACCTCAAGGAAGGCGACCGCATCCTCGTGCGGCGCTGCTCCGACCAGATCCGCCTGCTCCATCCGGTCGCCCACGATTTCTATCACATGCTCCGCGGCAAGCTGCACTGGACCGAGCGACCGGGACGGTAGGCGCGGCCGCCTCTCCGCGGACCAGAATCTCGATTCACCCATGCTCCTCGCGCTGAACATCCAGGATTTCGTGATCGTCGATCGGCTCCGGCTCGAATTCGCGCCGGGCTTTGCCGTGCTCACCGGCGAGACCGGCGCCGGCAAGTCGATCCTGGTCGATGCACTGCTGCTCGTCCTCGGTGGGCGCGCCGATGCGGGTGTCGTCCGCGCGGGCCGAGAACGCGCCGAAGTGGCCGCGGAGTTCGATCTGTCTGATCTCCCCGCAGTGTCGGCGCTGCTGGCCGAACTCGACCTCGCGGGCGACGACGGCGAATGCCTGCTCCGTCGCGTGATCGATGCCGGCGGACGTTCGCGCGCCTACGTGAACGGACGTCCGTGCACCGCGACGCAACTGCGCGAGATCGGCGAGCGACTCGTCGACATCCACGGTCAGCACGAACACCAGTCGCTGATGCGTCCCGCGGAACAGCGCGCACTGCTCGACGGATTCGCCGGCGCGGGCGCGCTCGTCGCGGACGTCGCCGCGGCCCATCGACGCTGGCGCACTGCGATCGACGCGTTCGACGCCGCGCAGTCGCAGTCGGCCGCGATGGCGGAAGAGCGCGAGCGCGTCGAGTGGCAGGTCCGCGAACTGGTGCAGCTGGGCCTCACGGTCGACGAGTGGCAGGTGCTGCAGTCCGACCACGGTCGGCTCGCCCATGCGGCCGCGCTCATCGAGGGCGCGGAGGCGAGTCTCGAAGCGCTCTCGGAAGGTGACAACGCCTGCCTCGGGATCGTGAGCGCGACGGTGTCACGGGTGCGGCAGCTCGCGCAGCACGATCCGTCGCTCGGCGAGGTCCTCGAAGTGCTCGAGCCCGCCGAGATCCAGCTGAAGGAAACGGTCCACGCGCTGCGCCACTACCGGCAGCGGCTCGATCTGGACCCCGCGCGGCTGCGTCAGGTCGAGGCACGGCTCGATGCTGTCGTGACGCTCGCCCGCAAGTACCGCGTCCCGCCCGAAGCATTGCCGGAACGTCTCGCGGAATTCGAAGGTCGTCTTGCGAAACTCGAGGCGTCGAGCGATCCCGCAGCGCTCGCGCGGCAGGTCGACGATGCGCTGCGCGACTTCGACAAGATCGCAGCGGTGCTCACGCGCGAACGGCGGCGGGCTGCGCAGGAACTCGGCGAAGCCGTCACGGCGTCGATGCAGTCGCTCGCGATGGCGGGTGGTCGGTTCGATGTGGTGCTCGTGCCGGTGGCCGAGCCGGCGGCGGTCGGGCGCGAGCAGGTGGAATTCCGGATGGCGGGCCACGCGGGCGGCCTGCTGGCGCCGGTGTCACGCGTGGCGTCGGGCGGCGAACTCGCGCGGCTGTCGCTCGCGATCCAGACGGTGACGAGCCGCGTGGCGCCCGTCCCCACACTGGTGTTCGACGAGGTCGATTCGGGCATCGGCGGCGGCGTCGCGGAGATCGTCGGGCGGATGCTCGAGGCACTCGGCGAAGGGCGCCAGACGCTCTGCATCACGCACCTGCCGCAGGTGGCCGCGGCGGCCGATCATCACTGGCGTGTCGCGAAGCGTGTGGTCGATGGCGTGACGCTGTCGACGGTCGAGGCGCTTGCGCCGGAGGCTCGTGTCGAGGAGATCGCGCGGATGCTCGGCGGGGTCGAGATCACCACGAAGACACGCGAGCACGCGGCGGAGATGCTGGATTCGAACGCGAAGCCTGTGGGGCGTCGCGGCAGGTAACGGGTCGCGGGGCGAGCCCCCGGACCTCAACCCTCGGCCGACGGGTGTTCGGTCTGCGCGCGTCCGCCCGGCTTGCGGTTCGGGCACTGCGGACGATGGCAGTAGCCGTAGAGCTGCAGCGAGTGTTCGTGGATCGAGAACCCGCGCTCGCTCGCGATGGCGACCTGGCGCTTCTCGATCTCGGCGTCGAAGAACTCCTCGACGTGGCCGCACTGCAGGCAGACGAGGTGGTCGTGATGGCCGCCCTCGTTCAGTTCGAAGACGGCCTTCCCGCTCTCGAAGTGATGCCGCGACAGCAGGCCGGCCTGCTCGAACTGCGTGAGTACCCGGTAGATGGTCGCGAGGCCGATGTCCATGCCTTCGGCCAGCAGGATCTTGTAGACGTCCTCGGCGGTCAGGTGGCGCTCGTCGCTGTTCTCGAACAGATTGAGGATCTTCAGCCGGGGCAGCGTGGCCTTGAGGCCGATGGTCTTGAGATCGTTCGGGGAGCGCTGGGACATGGGGTGACCGGACAGGGTGGGGCGGTGGTGTGGCGCGGAGCGCTGGTCTGGCGCGATCGGTGATCGTCGTCGACCGGCATCGCAGCTCCTTGGTTATCATAGAGTCTTTCCCAGGTGCTGAGAACAATGAGAGGACAGTGGTGGAACGCGGCGCGCGCCGTGGTCGCGATGGCGTGTGCATGCGTGATGTTGGCGTCCTGCAAGGTCTCGCCCTATCGCATCGACATCCAGCAGGGCAACGTCGTCACGCAGGAGATGCTGGCGAAGCTCAAGCCCGAGATGTCCCGCTCCCAGGTGAAGTTCGTGCTCGGCACGCCGGTCGTCGTGGACACCTTCCACCCCGATCGCTGGGACTACTTCTACAAGTTCGACAAGGCGGGCAATCCCCGCGAGCAGCGGGTCCTCACGCTCGTCTTCTCGGACGACAAGTTGCAGAAGATCGTCGGCGACGTGAAGGCAGCGCCGGGGCTCGTCGAGGGTGCACCTGCCGCGCCGGCCGACGCCAGGTCCAAGCCATGAGGATTCCCGATTGAAGCAGAAGGTCGTGATCGCCGGGAGTTCCGGCAGGATGGGGCGTGTGCTCATCGAGACGCTCGCGGATCTCCCGGAGCAGCGGCTCCATGCCGCCCTGGAGCATCCCGAGAGTCCCGCCATCGGGCGTGACGCCGGCGAGTATTCCGGCGGCCCGTGCGGCGTGGCCATCGGGTCCGACATCGACGAAGCGCTCGCCGGCGCCGATGTCCTGATCGATTTCACCCGCCCCGTGGCCACGATGATCCACGCCGAGGCGTGTCTGCGGCACGGGGTCCGGCTGGTCGTCGGGACGACCGGGTTCTCCGACGCAGAGAAGGCGCGGCTGAACGAGATCTCGAGAAGCGTCGGGATGGTGATGGCGCCCAATTTCAGCGTCGGCGTGACCGTGCTGCTGCGGCTCGTCGATCTCGCCGCCCGGACGCTCGGTGACGGCTACGACGTCGAGATCATGGAATCGCACCATCGTCACAAGGTCGACGCCCCGAGCGGGACAGCGCTGCGACTCGGCGAAGTTGCCGCCAGTGCGCTCGGCCGGGACCTCGCGACCTGCGCCGTCTACGGTCGCGAAGGCGTGACCGGCGAACGCGATCCGCAGACCATCGGTTTCGCGACGGTGCGCGGCGGCGACGTCGTGGGCGATCACACGGTGCTGTTCGCAGGCATCGGTGAACGCATCGAACTGACGCACAAGGCATCGAGTCGGGCCACGTTCGCGCAGGGCGCGCTCCGCGCGGCGCGTTTTCTGGCCGCGAAGCCGGACGGCCTATTCGACATGCAGGACGTCCTCGGGCTGCGCTGAATTCCTGCAGCCCGACGCCCTGCGAGGGTGCGGCGCGTCGTCTTCGGCGTTGCCGGGTGGTGCACTGCACCGCTATAATGCGGACCGTTTGCAGGCGGGAGTGGTGTCCACACACCCTCCCGCTTGGCACGTCTTGATGCCGCGTTTTCGTTGAACTGCCGCATCGGGGCGCCGCCACCGAGCAGTCCGTATCGAATTGCCCGGATCGCATTTCGCGGTCCCGTGCTGTCTTCCCGAGGATTCGACTTTGCCTGACCGCCAGCCCGCCATCCTTGCGCTCGCCGACGGAACCATCTTTCGGGGCGAGTCGATCGGCGCGACCGGCGAGTCCGTCGGAGAGGTCGTCTTCAACACCTCGATGACCGGCTACCAGGAGATCCTCACGGATCCGTCCTACTGCCGTCAGATCGTCACCCTGACGTATCCGCACATCGGCAACACCGGCACGAACCCCGAGGACGTCGAGGCGTCCCGGGTCCACGCTGCCGGCCTCGTGATCCGCGATCTCCCGCTGCGCGCCTCCAACTGGCGCATGACCAGCACGCTGTCCGACTACCTCGTCGACAGCAACGTCGTCGCGATCGCCGGCATCGACACCCGCAAACTGACCCGGATCCTCCGCGACAAGGGCGCCCAGAACGGTTGCCTGATGGCCGGCAGGGTCGACGAAACCCATGCGCTCGCCGCCGCCCGAGGATTCCCCGGCCTCGCCGGAATGGACCTCGCGAAGGTCGTGTCGTGCACCGAGCCGCACGAATGGACGGCCACCTCCTGGGATCTCGTCGATGGCCATGGTCAGCTCGAGCTGCCCAGATTCCACGTCGTCGCGTTCGACTACGGCGTGAAGAACAACATCCTGCGCATGCTCGCCGACCGCGGCTGCCGCGTGACGGTGCTGCCGGCCCAGGCGACTGCCGCCGAGGCTCTCGCGCTGCGTCCGGACGGCGTCTTCCTGTCGAACGGCCCCGGCGACCCCGAGCCCTGCGACTACGCGATCCGCGCCATCCGCGAGATCCTCGTGTCCGGCGTGCCGACCTTCGGCATCTGTCTCGGACATCAGTTGATGGCCCTGGCGAGCGGCGCGAAGACCCTCAAGATGAAGTTCGGCCACCACGGCGCGAACCACCCCGTCCAGGATCTCGACTCCGGTCGCGTCGTCATCACGAGCCAGAACCACGGGTTCGCGGTAGACGCCGCCACGCTGCCGTCGAATGTCCGCATCACCCACGTCTCGCTGTTCGACGGTTCGCTCCAGGGCTTCGCCCGGATGGACGTCCCGGCGTTCTGCTTCCAGGGTCATCCCGAGGCGAGCCCGGGGCCCCGCGATGTGGGTTACCTGTTCGACCGCTTCGTCGCGATGATGGAGAAGGCCCACAGATGATCGGCCGCCGGTGCTCCGCGCCGCCCGCGAGGGTGGCGCCGGGCATCGTGCACCGGTCACCGATCACGGCGGAGTCCCATGCCAAAACGCACTGACATCCAAAGCATCCTGATCATCGGCGCCGGCCCCATCGTCATCGGGCAGGCCTGCGAGTTCGACTATTCCGGCGCCCAGGCCTGCAAGGCGCTGCGCGAGGAGGGCTACCGGGTCATCCTGGTGAACTCCAACCCCGCGACCATCATGACCGACCCGGGGCTCGCCGACGTCACGTACATCGAGCCGCTCAGCTGGCAGATGCTCGAGAAGATCATCGCGGCCGAGCGGCCCGATGCCCTGCTGCCCACGATGGGTGGCCAGACGGCACTCAACTGCGCACTCGACCTCGCCAAGCGCGGCATCCTCGAGAAGTACGGCGTCGAGATGATCGGTGCGTCCCGCGAGGCGATCGACAAGGCCGAGGATCGCGAGAAGTTCAAGCAGGCCATGAGCCGAATCGGCCTCGGATCCGCGCGTTCCGCGATCGCGCACAGCATCGAGGAAGCCCTGCAGGTGCAGGCGATGGTCGGTTTCCCGACGATCATCCGGCCGTCGTTCACGCTCGGCGGGTCCGGCGGCGGTATCGCTTACAACCGCGAGGAATTCCTGGTCATCTGCGAGCGCGGTCTCGAAGCCTCGCCGACGAAGGAACTGCTGATCGAGGAGTCCCTGATCGGCTGGAAGGAATTCGAGATGGAGGTCGTCCGGGACACCAAGGACAACTGCATCATCATCTGCGCGATCGAGAACCTCGATCCGATGGGCATCCACACCGGCGACTCGATCACGGTCGCGCCGGCGCAGACGCTCACGGACAAGGAGTACCAGATCATGCGCGACGCCTCGCTGGCGGTCCTGCGCGAGATCGGCGTCGACACCGGCGGCTCGAACGTGCAGTTCGCGATCAGCCCGTTCGACGGCCGCATGATCGTCATCGAGATGAATCCGCGCGTGTCGCGTTCGTCGGCGCTCGCCTCCAAGGCGACCGGTTTCCCGATCGCGAAGGTGGCGGCGAAGCTCGCCGTCGGCTACACGCTCGACGAACTGAAGAACGACATCACCGGCGGCGCCACGCCCGCGTCGTTCGAGCCGTCGATCGACTACGTCGTCACGAAGATCCCGCGGTTCGCATTCGAGAAGTTCCCGCAGGCCGACAGCCGTCTCACGACGCAGATGAAGTCCGTCGGCGAGGTGATGGCCATGGGCCGGACCTTCCAGGAGTCCATGCAGAAGGCCTTGCGCGGCCTCGAGACGGGCATCGACGGTTTCGACGAGAAGACGACGGATCGCGATGCGATCGAGGCCGAGATGGGTGACGCGGGTCCGGAGCGGATCCTGTACGTCGCCGACGCCTTCCGCATCGGGATGACGCTCGACGAAGTGCACCAGTTCACGCACATCGACCCGTGGTTCCTGGCGCAGATCGAGGATCTCGTCGCGACCGAGCAGGGCCTGCGCGGCCGCGCGATCGAGTCCGTCGATGCCGGCGAGATGCTCGCGCTGAAGCGCGACGGGTTCTCCGATCGCCGCCTCGCCACGCTTCTCGGGACCACGCAGGACATCGTGCGGGCCCGGCGCCATGCGCTGTCGGTGCGTCCGGCCTACAAGCGCGTCGACACGTGCGCCGCCGAGTTCGACACGCGCACGGCGTACATGTACTCGACGTACGAAGAGGAATGCGAGTCGCGTCCGACCGACCGCAAGAAGATCATCGTGCTCGGCGGCGGCCCCAACCGGATCGGCCAGGGCATCGAGTTCGACTACTGCTGCGTGCACGCGGCGTTCGCGCTGCGCGAGGACGGGTTCGAGACCATCATGGTCAACTGCAACCCCGAGACCGTCTCGACCGACTACGACACGTCCGATCGCCTGTACTTCGAGCCGCTCACGCTCGAAGACGTTCTCGAGATCGTGCACGTCGAGAAGCCCGTCGGCGTGATCGTCCAGTACGGTGGCCAGACCCCGCTGAAGCTCGCACGCGACCTCGAGAAGAACGGCGTGCCGATCATCGGCACCACGCCCGACATGATCGACTGCGCGGAAGACCGCGAGCGCTTCCAGAAGCTCCTGCAGAACCTCGGCCTCAAGCAGCCGCCCAACCGCACGGCGCGTGCGCCGGAGGAGGCGCTGCGGCTCGCCGCCGAGATCGGTTATCCGCTCGTCGTCCGTCCGTCGTACGTGCTCGGCGGCCGCGCGATGGAGATCGTGCACCAGCAGTCCGACCTCGAGCGCTACATGCGCGAGGCCGTGAAGGTCAGCAACGACAGCCCGGTGCTGCTCGACCGCTTCCTGAACGACGCGATCGAGGTCGACGTCGATGCCATCAGTGACGGCGATCGCGTGCTGATCGGCGGAATCATGGAGCACATCGAGCAGGCCGGCGTGCACTCGGGCGACTCCGCGTGCTCGCTGCCACCGTTCAGCCTGTCGCAGGAAATGCAGGACGAACTGCGCCGTCAGACCATCGCGATGGCGAAGGGCCTGAACGTCGTCGGCCTGATGAACGTCCAGTTCGCGATTCAGGGCGAGACGGTCTACGTGCTCGAAGTGAATCCGCGCGCATCCCGCACGGTGCCTTACGTCTCGAAGGCGACGAGCCTGCCGCTCGCGAAGATCGCCGCCCGCTGCATGGCGGGTCGCAGTCTCGACGCGCAGGGTGTGGAGGGCGAGGTGATCCCGCCGTACTACTCGGTGAAGGAAGCCGTCTTCCCCTTCATCAAGTTCCCCGGGGTCGACACCATCCTCGGTCCGGAAATGAAGTCGACCGGCGAAGTGATGGGTGTGGGCGAGACGTTCGCCGAAGCCTTCGCGAAGAGCCAGATGGCGGCCGGCGTCCGGATGCCGTCGTCGGGGCGGGTGTTCATCAGCGTGCGCAGCTCCGACAAGCCGAAGGTCGTCGACGTCGCGAAGTCGCTGGCAGCGCTCGGCTTCACGCTGTGCGCGACGCGCGGTACCGCGGCCTACCTCACCGAGCACGGCGTGGCGGTGACGCCGGTGAACAAGGTCATGGAAGGCCGTCCGCACATCGTCGACATGATCAAGAACGGCGAGATCGCACTGATCGTCAACACGGTGGAGGATCGCCGCTCGGCGATCCAGGACTCCTACTCCATCCGTCGTTCGGCGCTGCAGGCGCGCGTCACGTACTACACGACCATCGCCGGTGCGCGTGCCGCGTGCGCCGGCATGCAGAGCGTCCGGGAACTGACGGCCTATTCGGTGCAGGGGCTCCACGCCCGTCTCGCCTGAGGCCAGGGTCGCCCGATCGCATCCAGGAGATATTTCAGTGGCAAAGATTCCCCTCACCGTCATCGGCACCGAGAAGCTTCGTCAGGAGCTGCACCAGCTGAAGAGCGTCGAGCGGCAGAAGGTCATTGCGGCCATCGCCGAAGCGCGCGCGCAGGGTGACCTGTCCGAGAACGCCGAGTACGACGCCGCGAAGGAGCGCCAGAGCTTCATCGAAGGGCGCATCGCCGACGTCGAGAGCAAGCTGGCCAACGCCCAGATCATCGATCCGACGCTCCTGGACGCCGACGGCCGCTGCGTGTTCGGCGCGACCGTCGACCTGCAGGATCTCGCGTCCAATGGCGAGGTGACGTACCAGATCGTCGGGGACGACGAGGCCGATATCAAGGAAGGCAAGATCTCGATCAGCTCGCCGATCGCGCGGGCCCTGATCGGCAAGTCCGCAGGGGACGTCGCCGAAGTCCAGGCGCCCGGCGGGATCAAGGAGTACGAGATCCTGGACGTCCGCTACATCTGATGCGACAGCGGCGGGCATCGGTACTGGTGGCGCCCGCTGACCGAACGTCAGAGGCATCGCGCTGTCCGAACCGCCGCTGATGCGTCGATCCAGCCGTTCAATCCCCGGCATTCGCCCGACACAACCCGCCACCGGAATGCCCCGCATCCTCGCAGCCCTGCACGACATCGCCATCGCACTGTGGGCCGGCGGCCTGTGGGTGTCCGGCTATCTCGTCGCGCCGCTGCTGTTCCGCAACGCGCCCGATAGGGTGGTCGCGGGCCACCTCGCGGGAAGCATCTTCACCGGGATGGCCTTCGTCGGGATCGGGTGCGCCGTCTACATCCTGGCGTACCGCGTGGGACGCTCCGGACTTGTCGCCATGAAGCAGGGGGTGTTCTGGATTGCCGTCGCGATGGCGGTGCTCGTCGTCGCGGGGCAGTTCGGCGTTCAGCCGATCCTGGCAGGGCTGAAGGAACAAGCGCTCCCGCGCGAAGTGATGGAGAGCGTGTTCCGCGATCGCTTCGCCACGTGGCACGGCGTGGCGAGCATCCTTTATGTCATCGAGAGTGTTCTGGCGATCGGGTTGGTGATCATGGGTGGGCGGAGCGCGCGGTAGTCTCGACAGGCACCGCGCACCGCCCCGGACTCATTCGTGTCCCTGCAGACTGCGCTTGGTGGCGCGCGGTGTCCGGCGCTTCGGACGGGGTGCCGGTGCAGCGGGGGCATCGGGCAAGTCACGAAAGACAACGAGCATGCGCCCGATGGATTGCACGGGTTCGGCCTGCAGTTCGGAGCAGATCTGGTCCATCATGAGCGCTCGCGTCTCGCGATCTTCACCGGCCACCTGAATCTTGATCAGTCCGTGTGCCTTCAGCGCGACGTCGACCTCCTTCAGAACTGCGGGCGTGAGACCGTTACCGCCGACGATGACGACGGCGGAGAGTGCATGAGCGTGCGCCTTGAGTTCGCGGCGTTGCGTGGGAGTGAGTGGCATGTGCTGGACCTTTGATGGGAGTGGAATTTTAGGCAATGGCGCGCACTAAGACCAGCAACGCATGGCTGCGAGAGCACGTCAACGACACGTACGTGAAGCGCGCGAAGGCCGAAGGCTATCGTTCGCGGGCCGCCTTCAAGCTCATGCAGATGAACGAGAAGGATCATCTCCTGCGTCCCGGGAGCGTCGTCGTCGACCTCGGGGCGACCCCTGGTGGATGGTCGCAGGTGGCAGCCGCGTCCGTCGGGCCCTCCGGGAAGATCATCGCAGTCGACCTCCTCGAGATGGAACCATTGCGGGGCGTCGAGTTCATCCAGGGCGACTTCGGCGACGACGCGATCCTGGCCGAGGTGATGGCCAAGCTCGGCGGACGCCAGGTGGACCTTGTCCTTTCCGACATGGCCCCCAACCTCACCGGAATCGGGGCCGTCGACCAGGCTGGCGTCGCGGGACTCGCCGAACTTGCGCTGGATTTCGCGTTGCGGTTCCTGAGTCCGAAGGGAGCGCTGCTGGTCAAGGTGTTCCACGGTGCAGGGTTCGACGCGCTGCTGAAGCAGATGCGGCAGGCGTTCCTCGAAGTCGCGGTGCGCAAGCCCGATGCCTCGCGTGATCGCAGCCCGGAAACCTATCTGCTCGCACGGGGAAAGCGCGGTGTTTCCACTGCCGACGCGGCCGGTGCGGGAACGAATCGGGATTAGAATCGGACCAACCCCGCTGGGCGACGTCCGTCGTACAGCCGCAGTGAAGGAGATGCCTTGAACAATCTCGTCAAGAACGTCGCGATCTGGCTCGTGATCGCGCTGGTACTGATGACCGTATTCAATCAGTTCAGCCAGCGTGGCACGACGCAGCAGTCCATGGAGTACTCGCAATTCATCGAAGAGGTGAAGCGCGGTCACGTGGACAAGGTCACGATCGAGGGCCGCGTCCTGAAGTGGGTCAACACGGAAGGCAAGCGGTTCAGCACGTACCAGCCGTCCGATCCGTGGCTCGTGAGCGACCTGCTGAAGGCCGGCGTCGTCATCGAGGCGAAACCGGAGGAAGAGCAGAGCCTGCTGACCCAGATCTTCATCTCGTGGTCGCCGATGCTTCTGCTGATCGGCGTCTGGATCTTCTTCATGCGCCAGATGCAGGGAGGTGGCCGCGGCGGCGCCTTCTCGTTCGGCAAGAGCCGCGCGCGTCTGCTCGACGACACGAACAATGTGGTGACGTTCGCGGACGTCGCCGGCTGCGAGGAAGCCAAGGAAGAGGTCTCCGAACTCGTCGACTTCCTGCGGGATCCGGGCAAGTTTCAGAAGCTCGGCGGACGCATCCCGAAGGGCGTGCTGATGGTCGGTTCGCCCGGCACCGGCAAGACCTTGCTTGCCAAGGCCATCGCCGGCGAAGCCAAGGTGCCGTTCTTCTCGATCTCCGGTTCGGACTTCGTCGAGATGTTCGTCGGTGTGGGTGCCGCGCGCGTCCGCGACATGTTCGAGCAGGCCAAGAAGCACTCGCCGTGCATCGTGTTCATCGACGAAATCGATGCGGTCGGTCGCCAGCGCGGCGCCGGGCTCGGCGGCGGCAACGACGAACGCGAGCAGACGCTCAACCAGTTGCTGGTCGAGATGGATGGTTTCGAAGGCACGACCGGTGTGATCGTGATCGCAGCCACCAATCGTCCGGACGTGCTCGATCCCGCCCTGCTGCGTCCCGGTCGCTTCGACCGTCAGGTCGTCGTCCCGCTGCCCGACATGCGCGGCCGCGAGCAGATCCTGATGGTGCACATGCGGAAGGTGCCGCTCGCGCCGGACGTCAAGGCCGACATCCTGGCCCGTGGCACGCCCGGTTTTGCCGGTGCCGATCTCGCGAACCTCGTGAACGAGGCTGCGCTGTTCGCGGCACGCGGCAGCAAGCGGCTCGTCGACATGGAGGACTTCGAACGCGCGAAGGACAAGATCATGATGGGCGCCGAGCGCCGATCCATGGTCATGACCGAGGAAGAGCGCACCGCGACCGCCTACCACGAGTCCGGTCACGCGGTCGTCGGCAAGCTGATGAAGCGGTCCGACCCGGTCCACAAGGTCACGATCATCCCGCGCGGTCGCGCCCTCGGGCTGACGTTCTTCCTGCCCGAAAAGGACCGCTACGGCATGGACCGCGAACAGATGATGGCGCAGATCGCCGTGGCGTTCGGCGGACGGGTGGCCGAGGAGGTCTTCCTCAACCAGAAGACAACCGGCGCCCGTCAGGACTTCGAGAGCGCGACCAACATCGCACGCAACATGGTTACGCGCTACGGCATGTCGGACGAACTGGGGCCGATGGTGTACGGCGAGGACGAGGGTGAAGTGTTTCTCGGCCGTTCGATCACGACGCACAAGAATGTTTCCGAGGCGACCATGCAGAAGGTCGACGCCGAGATCCGCCGGATCATCGACGAGCAGTACGCGCTCGCGCGTCGCCTCGTCGAGGAAAACCGGGACAAGGTCGAGGCGATGACGCGGGCCCTGCTCGAGTACGAGACGATCGACGCCGAGCAGGTGAACGACATCATGGAAGGCAGGCCGCCGCGCGCCCCCCGTCCGACATCGTCGACGAGCACGCCGCCAGCGTCGCCCCCCGACAACACGCCGTCGCCGGCACCGACGGCGACGCCTGCCCGGGAAGTCTGACCCGGGAAGCAGCCAGGGAAGTACTCGAGGGGTGAGGGCCATGTCCTCACCCCTTTTTCTTTTTCCTCCGCCTTGCCGATGTCCGCTTCGATGAAAACAGTGTCCGCAGCCGGGCGCGCGCTCCGCGCAGGGCCCTTCGTGCTCGCTCTCGATCGTCCGCTCGTCATGGGAATCGTCAACGTCACACCCGATTCCTTCTCCGATGGCGGTCGGTTCTTCGACGTACGACACGCCGTGGCTCGCGCTGAGCAACTCGTCGCCGAAGGGGCGGACCTCATCGATGTCGGCGGTGAGTCCACGCGTCCCGGGGCGGCCGACGTTTCCTGGCAGGACGAACTCGCCCGGGTCGCCCCCATCGTGGACGCCCTGGCGTCCCGCGTTCCGGTGTCCGTCGACACGAGCAAGCCGGAGGTGATGCGCTCGGTCCTGCGGATGGGCGCGGCCATGATCAACGACGTGCGAGCATTGCAGGCGCCCGGCGCCCTTCAGGTGGTCGCCGAAAGCGACGCAGCAGTTTGTCTCATGCACATGCAGGGACTGCCCCGGACGATGCAGCTCGCCCCGACCTACGGCGACGTGGTCGCGGAGGTCTCCGGCTTTCTGCGCGACCGGGCAATGGCCGCGGAAGCGGCAGGCATCGCCCGGGACCGGATCGTGCTCGACCCCGGCTTCGGTTTCGGGAAGTCACCGCTTCACAACCTCAGGTTGCTGCGCGAGCTTTTCGAAATCTCACGGATGGGGTGGCCGGTCCTGGCAGGTTTGTCGCGCAAGTCCTTTCTCGGAAGGATCGTCGACCGGGACGTGGCCGACCGGCAATCGGCCAGCGTGGCGTCCGCGCTTCTGGCCGTGGAGCGTGGCGCGACCCTCGTGCGGGTGCACGACGTGGCGCCAACGCGGGATGCCCTCGAGGTCTGGCGGGCGGTGAACGACAAGGAATACACATTCGATGAGCGCTAGAAAATACTTCGGAACGGACGGTGTGCGCGGCAAGGTCGGGGAAGCGCCGATCACCCCGGAAGTCGTGATGCATCTCGGCTTCGCCGCCGGCGAGGTCCTCTCGAAGGAAGCACCTCCCGGGTCCCACGCGGCCGTGCTGATCGGCAAGGACACCCGGATCTCCGGATACCTGCTCGAGTCGGCGCTGCAGGCGGGGCTCGCGGCGGCCGGCGTGGATGTATGGCTTGCAGGCCCGATGCCGACGCCCGCGATCTCCTACCTGACGCGGGCCCTGCGCCTGTCGGCTGGCGTCGTGATCAGTGCCTCCCACAACCCGTACGACGACAACGGGATCAAGTTCTTCGGCGCGAACGGTCACAAGCTTCCGGACGAGGTCGAGCGCCGCATCGAAGAACGCCTGGACGCGCCCATGCACTGCAAGCCCTCGGCGCAACTCGGCAAGGCACGCCGCGTTCTCGACGCCGACGGTCGTTACATCGAGTTCTGCAAGAGCACCTTCCCCACCGACCGTGACCTCCGAGGCATGAAGATCGTGGTGGATGCCGCCAACGGCGCCGCCTACCACGTCGCCGGCCCGGTACTCCACGAACTCGGTGCCGAGGTCATCGAGGTGGGCAACCACCCGGACGGTATCAACATCAACGCCGGCTGCGGCGCAACGCACCCGGGGTTTCTCGCAGCCAAGGTCGTCGAGCACGGCGCGGACATCGGGCTTGCGCTGGACGGCGACGGTGACCGACTCATCATGGTGGACGCGACAGGTCGCATCTACGACGGCGACCAGCTGCTCTACGTGATCGCCCGCAACCGGAAGCTCGAAGGGCGTCTGGACGGTGGCGTCGTCGGGACTGTCATGACGAACTTCGGGATGGAGCAGGCGCTCGGCCGGCTCGGCATTCCCTTCGCGCGCTCGTCCGTCGGTGACCGATATGTCCTCGAACTCCTCATGGCGCGGGGCTGGACGCTGGGCGGTGAGGGCTCCGGCCACATCGTCTGCCTCGACAAGCACACGACCGGTGACGGCCTCATTTCCGGCCTCCAGGTTCTGAATGCTCTGGCGATTTCCGGAGAATCCCTGGCGGATGCCTGTCGCGACCTGAGCCTCCTGCCGCAGGTGCTGATCAACGTGCCGATGCGCCGCGGCTTCGACCTGAAGGGCGATCCCAGCGTCGCACCTGCCCTGGCCGACATCGAACAGCGGCTGGCCGGACGCGGCCGCGTGCTGCTGCGTCCATCCGGTACCGAGCCGGTCGTACGGGTCATGGTCGAGGGCGAGGAAGAGGGGCGCGTCCGCGGCCTCGCAGAGGAGCTGGCTGCCGTGATCGGTAAGGTGGCGACGCCCTGAGGAGCCGTCGCGAAGGGCGCATCACGGCGCAAGGGAGAGGGCTGTCGCGCGAGGCATGGTCGGGTCGGCGGAAGTTGCAATGAAAGTGTCACAATGTCCGCCTACACTTCGCGCGCTGTCGATCAATGCCCTTTCCAGGAGATTCGTGATGCGCAAGTCCTCCCTTCATCCCGTGCTCGCCGTCAGCGCTGCAGCCGCAGCCTTGCTGGCGCTGCAGCCTTCCATCGCGTTCTCGCAGGAAACCGTCAAGGTCGACGGATCGTCCACGGTGTTTCCGATCACCGAGGCGGTTGCCGAAGACTTCCAGCAATCGAAGCGCGGCAAGGTTCGCGTCACGGTCGGCATCTCCGGAACGGGTGGCGGCTTCAAGAAGTTCTGCCGTGGCGAGACCGACTTCTCGAACGCTTCGCGGCCGATCCTGGCCCGCGAGATGGAGGAGTGCCGCAAGGCCGGCGTGCAGTACATCGAACTGCCTGTCGCCTTCGACGCACTGACCGTCGTGATCAACCCGAAGAACGACTGGCTCAAGTCGATCACCGTTGCCGAACTCCGCAAGATGTGGGAGCCGGCGGCGCAGGCCAAGATCACGAAGTGGAAGCAGGTCAACGGTGCCTGGCCCGACGAGACGCTGAAGCTCTTCGGCGCCGGATCCGATTCGGGCACGTTCGACTACTTCACCGAAGCCATCAACGGGCGTTCCAAGGCGAGCCGCGGTGACTTCACGGCCGCCGAAGACGACAACATTCTCGTGCAGGGCGTTGCCCGCGACGCCAACGGCCTCGGCTATTTCGGCTACGCCTACTACGCCGAGAACAAGGACAAGCTGAAGGCGCTGCCGATCGTCAATCCCAAGACAGGCAAGCCGGTGCTTCCGTCGATGGAATCCGTGATCGATGGCACGTACCAGCCGCTCGCCCGCCCGATCTTCATCTATGTGAACGCGAAGTCCCTGGTCCGTCCGGAGATCAAGGAGTTCATTCAGTACTACATGAAGAATGCCGACAAGCTGATCCGCGAGGTGAAGTACGTTCCGCTGCCCGCCAAGGTCTACACGGCCAATCTCGACATGATCGAGAAGAAGGTGCTCGGTACGAAGTTCGGTGGCGAGAACAAGGTCGGTCTCACCATCGAAGAGCTTCTGAAGCTCGAAGCTAAGCTCTAATATCGCGGAAGCGGGCCGGTCCCGGCCCGTCGTCGGGAGGGCATCGCTGCCCTCCCCATTCATTTTTGACCGGAGCTCGCGTGTCCCCGCCATCGGCGAGACGGCACCGGGTCGATGATCCAACAGTGAACACCCCTTCCGCGCATCTGCACGTCAGCGAACGCCTGCAACGCCGAGCCTCGCGCCATGTGAAGGAACGAATCATCGAAGGCATGCTGCTGTTCGCGGCGCTCTTCTCGGTGTTCGTCACCCTCGGCATCGTGTACGTGCTCGTGTCGGAGTCGGTGCAATTCTTCCGGCACGTTTCCATGTGGGATTTCCTGACCGATACCCAGTGGACGCCGCTCTTCGACGATGCGCACTACGGCATCATGGTTCTGCTTTCCGGGACGCTCGTCAGTTCCCTGGTCGCGCTGCTCGTGGCGATTCCGCTCGGGACGATCATCGCCATCTACCTGTCCGAATTCGCGCCCTTTTCGCTCCGCGAGATCGCGAAGCCGTTTCTGGAACTGCTGGGTGGCGTCCCCACGGTCGTCTACGGGTACTTCGCACTCCTGTACGTGACCCCGGCGCTCCAGTACCTCATGCCGGAACTGCCGGGTTTCAATCTTCTGTCGGCCGGGCTGGTGATGGGCATCATGATCATCCCGTACGTCAGTTCGCTGTCCGAAGACGCGATGCGGTCGGTGCCGATGAGCATGCGCGAGGGGTCCTACGCCATGGGGGCCACGCGCTTCCAGACCGCCATCAGGGTCGTCACGCCTGCGGCGTTTTCGGGGATCGCCGCGGCTTACATCCTGGGCATCTCGCGCGCGGTTGGCGAGACGATGATCCTGGCGGTCGCAGCGGGCATGCAGCCAAATCTGACGTGGAATCCGCTCGAGCCGGCGGCCACGATCACTGCATACATCGTGCAGGTCGCGCTGGGTGACCTGCCGCATGGTTCCATCGGATATCAGACCATCTTCGCGGCCGGACTCACCCTGATGATGCTGACGCTGGCCTTCAACATCCTCGGCCACGTGCTCAAGCGCAAGTACCGACAGGCCTACTGACATGCTGAAACAGGACGTCAATGAAATCCGCGACCTGATCGCGCGCCACAAGCGGCGGGATTCGCTGTTCGCGCTGGGCGGTCTCCTCGCGCTCATGATTGGCGTGTTTACCTTCGCCGCACTCTTCGTGGGCATGGCGATCGATGGCTTGCCGCGCCTGTCGCTGGACTTCTTCACGCATTTTCCGTCGCGCCGCCCGGAAAACGCCGGCATCCTTTCCGCGTGGGTCGGGACGACGCTCGTGATGCTGGTGACCGCCGCAGCCGCGATCCCGCTGGGCATTGCCGCTGCCGTCTATCTCGAGGAGTACGCGCCGAAGAACTGGGTGACCGATGTCATCGAGATCAACGTGACGAACCTCGCGGGCGTCCCCTCGATCGTCTACGGCCTCCTGGCGCTCGGGTTGTTCGTCTACCAGTTCGGATTCGGTCAGAGCATCCTGTCGGCAGGTCTCACGCTGGCCCTCCTGATCCTGCCGGTCGTGATCGTCTCGACGCGCGAATCCATCCGGTCGATTCCCGGGGCGATCAGGGAGGGGGCCTACGCGCTCGGCGCGACGAAGTGGCAGACGACCGCGGACCACATCCTTCCGTACTCCGCGCCCGGGATCATGACCGGCATCATCATCGGCATGGCCCGCGCGATCGGCGAGACAGCGCCGATCATCACGATCGGGGCGCTTACGTTCATTGCGTTCCTGCCACCGGCGCCGGTCGGCATCGAGTTTCCCTACGTATCCTTCGAATGGCTGACGTCGCCGTTCACCGTCATGCCGATCCAGATGTTCAACTGGACCTCCAGGCCGGAAGCGGGATTTCACGAGAATGCGGCAGCGGCTGGCCTGGTCCTGGTCATCATGACGCTGTCGATGAACGGCGTCGCGATCCTGATCCGCTATCGCCTGCGCAAGAACATCAAGTGGTAACGAGACGACATGTCAAAAGTCACCGAAGGACCCGCGCTCACCGCCGATCTGAAGATCAAGGCGGAAGCCCGCAATCTGCATTTCTACTACGGCAACTTCCATGCGCTCAAGGGCATCAACATGCCCATCTACGAGCGCAAGGTCACGGCGCTGATCGGTCCGTCCGGATGCGGTAAGTCGACGTACCTGCGGTGCTTCAATCGCATGCACGACTTGTATCCGGGCAATCGGTACGAGGGCGACATCCGCCTTCATCCGGATGACACGAACCTGCTGCATCCGCAGGTGGATCCGATCGAGGTCCGGATGCGTATCAGCATGGTCTTCCAGAAGCCGAATCCTTTCCCCAAGTCGATCTACGAGAATGTTGCCTACGGATTGCGTGTCCGCGGTGTGCGCGGCGTCGCGATCATGGACGAGAAAGTCGAACAGGCACTGCGCGGTGCGGCCCTCTGGGACGAGGTGAAGGATCGCCTGAACGACCTCGCGTTCAATCTGTCCGGCGGCCAGCAGCAGCGTCTGTGCATTGCACGTGCGCTCGCCACGGAGCCCGAGATCCTGCTGTTCGACGAGCCGACCTCCGCGCTCGATCCGATCGCCACGGCGAGCATCGAAGAACTCATCGCGGACCTGAAGGACAAGGTCACCATCCTGATCGTCACTCACAACATGCAGCAGGCGGCCCGCGTCTCCGACTTCACGGCGTACATGTATCTCGGAGAGATGATCGAGTTCGATGCGACGGACACCATCTTCATCAAACCGAAGAACCGCGCGACCGAGGATTACATCACCGGTCGTTTTGGCTGATTCTGGCGCCGGGCTGGTGGCATTGCATCGCAACACCGTTGACCACGTTTGGGGCTGGCGGGTAAACTCGCTTGGTTTTTCCGCTCCTGAGCACATCTGACAATGCGTTCGAAACTGGTTGCCGGTAACTGGAAGATGCACGGCGACTTCGTGAAGAATGCGGCGTTGCTCGGCGAGTTGGTGACCGTAGATACTAGCGTCGCGGGGATGGTGGTGATTCCGCCGTTTCCTTACCTGGCGCAGTGTCGTGAATTGCTGGGTGCTCGCGGTGTCGGAATTGGGGCGCAAGACGTGAGTGAGCATCCGTCCGGTGCGTACACGGGCGAAGTGTCCGCGTCGATGCTCGGAGACGTGGGTTGCGAATATGTGCTTGTCGGGCACTCGGAGCGACGCTCGATTCATGGCGAGTCGGATAAGGTGGTTGCCCGGAAAGCGGTCGCGGCCTGCGCTGGTGAATTGGTTCCGATCATCTGTGTCGGCGAGTCGCTCGAAGAGCGCGAGAGAGGCGAGACGAGGTCGGTGGTCGAGCGTCAGTTGAGTACTGTGCTCTCGGTAGCCGGGTTGGACGTGTTGCGAAAATCGGTTGTTGCTTACGAGCCTGTCTGGGCCATCGGCACGGGGCGGACGGCAACGCCGGAGCAGGCGCAGGAAGTTCACGCATTCATTCGCGGAATCCTGGCCGCTCGAGACGAGGGGTGCGCGGCGTCGATCGGCATTCTGTACGGTGGCAGTGTGAAGGCGTCGAATGCGGCTGACCTGTTTGCGATGCCCGATGTCGACGGGGGCTTGGTGGGTGGGGCGTCACTGGTGGCGCGAGAATTCCTGGAGATTCATCGGGCGGCCGTCATGGCGGTTCGGTAACTACATATGCAGACGGTCATCCTGATTTTTCATGTGCTGGCAGCAGCGGGCATCATCGGTACGGTGTTGCTTCAGCACGGCAAGGGTGCCGACATGGGGGCGGCGTTCGGGAGCGGTTCCGCAGGCAGTCTTTTCGGTGCGAGTGGCTCGGCGAACTTCCTGAGCCGCACGACAGGTATTCTCGCAGCGGTTTTTTTTGCAACGAGTCTCGGTCTGACCTATCTCTCAACGGGTCAGTCCGGAGGTAAAGGGGTGATGATCAGCGCGCCCCCCGCAGCCGACACGGCTGTGACGACGAAGCCGGCGCAGGCGCCTGGCGCGTCGGAGTCCGACGGGAAGTTGAAGGACATCCCGAAGTAGTCTCTGGATCTCGCAGTGCCGCGCCATTCTGGATGGGGCGGGCAGTACAGTGCCGACGTGGTGAAATTGGTAGACACGCTGTCTTGAGGGGGCAGTGACGAAAGTCGTGGGAGTTCGAGTCTCCCCGTCGGCACCATCGAATCAGGATGACCTGCGCGGTCCGGCCCAGCCCCATTGGGTCGCGGAGGTCTACGTTGTATTTTTTGGGGCATCCGGTAAACGGCGCGAGGCCCCTGGCGGCCCGGGCTCGGCCTCGCGAAGAACGGTCCTAAGGCGCAATGCTAGGAAACTACTTCCCGGTTCTTCTGTTCGTGATCGTCGGTCTGGCAGTGGGCACGGTGTCCATTACGGCCGGCAGCGGACTCTCCCGTCTTCTCGGGCATCACCGCCCGGATTCC
The DNA here is from genome assembly GCA_963205165.1 of Pseudomonadota bacterium. Lineage (GTDB taxonomy): Bacteria > Pseudomonadota > Gammaproteobacteria > Burkholderiales. The sequence continues at coordinate 6,487 of CAUJJX010000143.1, read as the reverse complement.
GAAAAGTTGTCCCCCTACGAGTGCGGCTTCGAAGCTTTCGAAGACGCGCGGATGAAGTTCGACGTCCGCTACTACCTCGTGGCAATTCTCTTCATCCTGTTCGATCTGGAAATCGCGTTCCTCTTTCCGTGGGCAGTCGTCCTGGAAGAGATCGGGATGTTCGGATTTCTCGCGATGGTCGTGTTCCTCGCCATTCTCGTCGTCGGATTCGTGTACGAATGGAAGAAGGGCGCGCTCGAATGGGAATGATCCGTTCCGCGACCGTTGCGGCATGCAGGGAGGTTCGGCACGCATGGGTGTAGAAGGCGAGATTCAGAAGGGATTCGTGACCACCTCGGTGGACTCCCTCATCAACTGGACACGGACAGGCTCGCTCTGGCCGATGACTTTCGGTCTTGCGTGCTGCGCAGTCGAGATGATGCAGGCGGGCGCCTCGCGCTACGACCTGGACCGCTTCGGGATCGTGTTTCGCCCGAGTCCGCGGCAATCCGACGTGATGATCGTGGCGGGCACGCTCTGCAACAAGATGGCGCCGGCACTCCGCAAGGTTTACGACCAGATGGCCGAGCCACGCTGGGTCATCTCCATGGGGTCGTGCGCCAACGGTGGTGGCTATTACCACTACTCGTATTCCGTCGTGCGCGGTTGTGACCGGATCGTTCCCGTCGATGTCTACGTGCCCGGCTGTCCGCCGACCGCCGAGGCACTGCTCTACGGGATCATCCAGTTGCAGAACAAGATCCGCCGCAACAACACGATCGCCCGGTGAACGCGTGACCGAACCCAACGCCCTGCTCGATGCCGTCCGCGCCGTTCTCGGCGAAGCTGTCCTGCACACCGAAATCATCCATGGTCAGGCGATCGTGACGATCGCCGCGGCCGCCTGGGACCGTTCGGCGAGGCAGCTGCGTGACGCCCCCGCGCTCCGTTTCGACCAGTTGACCGACCTCTGCGGGATGGACTATCGCGACTACGGCAACGGTCGCCACGAGGGGCGCCGCTTCGCTGCCGTCATCCAGTTGCTGTCCGTCGCGCTCAACAACCGTCTGCGCGTGAAGGTGTTCGCCGAAGACGATGATTTTCCCGCGGTGCCGTCTGTGGTCGATGTGTGGTCTGGCGCGAACTGGTTCGAGCGTGAAGCCTTCGACCTCTTCGGTATCGTCTTCCCCGGCCACCCGGACCTGCGTCGCATCCTGACCGACTACGGCTTCATCGGACACCCGTTCCGCAAGGATTTTCCCGTGTCCGGCTATGTCGAGATGCGGTACGACCCCGATCAGCGGCGCGTCGTGTACCAGCCGGTCAGCATCGAGCAGCGCGAGATCGTGCCGCGCGTCGTCCGGGAAGAGAACTACGGGGATGTGGAATAGGCATGGCTGAGATCCGCAACTTCACCATGAACTTCGGGCCGCAGCATCCGGCGGCCCACGGCGTGCTGAGACTCGTGCTCGAACTGGACGGCGAAGTCATCGTGCGCGCAGACCCGCACATCGGACTCCTGCATCGTGCAACCGAGAAGCTCGCCGAGCAGCGCATGTTCCTGCAGAACGTGCCCTACATGGACCGGCTCGACTACGTGTCCATGATGTGCAACGAGCACGCGTACGTGATGGCCATCGAGAAGCTCCTCGGGGTCGAGGTGCCGCTGCGGGCGCAGTACATCCGGGTGATGTTCGACGAGATCACCCGCATCCTGAATCACCTGCTCTGGCTGGGCGCCCACGGTCTCGACATCGGGGCCATGACCATCTTCCTGTACTGCTTCCGCGAGCGGGAAGACCTCATGGACCTCTACGAGGCGGTGTCCGGCGCGCGCCTGCATGCGGCCTACTACCGTCCCGGTGGCGTCTACCGCGATCTGCCCGATCGCATGCCGCAGTACGAAGTCTCGCCGTTGCGGTCCGCCGCCGACGTCAAGCGTCTCAACGAGAACCGTCAGGGTTCCGTGCTCGACTTCATCCAGGATTTCACCGACCGCTTCCCGAAGCTCGTCGACGAATACGAGACGCTGCTCACGGACAACCGGATCTGGAAGCAGCGCACCGTCGACATCGGCATCGTCACGCCGGAGCGCGCGCTGCAGCTCGGCTTCACCGGCCCGATGTTGCGCGGTTCGGGCGTCGAATGGGACCTCCGCAGGAAGCAGCCTTACGAGGTCTACGACCGCCTCGACTTCGACATTCCGGTCGGCGTCAACGGCGACTGCTACGACCGCTACCTCGTGCGGATGGAAGAGTTCCGGCAGTCCAACCGGATCATCCGCCAGTGTGTCGACTGGCTGCGCAAGAACCCCGGTCCGGTCATCACCGACAACCACAAGGTGGCACCGCCGTCCCGCGTTGCGATGAAGTCCAGCATGGAAGAGCTGATCCACCACTTCAAGCTCTTCACGGAAGGCATGCACGTGCCCGAGGGCGAGTGCTATGCCGCGGTCGAAGCGCCCAAGGGCGAGTTCGGCATCTACCTCGTGTCCGATGGGGCCAACAAGCCTTATCGCCTCAAGATCCGCGCGCCGGGCTTCCCCCATCTGGCCGCGATGGACGAGATGGCGAAGGGCCACATGATCGCCGACGCCGTCGCGATCATCGGCACCATGGACGTCGTGTTCGGCGAGATCGATCGATGAGCCCCGTGACACAACAGCTTTCGCAGGACGCCCGCACGCGCATCGACCGCGAAGTGGCGAAATATCCTCCCGACCAGAAACAGTCGGCCGTGATGGCGGCACTCGCCATCGCCCAGGAAGAGCAGGGGCACCTCTCGAACGACGTGATGAACGAGGTGGCCGGCGTGCTCGGAATGCCCGCCGTTGCCGTGTACGAGGTCGCGAGCTTCTACTCGATGTACGACCTCGCGCCGATTGGTCGTCACAAGCTCTGCGTCTGCACGAACCTGCCCTGCGCGCTGTCCGGCGCCAACGAGGCGGCCGATCACCTGCGCAAGACGCTGGGCATCGGCTTCGGCGAGACGACCGCCGACGGCCGGATCACCCTCAAGGAAGGCGAGTGCTTCGGCGCCTGCGGTGACGCCCCCGTGATCCTGCGCAACAACCGCGAGATGCTGACCGGCATGACGCCCTCGAAGATCGACGCACTGCTCGCGGAGCTGGCGAAATGAAGTCCTCCTACCCGCCCTTCGCCCCGGGTCTTTACGGCCCCGACGCCATCATCATGGCGGGCATCGACGGCAACAACTGGCGCCTCGCCGATTACGTGGCCCGCGGTGGCTACGAAGCCCTGCGGAAGATCCTCTCCGAGAAGATTCCGCCCGCCGGTGTGATCGACGAGGTGAAGAAATCCGTGCTGCGCGGTCGTGGCGGTGCCGGCTTCCCGACGGGTCTCAAGTGGAGTTTCATGCCCCGCAACTACGAGGGCCAGAAGTACCTCGTGTGCAATTCCGACGAGGGCGAGCCGGGCACCTTCAAGGACCGTGACATCCTCCGCTACAACCCGCATGCCGTGATCGAAGGCATGGCCATCGGCGCGTACGCGATGGGGATCACCGTGGGGTACAACTACATCCACGGCGAGATCTGGGACGTCTACAAGCGCTTCGAGGAAGCCCTCGAGGAAGCCCGCGCCGCCGGCTTCCTGGGCAGCAACATCCTCGGCAGTGACTTCAGCTTCCAGCTCCATGCGCACCACGGCTACGGCGCGTACATCTGCGGCGAAGAGACGGCGCTGCTCGAATCGCTCGAAGGCAAGAAGGGCCAGCCGCGCTTCAAGCCGCCGTTCCCCGCGAGCTTCGGCCTCTACGGAAAGCCCACGACGATCAACAACACCGAGACCTTCGCGGCCGTGCCCTGGATCATCCGCAACGGCGGCGAAGCCTTCCTCGCGCTCGGCAAGCCGAACAACGGCGGGACGAAGCTCTTCTCGGTCTCCGGCGACGTCGAGCGTCCCGGCAACTACGAAGTGAAGCTGGGTACCCCGTTCGCGAAGCTGCTCGAGATGGCCGGCGGCATGCGTGGCGGTCGCACGCTGAAGGCCTGCATCCCCGGTGGGTCGTCGATGCCGGTCCTGCCCGGGCCCATCATGATGGACACCGACATGGACTACGACTCGATCGCGAAGGCCGGGTCGATGCTGGGTTCCGGCGCCGTGATCGTGATGGACGATACCCGCTGCATGGTCCGCTGCCTCGAACGCCTCTCGTACTTCTACCACGAGGAATCCTGCGGTCAGTGCACCCCTTGCCGCGAAGGCACGGGCTGGCTCTACCGCATGGTCCATCGCATCGAACACGGTCAGGGCCGCACCGAGGATCTCGACATGCTCGAGCAGGTCGCCCAGAACATCCAGGGGCGCACCATCTGCGCGCTCGGCGACGCCGCCGCGATGCCGGTGCGTGCGTTCCTCAAGCATTACCGCGACGAATTCCAGTACCACATCGACCACAAGACGTGTCAGGTCGGCGCGCTCGCGAGAGCGGCGTAGGAACCAGAGATGAGCGAACCCAAGCTGATCAACCTCGAGGTCGATGGCCGTCCGGTGCAGGTGCCGGAAGGGTCCATGGTCATGGAAGCGACGAACCGCCTCGGCGTCTACGTTCCCCATTTCTGCTGGCACAAGAAGCTGTCGATCGCGGCCAACTGCCGCATGTGCCTCGTGCAGGTCGAGAAGGCACCGAAGCCGCTGCCCGCCTGCGCGACGCCGGTCACCGAAGGCATGAAGGTGTTCACGCACTCCGATGCGGCCGTGAAGGCGCAGAAGGGCGTGATGGAATTCCTGCTGATCAACCATCCGCTCGACTGCCCGATCTGCGATCAGGGCGGTGAGTGCCAGTTGCAGGATCTCGCCGTGGGCTACGGCCCGTCCGCCTCGCGGTTCGGCGAGACGAAGCGCGTCGTGCCCCGCAAGGACATCGGCCCGCTGGTCGCCGCCGAAGAGATGTCGCGCTGCATCCACTGCACGCGCTGCGTCCGCTTCGGTCAGGAGATCGCCGGCGTGATGGAACTCGGCATGGGTGGTCGCGGCGAGCACTCCGAGATCCTCTCGTTCGTCGGCCGCAGCGTCGACTCCGAAGTGTCCGGCAACATGATCGACCTCTGTCCGGTCGGTGCCCTGACCTCGAAGCCCTTCCGCTACAGCGCCCGCACCTGGGAACTCGCACGGCGTCGCACCGTGAGCCCGCACTGCTCGCTGGGCGCGAATCTCGTCGTGCAGATCAAGGGCAACCGCGTCATGCGCGCGCTGCCCCTCGACAACGAAGCCGTCAACGAGTGCTGGTTGTCCGACAAGGACCGCTTCTCGTACGAAGGCCTGAACGCCCCCGACCGTCTCGTGAAGCCGATGATCCGGCGCGACGGCCAGTGGCACGAGGTGCCGTGGGCCGAGGCGCTCGAGTTCGCAGCCACGGGCCTGAAGCGCGTGATCGCGTCGCGCGGTGCTGCGCAGGTGGGGCTCCTCGCGAGCGATCACTCGACCCTCGAAGAACTATTCCTCGGCGCGCAGCTGATGCACGGTCTCGGCAGCGACAACGTCGACTTCCGGCTGCGTCAATCCGACTTCTCGCTCGACGGCAAGCGGCGTGGTGCCCCGTGGCTCGGCCTGCCGATCGCGGACGTGAGCCTGCTGAAGCGCGTGCTCGTCGTCGGTTCCAACCTCCGCAAGGACCATCCGCTGCTCGCCGTGCGCATCCGCACCGCGGCACGCAAGGGCCTGCAGCTCTCGACCGTCGGCTCCTGGCAGGACGATCCGCTGATTCCGCTCCGCGGCGATCTCGCCGTCGCACCGAGTGCGCTGCCGCGCGCCCTGGCCGAAGTGGTCGTCGCAGCCGCCGCGATCCGCGGCCAGTCCGTCGATGCCGACCTCGCCGGTGTCACGCCGGGCGACGAAGCGAAGCGCATCGCCGCCTCGCTTTGCAGCGGTGAACCGGCCGCCGTGTTCATCGGCAACTTCGCGACGCATCACCCGCAGGCCGCGACGCTCCAGGTCCTCGCGCAACGTCTCGCGGCACTCGCCGGTGCGCGTTTCGGTGTCCTCGGCGAATCCGCCAGCAGTGTCGGCGGTTACATCGCCGGCGCGACCCCGCGCGGTGCAGGCCTGAACGCGCAACGCATGCTCGCCGACAAGCTCGGTGCGTACGTCTTGCTCAACTGCGAACCCGAACTCGACAGCGCCGACGGTGCCGCTGCCCTCGCAGCCCTGCACGCCGCGGAGTTCGTGGTGGCGCTCTCGCCGTTCCAGCATCGCGCCGTCGAGTACGCCGACGTGCTGCTGCCGATCGCGCCGTTCACCGAAACCGCTGGGACCTTCATCAACACCGAAGGCCGGGTGCAGAGCTTCAAGGGCGTCGTCCAGCCGCTGGGCGATGCGCGTCCGGGCTGGAAGGTGCTGCGCGTCCTCGGCAACCTGTTCGATCTCGCCGGTTTCGATCAGGACAGCGCCGACGACGTCAAGGCTGCGGCCCTTGCCGGCGCGACCGATGTGATCGACCGCCTCGGCAACGAACTCGCCGCTGCGCCTGGCGTCGTGCTCTCGCACGC
>CAUJJX010000142.1 GCA_963205165.1 Pseudomonadota bacterium | reverse complement strand
GTCATCACCCACATGCACTACGACCACGCGGGGAACATCGCGATGTTCCCGCGGGCGCGCTTCCACGTGCAGGACGGCGAGATGGCCTTCGCGACCGGTCGCTTCATGCGCCACGGCATGCAGAACCACGGCTACGAGGTCGACGACGTGGTCCGGCTCGTCCGGCACGTCTACGACGACCGCGTGCAGTTCCACGACGGCGCCGGCGAACTCGCGCCGGGCATCGAGCTGCATCACGTCCCCGGTCACACCCCGGGGCTCCAGTCGGTGCGGGTGAAGACCCGGCGCGGCTGGGTCGTGCTGGCGTCCGACGCGAGCCACTTCTACGCGCACGTCGACGGCAACCGGGTCTATCCGGTCGTGTTCAGCGCCGGCGATGCGCTGGAGGGCTACGGCAAGCTGCGCAGCCTGGCGACGTCGTCGCAGCACATCGTCCCGGGGCACGATCCGCTGGTGCTCACACGGTATCCGGCGGCGCGACCGGGGACGGAGGGCTGGATCGTGCGGCTCGACGCGGATCCGTCGGCGTGACCGGATCGACGAGGGGTCGACATCGTGCGAGTGAGTCGGTGTCGGGAATTTTTCCTTTCCGTGGCTGCCGATTCGGCCTTCCGTGACTAACTCACTGTGGAAAAGTGACAATTTGTCGCAGGGTCGGATATTGCTAAGGGCGCGTCATCAGAGCGTCACGAGACGCGTCGTGCAGCAAATTTCCCGGAAGGTGAAGACGATGAACAGATTTCTGAAGCTCGCAGCGTCGATCGCGGTGATAGGCACGAGTGCCACGTTCTCGACCGCCAGCCGCGCCGCCGTCGACTACCCGTCGACTACATGAATTTCCAGCTTCCCCAGCTGTACGCCGCCTACGGCGACGGCTTTTCCTTCGGCCTGGCCGTGTCGTGTTCGCAGTTCGGCTTCCAGAACAACAGCTCCTGCCCGTGGTACGTGGAATCCAGCCCGGGCCAGATCGACCAGCTCACCGTCGGGGCAACCGGTGCGAGCGGCGTGCCGATCACCACGAACTTCGCGAACATGGACAACGCCTACTCGACGCCCAGCGGCCGGAGCGGGTCCACTTTCTTCCGGACCGGCGGGCTGACCTACCTCGGGACCGCCTACCCGGAGACGGATCCCGGCGGCGCCGGCCAGTTCACCGGTGACCGTGCCGATTCCTGGGATGCCCGCCTCGATGCGTTCCAGAACTACCTCGGCCAGAGCAAGGCTCCGGTGTTCTTCTTCAACAACAACCAGACCAATTCCGGCGCATCCTCCGATCAGACGCTGGCCATCTGGGCCAAGGTCTGGATCACCGGCCCCGGCGACACGGTGCTCGGCGTGTTCGACTTCACGAACAACATGGGCGACTACCGCAGCGCCCCCGACGGCGGTGGTGTCGTATTCGGCGATCCGACGGCCTACACGTCGACCGGCCTGACGGGCGTCAACGCCAACCCCCGTGCCGACGCCACCGGGACCGACTACGTCCTGGCCGGCGGCCAGAACTGCCTGACGGCCGGTACGCCCCTGACCGGCGGCGGGATGCTCGTGTCCTGCGATGACCCCCTCGCCGACCGGACGATCAACAACAACCTCGGTGCGAACCAGGCAGCCTACGCCGTCGTGTTCCCGGAACTGAGCGCGCTGATGGCGCAGCTGAACGCGCTGTCCAACCTCCCGGTCGGCGACCCGAACCGGATCAACCTGAGCGACTACGCGCTCCACGCCGACTTCCGGATGGGTTGCGACCCGACGCTGACGTTCAGCGGTGATTCGCTCTTCGCCGGCGCGACGGCGGGTTGCACGGGCAAGGACCTCAACAGCGGCTACGAGCAGATCTTCATCGGTGCCTACCGCACGCCGGGCAACCAGACGCCGGAACCGGAAACGCTCGCCCTGCTGGGCCTCGCGATCGCCGGCATCGGCTTCGCCCGCCGCTCGATCCGCAAGCAGCATTGATCGAATCGGCTTCGGTCGAATCGAGAACGCCGGGCACTGCCCGGCGTTTTTCTTTGGTGCTCCGCTTGCGTCTGGCCGGGTGACGGACCGAATCCCTGTGGTACGGTCGAACGACTCTCAACCACCGGCCATCGCCATGCCGACACCCGGCGATTCCCCGGCCCGCGGCGCGGGCCTCGACACCCGGTTCCGTGCGTGGGCCGAGCTGTTCCGTTTCGGCTTCGACGCCCTGATCGGCGCGCTGTCGCCCGCGACCTACAACAGCGCGACCCGGGACGTCGTCGCGCGCCAGATCTACTTCACGGCCTGGCAGATCCTTCCGTGGTTCGCCGCGTTCATCGTCGTGCTCAGTCTCGTCATCACGAGCATCCTCGCGGGCACCGCGCGACGCTTCGGCCTCTACGACTACGCCCTCGAACTCGCCGTGCGCGCGCTCGTGCTCGAAGCCGTCCCGCTGCTCACCGCGTTCTTCGTCGCGCTCCGGACCGGCGCGGCCATCGCCACCGAAGTCTCGCTGATGCGCATCCGCGGCGAACTGACCGCGCTCGAGCGGCTGGGCATCGATCCGATGCGGCTGGAACTCATCCCGCGGGTCATCGGCGGGACCGTCGCGCTGCTCGCGCTGACCTCGGTCGGCGTCGTGACCTCGCTGCTCTGCGCGCATCTCGTCGTGACCGGCTTCCAGCCCTGGAGCGCCCATGACGCCGAGCTGGAGCGCGTCGTCGCGACCGTGCTCTCGCCCGGCGCGATGCTGACGCTCTGGAGCAAGGTCCTGATCTTCGGACTCGCCGTGACCGTGATCCCGATCTCCGAAGCCATGCACGCGCCGCGACGCATGTTCCACGCACCCATCGCCGTCCTGAACGGGATGGTGCGGCTGTTCTTCGCGCTCATGCTCGTCGAGACCGTCGCGCTCGCGCTCCAGTACCTGTGACATGACCGCGCCCTCCGCCACCGAACGCACCGACGTGAAATTCGTGGCCGACCGCGCCCAGCGCCTCGCGGTGATCGCGGAGCAGCCGCAGGCCGGACTCGTCACCGAGGGCCTGCCGCTGCGAGCCAATCTCTCGGCACTGGAGAACATCGCGCTCGTACCGCGCTATCGACGGAACCTCGACGAGACCACGTCGACCGGCCTCGCTTGGCGACTCCTGGATCGCGTCGGATTCACCGGCTGCGCGATGCAGCGCGATCCCGATCTCGACCACGAGGAACGCTTCGTCACGAAGCTGCTGCAAGCCGTGCTGCTCGACGCGCCCTTGATCCTGATCGACCGGCCGGCACTGCTGCTGCCCGATACTCCGTACCCGGCATTCCTCGACCGCGTGCTCGGTGCGCTCGACGGGGAATTCGAACACTGCACGATCCTGGACTACGCATGGAACGCCCCCCTGTACCCGCCACGGGCATCCGCTATCTCCGCCTGAAGGTCGGCGTGGTGCTGCTGCTCGCACCGGTGGCGCTGATCGCGCTCGCCGTCTATGCGCTCAACGCCCGCGGATTCTTCGAACCCTCGCGGACCTTCGTCCTCGAAGCCCGGGATGCGGAAGGCCTCGGGGTCGGCACGCAAGTGACGCTCGCCGGATTCCCGCTCGGCAGCGTCCGCACGATGTCGCTCGCGGACGATGGCCGCGTGCGCGTCGAGATCGTCGTCCGCGAGAAGGACGCCCGTTGGATCCGAACGTCGAGCACCTTCACCGTGCAGAAATCGATCATGGGTGCGGCGCATATCGAGATCGCGAGCCCGCAGCTGTCCGATCCGCAGCTACCGATCGGCGCGCAACGTCCGCTTACCGTGGCGGATGCGATGCAGGGTCTGCCCGAGGTCATCGCACGCGTGGACGCGGTGCTGCGCAACGCGGAAGCGATCACCCGCGGTGACGGCAGTCTTGCCCGGAGCCTCTCGAACATCGAATCGATCACGGCGCGCACGGCCGGCCCGGGAGGCGCGATGGAAGCACTCACCGGCGATGCCGGCGCAGGCAGGCGCGTGACGGCGTCGGTCGAACAGGTGCAGGCGCTCGGCGTGTCGCTCAATCGCACGGCCGCGCGCCTCGACCGCTTGCTCGCCGAGGCCGATCGCAAGCTGATGGGCCGCGACGGCACGGCCGACGAATCGCGCAAGGCGATGGCCCAGATGACCGCGCTGATGACCGACCTGCGCGCCTCGGTCCTGAAGCTCGACGCGACGCTCGAGAACACGCGAAACGCGACGGCCGATCTCCGCACGC
>CAUJJX010000141.1 GCA_963205165.1 Pseudomonadota bacterium | reverse complement strand
TTGCCTAACGCCTAACGCCTAACGCCTGTCGCCTGACGCCTGACGCCTGACGCCTGACGCCTGACGCCTGACGCCTGACGCCTGACGCCTGACGCCTGACGCCTGACGCCTGACGCCTGACGCCTGACGCCTCAACCCTTCTTCTTCCTCCACGCTTCCACCTCATCGAGCGTCAGCTCGCGCGCCTCGTCCTCGAGCATCACGGGGATGTCGTCGCGGACGGGATACGCCAGCGCGCTCTCGACGGAGATGAGTTCGTTGTTGTCGCGGTCGTAGAGGAGTGGTGCTTTCGTGAGCGGGTCCACGAGGATTTCGAGAAGCTTGCCGTCCAGTGCCATCGGGGGTCTCGCGGAAGAATCGGGTCGGGAGCCGATTCTAGGGCCTGTCGACGTTCCGGATGCGCACGGGCTCCGCAGTGTCGACAAGCGTTGCTGGCGGGGGGGGCGGACTGCGGCTGTCGATGGTGCGCAACGCGGCGAGATGCCGCCGTCGGCCGGCGGTCCGATGCGCGGCACCCGCGGTCGGCGTCGTGCCGTGCCGCGGGCCCGGGATCCGTCAGCCGACCATGACCTCGCTGATCTGCAGCACGGGCTTCAGGTCGGTGTAGTTCGGGATGTCGGCCATGATCTCGGCGGCGTGCGGGCCGAAGCCTGTCTGGAACGCCTCGACCGAGTCGCAGAAGATGTGGCACATGCCGACGTATGTGGCGGGCGCGCCCGGGGCGCCGCCGGCGAGGCCCTTGTCGACCGTGTAGTACCTGCAGTGATCGCCCATCCGGCTCTTCACGAGCGGCATGTGCTGGTCGCGGTAGTACTCGTGGTCGAACCGGGCGCCGGGCGTGTTCGGGTACATCACGCTGACCTTGATCATGGAACGTCTCCTCGTGGGTCGTGGGTCGGGCGGCGGAGCGTGCCGGACCGGCACTCTTCCGGGCAAGCGGTATGTCATCTGCCGGGTTCTCGATCGCCGCCCGTCGACCGCCCCGACATGGCGCCGAACCATGCGGCGTAGCGCGGCCCCGTCACCGCCGGCAGATGTCGTGTCGCGATCTCGCGCGCGGCGAGCGACGCGCGGGCGTAAGCGGCCTCGTCGTCGGCGAGGTGCTCGATGACGTCCACCCACGGATCTGCCGCGGCCGGTGGCAGCGGGGTGTTCGTCACCGGACCGTATCCGTCCGGCAGTGGGAGCACGATCCCGCCGGACCCGACGGTCTCGGGCAAGGCGCCACGGTTCGCGACCACCGGCACGGCGCCGTTGATCATCGCTTCGAGCGCGACCCGACCCGCGGCTTCGTCGACGACCGAGGGCACCAGCACGATCCGGCAGTGCGACCAGAGATCCGCGACGCGCGGCACGGCCGGGGTGAACATCAGGCTGGCGTGGCGGGCGAGATCCTCGCCGCCCGCCCGGCCCGCTGCAAGGAGGCCGGCCGCCGTCGCGCGTCCGTCCACCACGAGCAACGGGATGTCCGGGCGCCGTTCCGCGAGGCGCTGCGCGATGCGTGCGACCAGCCAGAGTCCCTTGGCCGGCTCGGGATTCACGAACGTCACGAAGACCGGGTCGTGCGCGGGCGCGACGACGCCGTCCGGCACGATGACCGTCGGGAGAACCGCGATCTCCGTCGCCCATGCCGTCCGGTAGCGCGACGCGACGAATTCGGTCGGGGCGAGGAAGGCATCGCAATGCGCCGGTCGGTGCCCGAGGTAGGCGAGGTTGTGCAGGGCGAAGACGATCTTCGCGCCGGCCGCCCGCAGGCGTTCGCGGCGTCGTTCGTCGGCAGGGTCGCCCCCGAAGGTCAGCACCACGTCCGGTCGGAATCCGTCGACGAGGCGGCCGAGGTGTGCCGCGAAGGCCGCACCGACGTCGCGTTCCCAGAGGCGTTCGCGCCCGGGGAGGGACAGCACGATCTCGTGATGGACGCCGGCCGCGGTCAGTTCGAGGACGGCGACGCCCGAATTGGCGAAGCTCCTGCCGGACGACGGTGAAAGTCCGCGGCGCAAGAGCATGGTCGCGTGGTCCGCGTCGACGGGTCCCTCGCATCCGCTCGTCGCGAGGCAGCGGACCGACCAGCCCGCGTCCGCGAGCAGCTCCGCCGTCTGCCGCATCGATTGCGCGGCGCCGCTCGTCGGATCGAATGGCGACTGCCCGAGCAGCAGCAGGAGCCGCGGTGCCGTCATGCGGTGCCGTGCCCGGGGGGGAGCGCCACGGGACTCAGCGGCGGCGCGCGAGGCCGAGCAGTCCGAGCCCCGCGAGGAACAGCGCGTACGTCCCCGGTTCCGGCACGGGTGCGGAGAACATCACGGCCACGTGATCGATGCCGTACACGGCCGTGACGTCGCGGCCGCCGGCATGGATGTGCGCGAACGTGCCGGTCAGCGTGCCGCCCGTGAACGTCAGGAAGGTCACGGACGCGCCGGGTGCCGGGGCGGACGCGATGTCGAGGAAGAGATCGCCGCCGAGCACGACATCGCCGACGATCGAGAGCGCATCGTGTCTCGCGCCGTCGATGTCGATGAACAGCGCTCCCGTCGCGGCGGGCGCGAAGCCGCCCTCGAGGATCAGCGAGCCGATGGCGTCGTCTCCGCCGGGCGTGATGGTCACGCCGTCACCGAACACGAGCGACTCGGTGCCGACGACGCGCCCGACGCCGTCCAGGACACCGCCGTCGAACCGGACTTCCCGCGCGGCGAGCAGGCCGTCGACGCGCGTCGATCCGGCGGATTGCGTGTAGTCGCCGACCCCCGTGACCGTACCGGTGGTCCCGATCAGCACGATGCCCGCATTGACGATCGTGCCGCTGTTGTCGAGCACGCCATCGTTCTCGAGCGTGCCCCACTCCGCGATCTCGAGCCTGCCCGCGTTGCGGAACATCCCGGTGCTCGTGTTGGTCAGCACGCCTTCAACGACGAAGAGTCCGTCGTTGTTCACCGTGTGGGCGCTCGAGTTCGTGAAGCTGCCACGATTCATGACGACGCCGCCGAACAGGTTGTTCAGCGTGCCGACGTTGTCGAAGCTGCCGCTGTTGTCGAGCGTGCCCGCGTTGCCGAACACGCCGCCGAGCAGGTTGCCGAACGATCCCTGGTTGTCGAAGGTCCCGCCGGCGAGGTTGTCGACGCGGCCGGCATTGCCGAAGGCGCCGCCGGACAGTCCCTGGAACTGTCCGGCGTTCTCGAAGGTGGCCCCGGCGAGATTGTCGACGCGTCCCGCGTTGCCGAAGGCGCCACCGAGCAGGTTGCGGAGCGTGCCGGCGTTCTCGATGACGCCGTCGGACTGGTTGTCGACACGGCCGGCATTGCCGAAGAGTCCGCCGACCAGGTTGCGGATCGTGCCGGCGTTGTCGATCGAACCCTCGGTCTGGTTGTCGACGGTACCTGCGTTGTGGAATGCGCCGCCGAACAGTCCCTGGAGCTGCCCGGCATTCTCGAAGCTGGCGCCGGCGAGGTTGTCCACGCGCCCGGCGTTGCCGAACGCGCCACCGAGCAGGTTGCGGATCGTTCCGGCGTTCTGGAAGAGTCCGCCCGCGGCGATCTCGGATGTCCCGGGGTTCTCGAAGATTCCGCCGGCGAGATTGCGGAACGTGCCGGCCGTGCGCAGCACGGACCAGGTCGGCGCCGTGAATGCGCCGTCGTTGGTGACGGTCTCGCCGGCCTGCGTGTTCCACGTCGGGACAATGCTCGGCGCGAGGCTGTTCACCGTTGCGGTCAGCGTGTCCCCGTTGCGGCTGCCGTGCGTGTCCTCCCAGCCCTGGCTTGCCAGCGCATCGGACCAGTCGATCGTGAGCACGGCGGTCCATTGCGTCGCCTGGCTCGCGGCCCAGTCGCCGACGGGCAGGTTCAGCGTGCCCTGGAAGCCGAAGGTGCCCGGCTCGGAGAGCGATCCGTAGCTCTCCGTTGAGACGAGGCTGTTGCTGGTCGGGATCGACTGCCACGATTCGGGTGAGTACGGGTCGCTCCGCAGGCCGAACCTCAGGCCCCAGTTGACGTTCGTGTAGTCGAATGCCGCGAACTGCGGCGTCGTGTGCGTGAAGTCGATCATGAAGTCGAACGGCGTCCGGATGAGGTCACCGTCGCGCAGGCTGCCGTCGATGGCGCCGCCCCAGGCGAACGCGATGCCGGTGACGTCATAGCGGCGCAGCGTGAGCTGGTAGTTGTCGTCCCAGCGCCAGAAGAGGCCGTCGTCGATCGTCTTCGCGCCAGTGAGGGTCAGCCCGCTGCCCTGCGGTGTGGCCGCGGCGGCGGCATCGTCCTGCCAGGACATGAACCAGCCGGAACTCGAGTACTCACCGGCGAACGAGTAGTCGTGGAGCAGCGTGGCGGCTTCGGCCGCGGGCGCGACGGCGGCCAGCGGAAGCACGACCAGGGCGGACCGGCCTGCGAGTGCGCGGGCACGGTCGATGAGCGGCATATCGGACATGCAGAAGTTCTCTCTTGGTTGTGACGGCGGCGCGCTGTGTGCAAGCTGCGAACCACACGGGCGCAACCCTGTTGATTTCATTGCGGACCCATGCGGGCGGGCCGGGGCGCACGCGCGGGTCGTGCAAGGATTCCCGACAGTGGTCCGCCGCGCGCGTGGTCGCGTTCCGGCGGATCAGTCGCGGTGGCGTCCGGCGCCGACGAGGCGATGCGTCACGCGCTTCAGGACGTCCGCGTCGACCTCCGCCTCCACCGGCAGCGTCCACCACTGCGGCCGGGCGAACGCGGCGCATTTCACGGCGTCCTTCTCGGTCATCACGACCGGCATGTCGTCGCCGAACGCGAGATCGTCCGGCGTGTACGCGTGATGGTCGGGGAATGCGTGTTCGATCACGTCGAGCCCCGCGCTGCGCAGGCTGTCGAAGAACCGCGGCGGGTGGCCGATGCCGGCGACCGCGTGGATCTTTCGTCCGCGCCACGTCGCGAGTTCCTCGTGCCG
>CAUJJX010000140.1 GCA_963205165.1 Pseudomonadota bacterium | reverse complement strand
TCGAAGAAGCTGCCGCCCGTCAGCAGCGTGACCGGCTGCTTGCCGGCGTTGATGAGGTCCGGGTCTTCGCTGCCAGGCGCCGGTGCGGGGCCCATCGCGAGGATCCCGTTCTCGCTGTGCAGGAAGATCTCGCGGTCGTGGGGGAGCTGGTTCGCGACGAGCGTCGGCAGGCCGATCCCGAGGTTCACGTACGCGCCCTCGGGGATGTCGCGCGCGACACGCGCGGCCATCTGTTCACGGTTCATGCGTTGCATCGGGGTTTCCTCTCGATCAGGCGGCGGGCGGCACGGCGACGACGCGGTGCACGAAGATGCCGGGCGTCACGATCGCCTCTGGATCGAGCGCGCCGAGCGGCACGACGGCATCCACCTGGACGATCGTGCATGCCGCGGCCGTCGCCATCACCGGGCCGAAATTGCGCGCGCTCTTCCGGTACACGAGGTTGCCCCAGCGATCGGCGTGGAGCGCCTGGATCAGTGCGAAGTCCGCGCGGATCGGATGTTCGAGGACGTAGTCGCGGCCGTCGATCACGCGCGTCTCCTTGCCCTCGGCGAGCTGCGTGCCGAAGCCCGTCGGCGTGAAGAACGCGCCGATCCCGGCGCCGGCCGCGCGCATGCGTTCCGCGAGATTGCCCTGCGGCACCAGCTCGAGTTCGAGATCCCCGGACCGGTAGAGCGCATCGAAGACGTGCGAATCGGCCTGTCGCGGAAACGAGCAGATGATCTTGCGCACGCGCCGCGCCTTCAGCAGCGCCGCGAGTCCGATGTCGCCGTTGCCGGCGTTGTTGTGGACGATCACGAGGTCCGTCGCGCCCTGCGCGATGAGTGCATCGATGAGGGCGGCCGGCTGCCCGGCGGCACCGAAGCCGCCGACGAGCACGGTCGCACCATCGTGGATGCCTGCGACGGCCGCTTCGATGGAAGGGACGATCTTGTCGATCATGGAAAACATCCTGTGCGGATCGGGGGGTGCGGCGCGGCGCGCATCCCGCCGACGGATCGCGGGATGCGGATGCCGGACGGCGCGCCGCTGCCGAGTGTATTCGCGCGACGCGGCCAAGCCCATCCGGCCGACGCCGTCGCCGATCGTGCGGCGCGGTGCGAGGGAATCGCGCGTGACCGGACGGCCCCGCGCGAACCGGCCGAAACATCCGGCCCGCTGCCGGAATCAGCCGGCGACGTTCGCCGCGACGGCGCCCCGCACCTTCGCGCTCAGCCGGTCGAGCGTGACGGGCTTCGTGAGGTAGTCGTCCATGCCGGCGGCGAGGCAGACCTCGCGATCGCCCGCGAGTGCGTGTGCCGTGAGCGCGACGACCTGCGTGTGGCGGCGTCCCGACTCGGCCTCGACCTCGCGGATCCGGCGCGTCGCGTCGTAGCCGTCCAGCACCGGCATCTGGCAGTCCATCAGGACGAGATCCCATGGTGCCGCAGACCACGCCTCGAGGGCCGCCGCACCGTCGTCGGCCGTCTCCACGACGCACCCGAGCCGGCGGAGCATGGCTTCCGCGATGCGCCGGTTCACCGGGTTGTCGTCGACAACGAGGACGCGCAGACCGGGCGGGATCGCCACGTCGGCGTCGTCGACCGGCGTCGCGACCGCGGCCGCGGGCAGCGCCGCGACCGCGAACGGCAGCGTGAACCCGAAGGTCGCGCCGCGCCCCGGCTCGCTGTCCACCGCGAGCGTGCCGCCCATGAGGTGGACGAGTTCGTACGCGATGGCGAGCCCGAGGCCCGTCCCGCCGTGGACGCGCGTCGTCGACGTGTCGGCCTGCGTGAACGCCGTGAAGAGTTGCGCCTGCGCTTCCGGCGTGATGCCGATCCCGGTGTCGCGCACCTCGAATCTCACGCGCACGCGGTCGTCCTCGACCGGGCCGTCGAGCCGGAGGCCGATCACGACATGACCGTGCTCCGTGAACTTGACGGCGTTGCCCGCGAGGTTGTCGAGCACCTGCCTGAGCCGGTGCGCGTCGCCGCGGACGCCGACAGGCACGTCGTCGGCGACCCGCACATGCAACGCGAGTCCCTTCTGTGCGGCGCGCGAAGCGACGAGCTGGCGCGCGCCTTCCACGAGGTCGCGAAGCGCGATCGGCGAATCCTCCAGCGTCATGCGGCCGGCCTCGATCTTCGAGAAATCGAGCACGTCGTCGATGAGCGCGAGGAGGTTGCGTCCGCTGTCGGTCAGCGTGCCGATCAACTGGCGCTGGCTTTCGGTCAGCGACGACGCAGCGAGCAGTTCCGCGGTGCCCAGCACCCCGTTCATCGGCGTGCGGATCTCATGACTCATGTTCGCGAGGAAGCGCGACTTCGCGGTCGCTGCGGCGAGAGCCTCGTCGCGTGCGCGGCCGAGCGCGTCGACGTTCTGCAGCGCGAGTGCGAGCGCGTTGCGGCGCTCGCGTTCCATCAGCGCGAGGAACCCCATCAGCGACAGGACGAGACCGATCACGCCCACCGTCTGCACGAGGTACGGCCGCGGTCCGAGGACCGGCGCGGGCGAGTGTCCGGTGGCCTCCATGACCGCGAACATCCCGATCGCCGATACGCAGACCAGGAGCGCGACGAGTGCGGATCGCGGCCGC
>CAUJJX010000139.1 GCA_963205165.1 Pseudomonadota bacterium | reverse complement strand
ATTTCAGCGCGGCCGGCGACTGGTCCTTGTAGTTCAGACCGTAGATCGGGACGACGTTGGCCCGGCCCAGCTCGACGAGCAGCGGATGCTCCTCGCGACACGACACGCACCACGACGCCCAGACGTTGAGCAGCCAGACCTTGCCTTTCAGGTCGGCGGGCGTCAGCACCTTGTCGGGCGTGTGCAACTCCGTGAGCTTGAACGTCGGCGCGGGCTTGTCGATGAGCGGCGACGGGACTTCGCGCGGATCACGCGTGAGCCCCACGGCCAGGAAGACGACGAGCAGCGCGAAGATGCCGAGCGGGACGAGGAAGCGATTCATGGTCAGGCTCCGGCCTGCGCGAACGCGCTCTCGCGTTCACGGGCAGCTTCGCGCCGCGCGAGCCGGTAACGACGATCGGTGAGCGCGACGAGCCCGCCGATGGCCATCAGGAAACAGCCGCCCCAGATCCAGTCGATGAAGGGTTTCACGTAGACCCGGACGATCCAGGCGTCGTCGCCGACCGGTTCGCCGAGCGAGACGTACAGATCGCGCGTGAACCCGGTGTGGAGATCGGCCTCGGTCATCGGCATCTGCTGCGAGCGGTAGAAGCGCTTCTCGGGATGCAGCCTCAGCACGTCGCGCCCGCCCTCGATCACGGTGATCGTGCCGCGGGTGGCTTCGTAGTTGGGACCGTCGACGCGGGCGAATCCGTCGAGCCGGAAGCCGACCGCGCCGATCTCGACGACATCGCCGGCGCGCATCTTCACGTCCTTCTCGGTCTCGAAGCCCTTCACGAGCGAGACGCCGACGATGAACACGGCGACGCCGAGGTGCGCGAGCACCATGCCCCAGTAGCCGCGCGGCTGCGCACGAATCGCCTTCGCCACGCCGCCGCCATGCACCGACGCGAGCTGCCGGATGCGGTCGACGACGTCGACGGACGTGCCCGCGGCGATCCAGCCTGCGAGCAGGAGGCCGAGGCCGAGCATCGGCGACCAGCGTCCCATCGCGACGGGGACGGCGATGGCCGTGATCACGGCGACGACCGCGGCCCAGCGCAGGCGCACGGCGATGGCCGGCAGTTCGGCCTGCTTCCACTTCGCGATGATCCCGATGCCCATCAGGAACATCGCGGGCGACATCGTCACGACGAACATGAGTTCGAAGTAAGGCGCGCCGACCGAGAGCTTCCCGAGGTTCATCGCGTCGAGGAACAGCGGATAGAGCGTGCCGAGCAGCACGGTGCTCGCGGCGACGAGCAGCAGGACGTTGTTCGCGAGCAGCGCGGACTCGCGCGAGATGACGGCGAAGCGTCCGCCCAGTCCGACCTTCGGCGCGCGCCACGCGAAGAGCGCGAGCGACGCGCCGATCACGACGACGAGGTAGATGAGGATGAAGACGCCGCGCTTCGGATCGGTCGCGAACGCGTGCACCGACGTCAGCACGCCGGAGCGCACGAGGAAGGTGCCCAGCAGGCTCAGGCTGAACGCCATGATCGCGAGCAGGACCGTCCAGATCTTGAATCCGCCGCGCTTCTCTGTGACGGCGAGCGAGTGCATCAGCGCCGTGCCGACGAGCCACGGCATGAACGAGGCGTTCTCGACGGGATCCCAGAACCACCAGCCGCCCCAGCCCAGTTCGTAGTACGCCCATGCGCTGCCGAGGCAGATGCCGATCGTGAGGAACATCCACGCGGCCGTCGTCCACGGACGGGACCAGCGCGCCCAGGCGGCGTCGAGGCGTCCGCCGAGCAGCGCCGCGATCGCAAAGGCGAACGCGACCGAGAACCCGACGTAGCCCATGTAGAGCATCGGCGGATGGATGACCATCCCGGGATCCTGCAGGAGCGGATTCAGGTCGCGCCCTTCGGCCGCGGCCGGCAGCAGGCGCTCGAACGGGTTCGACGTGATCAGCAGGAACAGCAGGAAGCCGACGCTGACGAGGCCCATCACCGCGAGGATGCGCGCGATCATCTCGTTCGGCAGGTGGCGGCTGAAGACCGACACGGCGGTCATCCAGACCGTGAGCATGAACACCCACAGCAGGAGCGACCCCTCGTGGCTGCCCCACGTCGCGGCGAAGCGGTACTCGACGGGCAGCGTCGTGTTGGAGTTGGTCGCGACGTTCAGCACCGAGAAGTCGCTGTGGACGAACGACCACGCGAGGCAGCCGAACGCGAGCGCGACGAACACGAACTGGCCCTGCGCCGCCGGGCGCGCGATCGCCATCAGTCGCGTGTTGCCGCGCGCGGCACCGACGAGCGGCAGGATGCCCTGCACGAGCGCGATGCAGAGCGCGATCACGAGCGCGAAATGACCGAGTTCCGGAATCATTTCGCGGCCCCGGGTTCGACGAGCGAATTCTGCGACGACTGCCGGGCCTTCTCGGCCTTCTCGACGGCACTCGCGGCCTCGGGCGGCATGTAGTTCTCGTCGTGCTTCGCGAGCACCTCGGATGCGACGAACACGCCGTCCGCGCCGAGACTGCCCTGCGCGACGACGCCCTTCCCTTCCTTGAAGAGGTCCGGAAGGATCCCCTTGTAGCGCACGGGCATCGACTTCGCCGTATCGGTCACGACGAAGCCGACCGTGACGCCGTCGGCTTCGCGCTTCACGCTGCCCGTCTCGACCATGCCGCCGATCCGGAAGCTGCGTCCCTGGGGCGCCTCGTGCGCGGCGACCTGCGTCGGGCTGTAGAAGAAGACGAGGTTGCTGTTGAAGGCGTTCAGGATCAGCGCGGCCGCGATGCCGAGCGCGGCGAGACCGCCGGCGATAAGGGCGAGACGCTTGTGGCGCGGCTTCATTGGTCTCCTCCGCGGCGGGCGAAGAGACGTGCGCGCTGCAGCGCCTGCCGGCCGCGTCCGCGCAACTGGAAGAGTTCCGCGACGAGGAGCGCGAAGGTCACCCCGTACGCCCCCCAGACGTAGCCGCCGTAGCCGCCCATCGCGACGAATTCACCGAAAGAGTTCCACTGCATGTTCAGTCCGCTCCGAGTTCCGCGACCCACTGGGCGTGGCGTTCGCGTTCCAGAATGATGGCCCGCACCCGGGTGAGTGCCGCGGCGATGCTGTACGCCCAGAAGGCGAGCGCCATGACGAGCATTCCCCACAGCATCACGGACGCCATGCTCGGCGCCCGGGTCAGGCTCACCGACGAGCCCTGGTGAAGCGTGTTCCACCACTTCACCGAGTAATAGATGATCGGCACGTTGATCACGCCGACGATCGCGAGGATGGCCGCGGCCTTGTCGGCGCGGCGAGGGTCGTCGATCGACGCGTGCAGCGCCATGAAGCCGACGTACAGGAACAGCAGGATCAGTTCGGACGTGAGCCGGGCGTCCCACACCCACCACGCGCCCCACGTCGGCCGGCCCCAGAGGGCACCGGTCCAGAGGGCGATGAAGGTCATCAGGGCACCGGTCGGCGCGAGGGCCGTCGCCATCATCGACGACATCCGGGTGTTCAGCACCAGTCCGGCCGCGGCCCACCCGGCCATCACGACGTAGATGAACATCGACATC
>CAUJJX010000138.1 GCA_963205165.1 Pseudomonadota bacterium | reverse complement strand
AGGCTGCGCAGGTCGGGATTGCTCACCATGCCCTGCGACACCCACTGCCACGTGTTCGCGGCGGTGCGCTTGTAGACGCCGGCGTCGGTCGCGGCGTACGCGATGTCGTGGTCTTCGGGGTCGAGGACGATGTCCGTGATGAACGTCGCCGCGGCGATGCGCTCGGTCGTGAAATCGGCGGCGACGCCCGTGTCGGCGAACCGCACCAGCACCTCGTTGCCACGCGCCGCGTACGCGACGTCCACGTTGGCGACGCCGGCCTTGCGTCCACCGTAGGCAACGGCGGAGAAATACTGGTCGTTGCCCGCGAGCGCGCCGGGCAGCGGCACCCGGCGGATCGTGTCGAGCCCGTCGAACGCGGGCGAACCTGCCGTGCCGATGTTGCGGCTCTGATAGAGGTCGCCCATCGCCAGCATCATCCGGTCGGGGTTCACGCTGTTGACGACGTACGGATACTTCTGGAATTGAGCCCGGATCGCGAAGTCGTTCGCGCTCAGGCCGGTGAACCGCTGCGTCGCGCGCAGTTCGCCGGCGCCGGCGTCCGTGAAGTCGATCGACGTACCGCCCGCCGCACGCGACAGCTGGAAGGTGTTCGCCGTCGCGTTGATGACGAAATATTCCTCGAACGCGTACATCCCGAGGCGACCGGCGGGCAGCGTGCCCGCGCTCCGCACCCAGAGCCGGTCACCGTTCGCGAAGCCGTGGCCGGCGCTCGTCAGGACATCGGTCGGCGCGTCGGCCGTGAACACGCGGCTGTTCGTCGTCGACGCGTTGAGGTTCACGAGCCGGTCGCTGCCGGCGACGAGCTTGCCGTCGGCGCCGAAGACGCGCACGCCGAGCGTGTCGAGACCGTTCGACATCGTGTAGCGGCGCACCTGTTCGAACGCGGGATCGGCGTCGGTGTTCACGGGCGCGACGGCCGCCGTGTTGCCGTCACCGGGCCGGAACGCGACGCGCACCTCGCGCCAGGCGAAGCGTTCGTCGTCCTCGTCGATCGCGCCGTCGCCGTCGTCGTCGAGACCGTTCAGCGGCGAGGGCTGCTCGGCGATCCCGTTGTCCTGGGTGCCGCCGAAGACGGCGTTGTTGAGCGGGTCGTAGGCGATGCCGAGGAATTCGACGGCGCGGATGTCGCGGTTGAGCACCTCCCAGGAACTGGCGGCGAGCGTGGCGGCCCACGTGCCGGGCGCGCGCGTCAGGTCGCTGCTCAGGACGTCGGACGGGTCGAGCGTGAGCGTCTGCGCGGCGACCGCCCGGATCGTGTACTGCCCGAACGTCGCGAGCCGCCCGGCCCCCGGATTCGCGTAGACCGCCAGCGTCTGGCCCATCTGGAAGCCGTCCGTGACGAAGCTCCCGGCGGCGCGGGTGATGGTGTCGGTCGCGGCCCCGTTGGCGTTGAACGAGAACGTGCCGCTGCGCACGACCGGCGGCGTCCCGGCCGGATTCGCGAAGCGGTACAGGCCGCCGTCGTCGCTCTGCAGCAGACGGCCGTTCGCGTCGATCGCGAACGCGCGGGCGTCGGGATGCGTGCCGACGGGCACGAAGTACTTCCAGACCTGCCCGCCGCCGGGCGCGGCACCGTTGTCCCACCAGAAGAGGTTCGTGCCGCGGCTCGACGTGTCGCCACCGATGAACACGTTGCCCGCAGCATCGACCTCGAGCGCGAAATTGCGGAGGCCCTGGCGACCGAAATGCACCTGCGGCTGGATGCCGGAAGGCGTCGACGCGACGATCGCGGCGCCCGTCACGAGAAGGCCGTTCGCGGGGGCCGGTTCGGCGACGAACGCCGCCGCCGGATTCGCGAGCCGCTGGAGCGTCAGCACGGCGCCCGCGACGTTCGTCACGATGTAGTTGCCGTCGTTGTTCACCGTGCGGGCGACCGCGGTCTGCCCGCCCACCATGAAGCCGTCGGCCCCCCAGGTCCCGACGCTCCGGGTGAGCGTGATCGTGCCGGCAGCCGCGCCTGCCGCGACGGTGACCGTCGGATTTCCGGTCATGAAGATGTCGGCCTGCTTCACCTGCGCGATGCTGATCTGGCCGACGCCACCGGCAGCCGCCGGCGGCGCCGCCGTGATGCCGGAATTCGCCTCGAGCGTGAGCAAGGTCGCCGTCACGTTCGTCACGCGGAAATTCCAGCCGTTCACGCCGGCATTGCGCACGGCGATGATCCGGCCGGGCACGAAGCCGTCCGCGAGGAAGTCCCCGGCGCTGCGCTCGATGGTCGGTCCGACACCCGGTCCCGCGGCGGCGTGGAACTCGATGTTCGGCGTGCCGGCCATCCGGACGTCGACGACATCCGCGTTCGTCCGCGGCGGCGGATTCGTGCCGACGAGCGACCACGAGGCGTCGGCCGGCGCCTTGCGGAAGACGCCCGTCAGCCAGTCGGTGAGGCCGATGAGTCCGGCGTAGACGGCGTTCGTGCCGGAGGTGGGATCCTGGCGGACCGCGAGGACGATCCGGGCTGCACCGACCGCGCTCTCGGACGCCGTGTCGGCACCGCCGACGCCGTCGTTGTCGGCGCCATCGGCCTGCGTGCCGAGGCCCGTGTTGATCGGGACCCACGTCTGGCCGGCGTTGTCGGACTGGTAGACGCCGCCGCCGATCACGCCGGCGTACATGCGCGACGGATTGCCCGGATCGAGCACGACGTCGGTGACGGACCCCACGGGGAACTGGTAGTCGCCCGGCTCGGCGGGCGGTGCGACGAGTTCGACCTTCGTGAAGGTCTCGCCGCCGTCGACGCTGCGGAAGATGCCGCCACCGCGCGCGACGCGCTGCTGGATCGCGCCGGCAGCGTCGCGCGACGTCTCGGTGTTCGCGATCGTGCCGACGACGACGATGTCCTGGGTGCCGACGCGCGTCGCGACGACCGACGAGACCGGCAGGCCCGCCATGTCCGGCGGCGTGACGAGGTCCCAGGTGGTGCCGCCGTTCGTCGAGCGCATCAGCCCGACCGACTGCCCGCCCGTGTAGAAGTTGCTGAACTGCCCGGTGCCCGCGTAGACGACGAGGTTCTGCAGGGGCGTTGCATTCGTCACGGCGACGCCGGCGTTGTCGTGCGTCGAGATCGTGACCGCGCCGATCGCGAGCGACGGGAATGCATCGGTGCCGGTCGACCACGTCACGCCACCGTCGGCCGACTGCCAGACGCCGCCGTTCACCGAGCCGGCGAAGATGATGTTCGCGTTGGCGGGATGCACCGCGATCGACTGGATGGCGCCCGCCCACGGCTGGCCGCGGAACCGCGGGAGGCCGGCCGCGTTGTCGATGCCGCCGGGCCCCTGCTCCACCCAGTTCGGGATGCCGTTCGCGTGCAGCTCGTACTCCGCGCCGACGACGTGTTCGACGTTGCGCAGGAGCACGGGCTCGTTGATGCCGTCGACGAGCATGATCGTGCCGTCGGACAGATGGATCGCGGACATCCGGACTGCGCGTGTCGCGACATTGACCGTGTCGTTGTCGCCCGCGCCGGCGTCGATGACGAAGCGGTTGTCGTACAGCAGTGCATCGAACCGGATCGTGTCGTTGCCACCCTTCGTGTTGATCGTGAAGAGCTGGGTCGGCTGGCGGATCGTGTGATCCTCGAACCCGGCCGCCGCGCCGTCGATCAGGATCGACTCGCCCGCCGCGTCGACGATCCGGAAGACGTCGTCGCCATCGGTCGAATCGTTGAAGACCTTCTCGATCGCGACGGTCGGATCGACGACGGGCTCCATGCCGGTGTAGCGGAAGATGCGATCGTCGATCTGGATGGTCCCGGCGTCGGGCCCGGTCGCGTCGAAGATCACGACGCTCACCTGCTGCTCGCCGATCACGATGCTGTCGAATCCGCCGCTGCCCCCGTCGATCACGCCGGACACGGTCGCATCGGGTCCGATGACGAAGGTGTCGCGATCGTTCGCGCCGCCGACGAGGTTGCCGGCGACGGCGCCATCGATCGTCCAGACGTTCTCGGGGGTCGAGGTCCACTCGGCGGGCGTCTCGATCGCGCTGCTCACCGAGAGCGGTCCGGGATTCACCTGGAGGCTGACGGGGCTGGCTGGCTGGGAGGCCTGCGCGAGGAGTTCGGGCGGCGGCGCCCCGGGGAGGTCCGCGGAGAGCAGCACCCTGGGTTCGAGCGCCTCGAACAGCGCCTTGCGGCGGAACGGGACGGAGGTGGTGCGGGCAGGGCCCGAACGACGAGCGCCGAAGAGACGTGCGAGTGTCTTGCGACCGAGCATGGTGAACTCCCCGAGCCGCTTCCGGCGACTCGAC
>CAUJJX010000137.1 GCA_963205165.1 Pseudomonadota bacterium | reverse complement strand
AACTCCGCGCCGGCGAGCAATCTGAGTGTGGGGAAGGTGTGCGTATTCACGGGCCGAAGGATATCGCAGGCGACCGCCGGCGCCGCAGTGCAACGGCATGGGGTGGATGCGTCGGCGCGCTGCGATGTCCGGCGCCACCGGATCGACCGCACCGCCGCCATCCGGCGCCGATTGACATGCATCAATCCACGCGGGCACCCTTCGACGAGACTTCACCTGTCCGCTGTTTCCACCACGAGGCCCACCATGTACAAGCGCATCCTGATTCCGGTCGACGGCTCGCCGCTCTCGAAGAAGGCCATTCGCGAAGGCGTCAAGATCGCGAAGCTGTCCGGTGCGAAGGTCACCGGCTTCTTCTCGCCGCCCGAATACGAAGTGCTGATCTACGGCGAGTACGTTCCGCCCGACCTGATGACGCGCGACGAATACGACGAGCGTGCCGGCCGCCAGGCCGACAAGATCCTCGCAGGCGTCATCAAGGAAGCCGAGGCGGCCGGCGTCGCCGTCGACACGATCGTCGCAGCGAGCCGCATGCCCTGGGAAGCCATCGTCGAGACGGCGCGCAAGAAGCGCTGCGATCTCATCGTCATGGCATCGCACGGTCGCAAGGGTCTCGCGGGCGTTCTGCTCGGCAGCGAGACGACGAAGGTGCTGACCCATACCAAGGTGCCGGTGCTCGTCGTCCGGTAGTCGTTCGACAGGCATCGGCCCCGTCGTTCGCGGCAACCGCCGCCCGACGAGGCTCCCGGAACGGGCGCGGTCGCAAGCCGCGCCCGTTGTCTTGTCTGCCGCACGGAGAGCCTCCACGACCTGCCGTCGCCGCACGCACGCGACGACGACCGGACGATCGTCTTGATCGCGATCGACCCGCGCGGAATCCCTACCGCTTCTTCGCCGCAGCCACCGGTTTCGTTGCCGCCACCGGCTTCGCCGTCGCCGTCGATGCAGCCGCCTTCCGGCTCCGCGGCACCCGCGCCGGCACGGGCATCGGCGTCAGCGGGAGCGGGCTCTCCTTCAGGCGCCGCAGGACGAAGCTCGACTTGCTGTGGCGGATCCCGGGGATGCGGTAGAGCTTCTCGCGCAGCAGCCGCTCGTAGTCGCGCGTGTCGCGCACGGCGATCCGGATCAGGTAGTCGTAGTCGCCGGAGATCAGCGTCGCCTCCAGCACCTCGGGGATGTCCTCGAGCATCCGGCCGAACGTGTAGATCGTCTCGTCGTTGTGGCTCTCGAGCGTCACCTGGACGATCACCGATTCGGTGAAGCCGAGCGCCGCCGGATCGATGCGCACGGTGTAGCCCTGGATCACGCCCTCGGTCTCCATGCGCTTGATGCGGTTCCAGCAGGGCGTCGTCGACAGACCCACCTGCGCGCTGATGTCCTGCAGGCTCGAGCGGGCGTCCTTCTGGAGGACCCCCAGGATCGCGAGATCGAACTTGTCGAGTTCCATTCTTCCTCCGGCATCGTTCTCGGAAAATCTTCCCGTATTTTGCCATCCGGAGTAGAAATTTCGGACGCCTTTTCCGGATCGATTGCGCCAGAATTCGCCCCATGAACGATCTCGCCTGCGCCGCGGTGCGCTCCGTGCACACCGCCCCCGTCCCCGTCCCCGCCACGACCAATGGCGCGCGGGTGCTCATCGACACCCTCGTCGAGCTGGGCGTCGAGGTCATTTTCGGCTACCCGGGCGGCGCGATCCTGCCGGTCTACGACGCGCTCCACGGCGATCCGCGGCTGCGCCACGTGCTCGTCCGGCACGAACAGGCCGCTGTCCACGCCGCCGAGGGCTATGCCCGCTCGACCGGCAAGCTGGGCGTCGTCGTCGTGACCTCCGGCCCCGGCGTGAGCAACACGATCACGGGCCTGCTCGACGCGATGAGCGACTCGATCCCGGTGCTGTGCATCAGCGGCCAGGTGTCGACCGCGCTGATCGGCACCGACGCCTTCCAGGAATGCGACGCGCTGGGCCTCTCGCGCACCGTCACCAAGTGGAACACGCAGCTGCGGCGCGTCGACGACATCGCCGCGACCGTCCGCAAGGCCGTCGCCGTCGCGACCCAGGGACGCCCCGGCCCGGTGCTGCTCGACTTCCCGAAGGACATCCAGCTCGCCGCCACCGCGCCGCAGCCCGCACGACAACCCGAACGCGTGAACGTGCGTCCGCTGCGCGGCGTGCCGCGCGCGAAGCTCGTCGAGGCCGTCGACCTCATCCGCCGTGCGAAGCGCCCCGTGTTCTACGGCGGCGGCGGACTCATCAACGCCGGCCCCGCGGCCTGCGAGGCGTTCACGCAGCTCGTCCGCCGCACCGGCGCACCGTGCACGCTGACGCTGATGGGGCTGGGCGCGTTCCCGGCGTCCGACAGGCAGTTCCTCGGGATGCTCGGCATGCACGGCACGCTGGAAGCGAACCTCGCGATGCATCACGCCGACCTCGTCGTGTGCATCGGCGCGCGCTTCGACGACCGCGTCACGGCGAAGCTCGCGGACTTCTGCCCGGAGGCGAAGAAGATCCACGTCGACGTCGACGCCTGTTCGATCAACAAGCTCGTCCGGGTCGATGTGCCCATCGTCGGCGACTGCGCGCAGGTCGTGCCCGACCTCGTCGACGTGCTCGGCGACACCCCGCTCGACCCGCAGCGGCTCGACGCCTGGTGGGAAACCATCGCCCTCTGGCGCGACCGCGACAGCCTCGGCTTCGAGGACCGCGACGACGTGATCGTCCCCCAGCGGATCCTGCGATCGCTCAACGAACGGCTGCTCGGTCGCGATGCGATCGTCGCCACCGACGTCGGCCAGCACCAGATGTGGACCGCGCAGCACCTCGGCTTCGACGCGCCGCGCCGGTGGCTCACGTCCGGCGGCGCCGGCACGATGGGCTACGGCCTGCCCGCCGCGATCGGCGCGCAGATCGCGCACCCGGGCAAGCCGGTCGTCTGCGTGAGCGGCGACGCGTCGCTGCTGATGAATCTCCAGGAACTCTCGACGGCCATGCAGCACCGCACGCCGGTGAAGCTGATCGTCGTGAACAACGGCCGCATGGGCATGGTCCGCCAGTGGCAGGACCTCATCCACGGCGGCCGCCAGAGCCACAGCTGGACCGAGGCGCTGCCCGATTTCGTTGCCGTCGCGAAGGGCTTCGGCTGGGCCTCGCGCCGCGTCGAATCGCCCGCCGAACTCGAAGCGGCGCTCGACGAGTGCCTCGCGTCGGACGGCCCGTTCCTGCTCGACGTCGTCGTGCCGACCGGCGAGAACTGTTTCCCGATGATCCCGCCGGGTCGCGGCCACCACGAGCTGGTGCTGAACGAGGAGGAATACAGGGCGCTTCGGTAGTGCACATACCACCAGTCGGCTTCGGGTAGATAACGTGGTCCGAATCAAGGCGGGCGTTGTTCGCATCGCGGAGCGACGCCGCCGGCCGGATCTTCGGTACTGGGCATTACTCATTCCGTCACCCCAGCGAACGCTGGGGTCCAGCAGCGGACTTCGCACCGGCCACCGCCGGACTGGATTCCAGCTTGCGCTGGAATGACGGTGGGACGAGCAGTCCCCCAGGTCGGATACACGCTCCGCGCCGATCCGACCTGCGCAGCGAGCGATGCCCGAAACCGCCCTCGCCCGAACACGCAGCAACACCGCAATCCGTATTACCGTTTCGAAGGCGCCCCAGGCCCACAGGCCGAACGGCGCATCCCGGTGTCCCCTGCCCCATCCAGGCCGCGGACGCCGCAGTCGCATCCCACAGGAGCCCGACATGCAGCTGCAACAGGTCACACTCGACGACAAGTACCAGGCCACGTCCGGCCGCGTCTACCTCACCGGCATCCAGGCGCTCGTCCGCCTGCTGATCGCCCAGCGCCGCCGCGACGCCGCGGCCGGCCTGAACACCGCGGGCTTCGTGTCCGGGTATCGCGGCAGCCCGCTCGGCGGCCTCGACGAGGCGCTCTGGAAGGCGAAGCCGCACCTCGAATCGAACCACGTGAAGTTCGTGCCGGGCGTGTACGAGGAACTCGCCGCGACGGCCGTCTGGGGCACGCAGCAGGTGCACCTCGTCGGCGACACCGACTACGACGGCGTGTTCGCCCTCTGGTACGGCAAGGGCCCGGGCGTCGACCGCTGCGGCGACGTCTTCAAGCACATGAATTTCTCCGGCACGTCGCAGAACGGCGGCGTGCTGCTCGTCGCCGGCGACGACCACGGTGCGTACTCGTCCACGCTGCCGCACCAGAGCGATCACCTGTTCTCGGCATCGATGATCCCGGTGCTGTATCCGTGCAACGTCCAGGAATACGTCGAGCTGGGCCTCCACGGCTTCGCGATGTCGCGCTACTCCGGTTGCGCCGTCGCGTTCAAGGCGCTCGCCGACACCGTCGAATCGTCCGCGTCGATCCCGGCGGATCTCGACGAGCCGCGCATCGTGCATCCCGAGAACTTCCCGATGCCGGAAGGCGGCCTGAACGGCCGGCTGTCGTCCGACACGCTCGGCATCCAGGCGCGCAAGCAGGAAGCGCTGATGCAGGACTACCGCATCTACGCCGCCATCGCGTACGCCCGCGCCAACAAGCTGAATCGCACGACGATCGATTCGCCCAACGCACGGCTGGGCATCGTCGCGTCGGGCAAGTCGTACATGGACGTGCTCGAAGCCCTCGAGGAACTCGGCATCGACGAACCGACGGCCGCCGAGATCGGCATCCGCGTGTTCAAGGTCGCGATGCCCTGGCCGCTCGAACCCGACGGCATCCGCGAATTCGCGCGCGGGCTGGAGGAGATCCTCGTCGTCGAGGAGAAGCGCCAGATGGTCGAGTACCAGCTGAAGGAGCAGCTCTACAACTGGAGCGAGGACACCCGGCCGCGCGTCATCGGCAAGTTCGACGAACGCGGCGAGTGGGCCGCACCGCGCGGCAACTGGCTGCTGCCCGCGAAGGGCGATTTCTCGATCGCGCAGATCGCGCGCGTGATCGCCGGCCGGCTCGCGCGCTTCCACGACAGCGATCGCGTGCGTGCGCGACTCGCGTTCCTCGAAGCGAAGGAAGCCGTGCTCGAGAAGGCCGTCGCGACGCCGCCGCGACCCGCGTGGTACTGCTCCGGCTGTCCGCACAACCGCTCGACGAAGGTGCCGGACGGCAGCCTCGCGCTCGCCGGCATCGGCTGTCACGTGATGGCCACCGCGATCTACCCGGAGCACAACCGCACGACGACGCAGATGGGCGGCGAAGGCGTGATCTGGATCGGCCAGGCGCCGTTCTCGAAACGCGGTCACGTGTTCTCGAACCTCGGCGACGGCACGTACTTCCACTCCGGCTCGATGGCGATCCGCGCGGCGATCGCGGCGGGCGTGAACGTGACCTACAAGATCCTGTTCAACGACGCCGTCGCGATGACGGGCGGACAGCCGGTGGACGGACAGATCTCCGTCCAGAAGATCGCGCAGCAGATGGCCGCGGAAGGCGTGACGCGCATCGCCGTCGTCACGGAAGACCTCGACCGCTACGCGGATCGCAGCACGCTGCCCGCGGCGGTCACGCTGCACGATCGTCACGATCTCGATGCCGTCCAGAAGGACATCCGGAGCGAGCCCGGCGTCTCGGTGCTGATCTACGACCAGACGTGCGCGGCCGAGAAGCGGCGCCGCCGCAAGAAGGGTCAGTTCCCCACGCCGAACCGGCGCCTCTTCATCAACGAAGCGGTGTGCGAGGGCTGTGGTGATTGCGGCGCGGCCTCGAACTGCACGTCGCTGCTGCCGAAGCAGACGACGTTCGGCACGAAGCGCGTCATCGACCAGTCGGCGTGCAACCAGGACTTCAGCTGCGTCGAGGGCTTCTGCCCGAGCTTCGTGTCCGTCGAGGGCGGCAAGCCGCGTCGCTCGAAGGCCGCGAAGGACATCGTCGATTTCGGCGATATCCCCGCGCCGACGCCGGTCCCGCTGACGTCCGAGACGTGGAACATCCTCGTCACCGGCATCGGCGGAACGGGCGTCATCACGATCGGCGCGCTGATGGGCATGGCCGCGCACCTCGAAGGTCGCGGCGTGTCGGTGCTCGACATGACCGGCATGTCGCAGAAGAACGGGGCCGTGACGTCGCACGTGAAGCTCGCGGCGCATCCGGACGACATCCACGCGCAGCGCATCGCGACCGGCGAGGCCGACCTGATCCTCGGTTGCGACATGCTCACCGCCGGTGCGCACGACACGATCGCGAAGACGCGCCCGGGCCGCACCGTCGCGGTCGTCAACACGCACGAACAGCCCACGGGCAAGTTCGCCCAGGATCCCGACTGGACCTTCCCCGCCGACGGCATCCGCGCGCTGCTCGACGAAGCCGTCGACGGCAAGGTGTTCGCGCTCGACGCGACACGCGTCGCGACGGCCCTGCTCGGCGACGCGATCGCGACGAACCTCTTCATGCTCGGCTTCGCGTTCCAGAAGGGGCTCGTGCCGCTGAGCGAAGCATCGCTGCTCCGCGCGATCGAGCTGAACGGCGTCGCCATCCCGGCCAACAAGGAAGCCTTCCTGTGGGGCCGCCGCGCTGCCGTCGACCAGGCGCGCGTCGAACGGATCGCGACACCCGCGCAGCCGGTGCAGGTGCAGTTCCCGCAGTCGCTCGACTCGCTCGTGAAACAGCGCGTCGAACACCTCACCGCCTGGCAGGACGCCGCGTACGCACAGCGTTTCGAGAGCTTCGTCGAACGCGTCCGCGCGGCGGAATCCGCGCTCGGCAAGGGTGACAAGCTCGCGCAGTCCGTCGCACGTTCCCTGTCGAAGCTCATGGCCTACAAGGACGAGTTCGAGGTCGCGCGGCTGTACTCCAACGGCGATTTCGAGCGCCGCCTCGCGGAGGCCTTCGAGGGCGACGTGACGCTGAAATTCCACCTCGCGCCGCCGCTGCTCTCGAAGCGCGACGACGACGGCCATCTCGTGAAGCGCACGTATGGTCCGTGGATGAAGCACGCGTTCCGCTGGCTCGCGAAGTTCAAGAGGCTGCGCGGCACGGCCCTGGATCCGTTCGGCAAGACCGCCGAGCGCCGCATGGAACGCGCGCTGATCGACGAGTACACGACGTCGATCGGCAACGCGCTCGCGCGACTCACGCCGGAAACGCTGCCGCTCGTGCTCGAACTCGCGGCGCTGCCGGAACGCGTGCGCGGCTTCGGCCACGTGAAGGAAGCGAACGTCGCGAAGGCGAAGGCGCGCTGGGC
>CAUJJX010000136.1 GCA_963205165.1 Pseudomonadota bacterium | reverse complement strand
TGAACCTGGATCACGGCACCTACCCGAACGAGGCCTCCGTGGCCCAGGCTGCGCAGGTCGGATTAGCGCTGCAGGCGCGTAATCCGACGCCGTCGCACGCACAACCGTTCGCGTCGGATTACGCGACTACGTCGCTGATCCGACCTGCGGGACTGCTCACCCCCGTCATTCCAGCGCAGGCTGGAATCCAGTCCGACGGTGGCCGGAGCGATGTCCGTTGCTGGACCCCAGCGTTCGCTGGGGTGACGGAATGAGCAATGCCCGGTTCCGATGATCCAGCGTGCAGCGTCGCTCCGCGATGCGATGCGAGCAACGCCCGCCTTGACTCGGATCACGGTATCTACCCGAACAGGGCGACCGTGGCGCAGATCTCGCAGGTCGGATTGGCGACGCAGTCGCGTCATCCGACGCCGTCGCCCAGGCAACCGTTCGCGCGCCTCACGTCCCCGTCCGCGGCTTCGCCAACGGCTTCCGCGACGGCGTCCCGTCGGGTGCCGTGAACGGGAACAAGCCCACCTTGAAGCTCTGCGCCATGTGACGCGCCACCCGGATCGCCGTCGCGGACTCTTCCGGCGCGAGACAGTCGGTCGCGGCGCTCTCGAAGCACGCGAGCCAGTGGTCGAAGGCCTCCGCGCCGAAGTCGAGCTTCATGTGCGGCGCGTACGCGTTGCCACGGTAGCGGGTCGTGCGGTGGATCACGTCGGTCCAGAAGTCCCGGACGACCGCGATGTGCGGCTCCCAGTCGTGGATGGACTCGAAGAAGATCGGGCCGAGCACGGCGTCGGCGAGCCCGCGTTCGTAGAAGAGCCGGACCATGCGATCGATCGCGGCAACCTGGGTGTCGGTGGGTTCGTTCATGTCTCGTGTGCGTTGCCGGATCGCACGACGTCGCGCACGCGGATGCGCGAGGACTGCGGGCCGGTCGTTGCGGATCTCGATGGATGCGTCGCGCTCAGTTCCCCCGCAGCTCGCGCCGCAGGATCTTACCGATCGGGCTCTTCGGCAGCGTGTCGCGGAATTCCACGTGCTTCGGCAGCTTGTAGCCCGTGAGCTGCTCGCGACAGTACGCGATCACGGACTCCGCGGTGAGTGCCGGATCGCGCCGCACGATCACCACCTTCACGGCCTCGCCGGTGTGCGGATCCGGGATGCCGATCGCGGCAGCCTCGACGATCCCGGGGTGCCCCGCGAGGACATCCTCGATCTCGTTCGGGAACACGTTGAAGCCCGAGACCAGCACCATGTCCTTGAGGCGATCGACGATCTTCAGATAGCCCTCCGGCGTGATGAGTCCGACGTCGCCGGTCGCGAGGAATCCGTCGGCGCCGAGCACCTTCGCGGTCTCGTCGGGGCGCTGCCAGTAACCGGCCATCACGTTCGGCCCCTGCACGAAGACCTGCCCCGTCTCGCCGTGCGGCATGACGCGCCCGTCGTCGTCACGGATCTGGATGTGCACGCCCGGCAGCGGGACGCCCGTCGTGCCGGTGTGCTCCTCGAGGGTCACGCGGTTGCACGATGTCGCGCCGGACGTCTCGGTCAGTCCGTAGCCTTCGACGAGCGTCTTGCCGGTCACGGCCTTCCAGCGCTGCGCGACGGGCAGCTGGAGCGGCGCTCCACCACCGCCGGCCATGCGCAACCGGCTGACGTCGACCTTCGCGAAATCGGGGTGATTGAGCAGCGCGTTGTAGAGCGTGTTCACGCCGACGATGAACGTGAAGCGGCTCTTCGCGAGCGCCGCGACGAACCGCGGGATGTCCTTCGGATTCGTGATGAGCAGCTGCCGGCTGCCGAGCCGGAAGAACAGCATGCAGTTCATGACGAGCGCGAGGATGTGATAGAAGGGCAGCGCCCCGACGGCGACGTTGTCGTCACCCTCGTGGATGACCGGCGAGGCGTGCAGCCGCATCTGCTCGACGTTCGCGAGCACCATCCGGTGCAGCAGCATCGCCCCCTTCGACACCCCCGTCGTGCCGCCCGTGTATTGCAGGAAGGCCAGATCGTCGGGGCCGATCACCGGTGGCGCGAACGTCGCGCGCGCCCCGCGGGCCAGCGCATCGTTGAAGCGCACCGCCTGCGGCAGCGTCCACGCCGGCACCAGCTTCTTCACGTGCCGCAGCACGAAGTTGATGACCGCCCCCTTCGGAAATCCGAGCATGTCGCCGACCGCCGCGACGATCACGTGCTCGATCTTCGTCGCCGCGATCACGCCCGCGAGCGTGTGCACCGCGCCCTCGAAGATCACGATCGCCTTCGCCCCGGAATCGATGAGCTGGTGCTCCAGCTCGCGGTGCGTGTAGAGCGGATTCACGCTGACCACGACGAGCCCGGCGCGCAGGATGCCGAACAGCGCGATCGGATAGTCGATGAGGTTGGGCATCATGATCGCGACGCGATCGCCCTTCGCGAGCCCGAGCACCGATTGCAGGTAGGCCGCGAAATGCCGCGCGTGCCGGTCGATGTCGTCGAAGCTCGCGGTGACCCCGAAATTCTCGAATGCGGGCCGGCTGCCGTACCGCGCGACCGACATCTCCATCATCGCGGGGATGCTCTCGAAGTCCCCCGGGGCGAGGTCGTGCGGCACGCCTGGCGAGTACTGCGCCAGCCAGGGTCGCGAGCTTGCTGCAGTCATCGACATCTCCTCGTGATGTCGCCGGCGTTCGGCTGCTGCCGATTCGCCGTCGACGACGTCAGGTGCGGTCGCGCTCGGCCATGGCCCGCGCGCGCTTCAGCGGTTCGATCAGCTGTTCGAGATTCGGATTGAGTTCGAGCGCGCGCAGGAAGAGCTGCACGGCCTCGGCCGCGCGACCCGAGCGCATGTTGCAGTGGGCAAGCCCCTCCATCGCGCCGAAGTGGAACGGATTGAGTTCGAGCGCGTGAGCGAAATCCTGGGCGGCCTCGCCCCAGCGATCGCCGAGCACGCGGGTCTCGGCACGGCGATGCCACGCCTCCGCGAAATCCGGACGCATCGCGATCACCTCGTCGAACTTCGCTTCGGCCTCCGCGAGCTTCATCTGCTGCATGAGGTCCATCGCGACCTGGAACAGCGGATCGGCGGTGGAATCGTCGGCGCGCATCCAGATGCCCCAGAGGGAGATCTCGGCGACGCCGCGGATGATGTCCTCGTCGTCGCGGAGGGCGGACAGCAGGACGGGCGTGTCTTCCATCAGCCCCACCTCGCCGAGCCTGGCGTAGGCCTGGCGGCGCTGTTCGAGCTGGCCGCTCGATGCGCGCGTGAGGGCCTCGGCGCGGCTGATCGGACGCCACGGATCGGCGGCCCGCGCACCGACGAGGGGGAACGTGGTCGCGAGGACCAGCGCCAGCGTGACCGCACGCACTGCGATGCTGCTCATGGATCGAACCTCCAGCGCCACCCCCGGGCGGCTGTCAGTGTGCCCGCGAGACCGGGGCGTCACAAGCCGCCGCATGCGCCGCGCCGACCGCGCAGTTCGCAGCGACCGCGCCGACCGCCGCGCCCGCCACGCGCTGCCGCATGTGCTCGAGCTTCGCGGCGATCTCCGCGCCGACGAAGAGCTGCGGATTCGACGGTGTGAACTGCTGCGACCGCTCGCGCGCCGCGATCGTCTGCCGTGCCGTCTCGAACGCGCCGACGAACGACGGCGTCTCGCGCAGCGCCTCGTCGAAGTACGCCTTGCCGAAGTACGTGAGCTTCGAATCGACACCGCAGCCGAACGACTGGTTCGACGCATCGGCGGCGGTCATGACCAGCGTGCGGGCGTCCTTCAACGGCTCGACGAATCCGCCGGCGTAGCAGGCCGAGATCACGATGACGCGCCAGCGGATCCCGGCGTCGTCGAGCATCCGCTTCAGCATCGGCGGCGTGATGTCGTCGAGCTGCAGCGGCCAGAACTCCATCGCGAGCCGGTGATCCGCGGACCCGTGGCTCGTGAGGAACAGGAACAGGACATCCTCGTCGCGATCCATCGTGTCGCCGACATTGCGGAGCACGCGCGCAAGGCTGGTCGCACTCGCGACCGGCAGGATGCGCACGGTGCCCGGGTTGTTCGACAGCAGCGCGACGCGGCCTTCCGCATCGAAGCGCGTGCGGATCATGTCTGCCGCGAGCGAGACCTCGTTCAGGAACACGTCTTCCGCGGAGTAGCCCGCCGCGCCGACGAAGTAGAGATCCTCGACGCCGGGCCGCTGCGGCTGGAGCCGCGACGCGACGTGATCGAGCAGCGCCGGCTGCGCATAGATGACCTCCTCGCGGGCGGCCGCGAAACTGTCGGCGGCGTCGCCGCCGGCCTCCTCGACCTGCCACAGCGGGACGTACGGAATCCACCAGAGCGGCACCGCGAGCACGAGCATCGCCCAGCCGCAGTCCGCGAGACGTTCACGCGTCGTGTGCGCCGCGAGCCGCGCCACGACGACACCGGCGGCGAGCGCGCCCCACCAGAACGCGGGCGCCGACCAGGATGCGAGCACGTCGTCGCCGGACAGCAGGCCCCGCGCCTCCAGGGCCGACAGCGCCATCCAGCCGAGGTCGAACCAGAACGACACGGCAAGCGCCGCCGTCGCGACGAACGGCAGCAGGCCGGGCCATCGCGCGCGGCCCGCGATGATCCAGCCGGCGAGCAGCGCCAGCGGGACGGGGAGGAGCATCCGCGGCAGGGCGTCCCAGCGGAAGACGGCGTCGGCACCGACGGCCGCGCGTTCGAGCAGCAGCGTGACGACGACGTCGACCAGCGCGAGCAGGACGATCTGCGCCGGGAACGGCCGCCACGCCCCGCGCCGCACGCGCAGGAAGACGGCCGCGCGGAGACCGAGCAACAGGTTGGCGGCGAGATCGCGGAGCGCGCCCCGGGAGGCGGGCGGACCGTAGTCGGACGGTGTTCGGAGCATCGGGAACTCTGGATGGCGCGCGGGCGCCGTCGGGACCTGCGCGACGACGCACCGGGAATCGGTGGCCTGGTCGCGGCCGCCGGATTCTACCGGCCGGTCGTGGGCACACAGACCTCGTCGTTCGACGGACGTTCGCGACTCGGACGATGCGCCGGCCGTCGCGCGACCGCCCGCCCCGCGAAGCCGCGCGACGCACGCCCGGCGACCGCAGACCGTGCCGGCATCGATCCGTACGCGTGGTGCGCCCATCGCGCACCGCCGGGCACTGCGCGCGCAGCACCCACCACCGGCCGGTGCCACGAGCCTGCGGTGAAAATCGTCGCGACGGTTTTCCGCCCCTTCGCGGTGCAATACCATCCGACACCGTCCAGCGCACCCCGACCCGGGGGCCGCGCGCGCCCGACCTGGAGATGCCCCGCATGAGAATCCGCTCCACCCTCCTGCTCTGCACGCTGCTGCTGCCCGCGGCCGCGCACGCAGGCAACTACCCGCTCGGCACGCTCACGTGCGACGACATGGGCCGCTTCGCCTCCGAAGTCATGACCGCGAAGAAGGCCGGCCAGTCGAAGGAAGACGCGCTCGCCGCCCTCGAGACCCGCACGTACGGCGATCCGGTCGAGAAGACCAACTTCGCCGAAGTCATCGAGATCCTCCACGGCAACCGCGGCCGCAATCTCGGCGTGCAGAGCGCCGGCGCCGTGATCCGCGGCGACTGCTCGATGGGCCGCAAGGCGAACAACCCATGAGCCACCTGCCCCCGCCCGCCCGCATCGGCGACGCCCTCGCCGACGTCGACACCCCCGCCCTCCTGCTCGACCTCGACGCGTTCGAGCACAACCTCGACGCGCTCGACCGCGCGATCGCCGGCCGCGGCGTGCGCCTGCGTCCGCACTCGAAGAGCCACAAGTGTCCGCGGATCGCGCTGATCCAGATGCAGCGCGGCGCCGTCGGCGTCTGCTGCCAGAAGGTCAGCGAGGCCGAGGCGATGGTCGACGGCGGCGTCGGCAACGTCCTCGTGAGCAACGAGGTCGTCGGCGCATCCAAGCTCGCGCGCCTTGCCCGTCTCGCGAACCGCGCCGAGATCTCCGTGCTCGCCGATCACCCCGACGCCGTGACGGCGCTCGCGTCCGCGGCGCGGGCCGCGGGCTCGGTCATCACGGTGCTCGTCGAAGTCGACGTCGGTGCCGGCCGCTGCGGCGTACAGCCCGGCGAACCCGCCGCGGCGCTCGCCCGCCACATCGTCGCGCAGCCCGGCCTGCGCTTCGGCGGCATCCAGGCCTACCAGGGCGGCGCGCAGCACATGCGCACGCCGGCCGAACGCGAGGCCGCGATCGCGAAGGCCGTCGCGATGGTGAACGACAGCATCGACGCGATGAAGCGTTACGGCATCGACGTGCCGCTCGTCACGGGCGCCGGCACCGGCACCTTCCTGCTCGAGGCGACGAGCGGCACGTACGGCGAACTGCAGGTCGGCTCGTACGTCTTCATGGACGCCGACTACGCCCGCAACGGCGACCCCGCGAACGAGTCCGTCGCGCTGTTCCGCCAGAGCCTGCACATCCTCGCGACCGTGATGAGCCGCCCGACCGCGGCGCGCGCCGGCGTCGACGTGGGCCTCGAGGCGCACTCGGTGGACTCGGGGATGCCGCGCATCGACGACGTGCCCGGCGCGACGTACGTCCGGGCGTCCGACGAGCACGGCGTGATCACGCTGGCCGAGGGCACCGACCTCCCGCTCGGATCGAAGCTGCGGCTCGTGCCGGGGCACTGCGATCCGACGGTGAATCTCTACGACTGGCTCGTGTGCCATCGCAA
>CAUJJX010000135.1 GCA_963205165.1 Pseudomonadota bacterium | reverse complement strand
CGCCGACTCGAACTTCATGCCGTGGAGCGCGTGCGCGACCTTCAGCGGATCGGCCGACTTCGCCGTGTCGATGGCCTTCGCGACCATGTCGATCTGGAGCTTCGGCCAGTGGAGCCAGTAGTCCTCGCCGAAGCGCTTGCGGTAGTCCGCCGCCGTCTTCTCGAGCTTGTTGTGCGCGACGTTCGCGTGCCAGCCGATCACCTGCCGGACGTGGTCCGCACCGGCCTTGCCGAGCGAACCGGGGATGCCCGCGTTGTGCGCGTTCAGCGTGTAGAACACGGCGTCGAGTCCGGCCTCCTTGCTGGCCTTCACGAGCAGCGAGAGATCCTGGCCCCAGTTGCCGGTGAGCACGACGTCGGCACCGGCCGAGCGGATCTTCGAGACGTACGGCGCGAAGTCCTTCACCTTGCCGAGCGGATGCAGGTCGTCGCCCACGATCTGGATGTCCGGCCGCTTCGCCTTGAGCATCTCGCGCGCGGCACGGCTGATGGCCTGGCCGAACGCGTAGTCCTGATTGAGCAGGTAGACCTTCGGCGAACCCTTCTGCGACACGATGTAGTCCACGAGCGCCTTCACGCGCATGTCGGTGTGGGCCTCCCAGCGGAAATGCCAGAAGCTGCACTTGTCGCCGGTCAGGGGCGGATCCTGGGCGGCCACGTTCAGCAGCAGCACCGTCTTGTCCGGATTGCGGGCGTTGTGCTTCTCGAGCGCATCGACGAGCGCGTGCGCGATGTGCGATCCGGTGCCGAGCGAGATGAAGCGCGTGCCGGAATCGATGATCTGCTTCAGGAGCAGCATGGTTTCCTGCGGGCTGCCCTTGTTGTCGAAGTGCGCCAGCTCGAGCTTCGTGCCGCCGAGCACCCCGCCCTTCGCGTTGACGTCGTCGACGGCGGCCTGCAGCAGGCGCCCCGTGCTCTCGCCCACGAGCGCGAACGGCCCGGACAGCGGATCGATGTGTGCGATCCGGATGGTGTCGGCGGATGCGTTGCCGATGCCGAGACACAGTCCGGCCGCCAGCGTCAGCGCTGCGGTACGTCTGATCATTTTGAGACTCCTCGAAATGTAATCGTTGTCGCCGCACCGCCGACGCGCGCCGGTCGGGGCCAGCCCGTCGATCAGGCGACGGGACGCGCGTTGCAGCGGACCGGGCGCCGCGATCGTATCCCCTCGATCCGCAGGACGCCACGCCGACGGGGCCGCGGCGCGATACCGGGCGACGGAACCGTCAGCCGCCGCGACCGGGGTCCGCGAATCCGTAGCGCAGGTTGCTCCGCTGCCCGCCCTCGGCGAGGTACGCCCGCTTGCGCCGCGTGATGCCGTCCTCGCGATCGGCGAACGCCTTCGGCTCGATGTCGTAGAGCCGCGCGGAGTTGAGTCCGAAGATCGCGCTCTTCACCGGCCCCGTCGCATCGCCGAGCGGCGCGAAGCCGTGGCGCTTCTGCATGTCCTCCGGAATCTCGAGCCGGCGCAGCGCCTCGATCTGCCATTGCGGCGCGCCGGTCCAGACGGCGTCGGTGCCCCACACGACGCGGTTGGCGCCGAGACCCTTCACGAGGGTCCCGAGGATGCCCGCCGCGAGCCGCGGCTGCGCGATGCTCGTGACGGCGAAGATCTGACCGAGGTCACCGTAGACGTTCGAGACCCCGTACTTCTCCGGGATCTCGGCGAGATCGGTCACCCAGTCGATGCGGCCGGTCGCGTCGAACTGCGCGAGGGCTTCCTCGGGCGTGCCGCCGCCGGGGAACCGATAGCCGGAGTGGTAGATCACGAAGTTCAGCATCGGCCAGTCCTTCGCGGCCTGCCCCACGTCGCGCACGTCGCAGAACTCGCGGAGGTGCGGATACTGTTTCTCGACCGACGGCGGGAACAGCCCCTTGTGCACGCAGACGTTGCGGATGCCCACCTGCCAGAGCCGCTCGTAGAACGGGTAGAGGCGCTTCTCGTCGTCCATCCGCCACGGATGCCGGCTCAGATCCTTGTGGGTGTTGTCGCCGATCGTGTAGCCCTTGAACGAATCCGGCTTGTCCTGCTCGATCGCGCGATCGACCTCCTCGACCCAGCCGAGCTGGCCCGGCGCGAAGATGGCGTGGCTCAGCATGCGGCGCGTGCCGGCCTCGGCGTTCACCTTCGCGCGCGCCGCGGCGACCATCGGGTTCGTGAGGAACCAGTCTTCCTTGACCTCCGACGGCGCGCTGGAGACGAGCGCGATCTTCGTGTCGCTGTCGAGGAAGATCTCCTTCATGTAGTTGTCGAACTTCAGGTCTTCCAGCGTCTGCGGCTTGCCCGCGAGATCGGGATTCCAGCCGGCCCGGCCGACCGCCTCGCGCATCCGGGCGAACACCTCGAGCTTCGTGTCGTCGCGCAGGAAATGCGTGTGGCCGTCGAGGATGAACTGCCCCGACAGGTCGGCCGCGCGCGCCGTCGCCAGCTCGGGCGTCGCGGCTTCCGCGCTCGACACGCCGAACACCGGTCCGTAGACCTCGTTCATCGCGACGAAGGCGGCGGCCATCCCGGCGGCCGTCCGGAAGAACTGCCGGCGGGAGAGCCCCTGGTGCGCTGCGAGCCGGTCACCGAGCGCGGTCAGACGGGCCTCGACCTCGCGCTGCGCGGGCGTCTGCGGCATCGGCACGAACTCCTCGCTCGCGACGATCTGCGTGGGGATGGGCGAATCGAAGGGCAGCGTTTCCGCCGGCACGAGGCGGGCGCGTTCGTCGTCGCTGAGCAGGTCCATGGCGGGGATTCCTCGGTTCGTTGGACGAGCGCGGAGTATGCGACCGCCGCTGCGGCCGGGACACGTGCACGCCACGGGCACGGCGCCCGCGACGACGAGGACCGCCGGACGGTCCGGTTCGTTCCCCGGGTGATGCGGGAGACGGCCGGGCCGCGATCCGCGCGTCATGCCGGACCTGCCGTGACGGCCCGGGCGCCAGCGCGTGATGCTCCGTTCGAACCATCTTCCCGCAGCGAACTTGTCACGTGCGGCGGATACGGTCACGCCTCCCACAACGACAACCAGAGACCTGACCATGTCCTCGCTCGCCCCGCTGTCCCGCGCGCTCCTTGCCGCGGGCTTCCTCTTCGCCACCGGCGTCCACGCCGCACCGCAGTTCGTGAACGGACTGACGATTCCCGCGAACACCATCGATGCTACGGGCGTCCCGGGCGCGAACGCCGGCCGCGTCGGCTTCTTCTCCGACATCTACTACGACCCCAACCGCAACGAATGGTGGGGCCTGTCCGACCGCGGCCCGGGCGGCGGCACGATTCCGTACGAAACCCGCGTGCAGCGCTTCACGCTCGACGTCGATCACGCGAGCGGCGCCATCTCGAACTTCCGGATCGCGCAGACCGTGAAGTTCACGCGCGCCGACGGCACGCCGTTCGACGGCATCGCGCCGAACCCGACGAGCAGCCTCGGCAACGCGCTCGATCCGGAAGGCTTCGTCGTGAACCCGGTCACGGGCCACTTCTACGTGTCGGACGAGTACGGTCCGTCGCTCTACGAGTTCGACCGCCAGGGCGTCTTCGTGCAGGCCTTCGCGA
Organism: Pseudomonadota bacterium; assembly: GCA_963205165.1. Classification (GTDB taxonomy): domain Bacteria; phylum Pseudomonadota; class Gammaproteobacteria; order Burkholderiales. The sequence continues at coordinate 8,992 of CAUJJX010000135.1, read as the reverse complement.
CGCCCGATCGTCTGGTCGCGAAGACCGGCGGCGTCGACGACTTCGGCACCACCAACACGACCGGTCGCCGCACCAATCGCGGCTTCGAGGGGCTCGCCGTCAGTGCCGACGGCGCGAAGGTCTACGCCATGCTCCAGAGCGCGATGATCGACGAGGGCGGTTCCAGCGGCGTGATGAACCGCATCGTGCAGTTCGACACATCCACGTACCAGGCCGACCGCCAGTTCGCGTACCGGATGGACACGTCCGGCCAGGGTCGCGGCATCTCGGCGCTCGTCGCGGTGAACGATTCGGAATTCCTCGTGCTGGAACGGAACAACCGCGGCGTGGGCAGCGACAACTTCGCATCGCCCGACAAGCGGGTCTACGCGATCGACGTCACGGGCGCGGACGACGTGAGCGACGTCGCACTCGCGAACACGTTCGCCGGCAACACGGTGACGAAGGGCGCGATGCTCGTCGACCTCGATGCCGATCGACTCGCCGAACTCGGCAACCAGTCGCCGGAGAAGTGGGAAGGTCTCGCGGTCGGACCGCGGCTCGCCGACGGCTCGTACCTGCTGCTCGCCGGCACCGACAATGACTACTCGGTCACGCAGAACGGCACCGGCACGCAGTTCGACGTCTACACGAACTTCGCCGACCCGACGCAGAACATCCTGTGTCCGCTGGACTCGACGACGGGCTGCACGACGATCGACGGTGTGACGCCCGCAACGCTGACCGCCGGCTACGGCATGGTGCCCGGCGTGCTGCACGCGTATCGGGTGACGTCGGCCGACATCGGCGGCTACATGGCGCCGGTGCCGGAACCGGGCACGTGGGCGATGATGGGACTCGGGCTGGCCGGACTCGCGGTCGTGGCGCGCCGCCGCGCCCGCTGAGATCGACGGCGACGGGGACCGCACAAAAAAAATGGGCACCGGTTGTCCGGTGCCCAGAAGTCCCTGAAACGACGTAGCGAAGCAACCACCGACTACTCCGCGACCGGCCCGCTACGCCCGGTCACGGCAAGAACTCACTGCAGGAAGACGGTGGCGTCGGAGCGGGAGGAGCCTCCGACGGCCGGACCATCTTCCACGGCCCATGTGGGCGCCGTTGCTGCCATGCGCCTCACCCCGAAGCACATGGGCGAAGATTGCCGGATGCCCCTGCTGTCATCGTTGATTCAAATCAATGGTGCGACACGCCGTCACACCACCCAGTCACACCACCATCACTCGCCGCGACGGCGCGCGGCCCGCGCGATGCACAGCGAAGCGACCGGCGCGACGAGCACGATGCACAGGACGATCGCGAGTTCGCGCACGCCCGGCTCGTGTCCCTCCGCGGCGAACACGAGCATCGACGCGAGCAGCAACGCGCCGATTCCGAGGGTGCCCGCGAGCCCGGCGGCATGCATGCGGGTGAGCACGTCCGGGAAGCGCGCGACGCCGATGGCGCCGATCAGGAGGAATGCCCCGCCGGTGACGAGCAGCAGGGTGGCGACGACTTCGAGGACCGGCGCCATTCAGTCGCCCCCGACCCGGCCGCGTTCGGCGAACCGCGCGAGCGCGACGGTGCCGACGAAGCCGAGCAGCGCGACGACGAGTGCCGCATCGAACGCGCTGCCGGTGCGCGTCGCGATGCCGAGGACGATCAGCAGCGCCGCGACGAGCATCGAAAGCAGGTCGAGCGCAAGGATGCGATCGCAGACACCCGGGCCGCGTGCGAGCCGCCACAGCGTGAGCAGCAGCGCGACCGAGACGCATCCGGTCGCGACGGTGATACCGAACATCAGCATGTGTGATCCATTCGAACCGCCAGCAAGGTCGGGAGGGCGGGCGCGGACGGACGTCCGGGGAAATCGACCGTCGCAGCCTCGGGCCGCATCTTGCCAGACGGATCCGTCCGGCGGCCGGGCCATCGAGGATCGCTCGCACCCGGAGGCACTGCCGACCCGCCGCTGTGTCGCCCGCGCGTACCCCTTTGCCGCGCGCCGCCCCGATCGTCAAGGCGCCGACCGGGCACCGCACGGGTCGGCTTCCGTCGAGGCCGCCACCCGCCGGCGCCGACGGCGCCCCGGCCCCGTCAGCGCGTCCCGCCCACCTCGAAGCTTCCGACGAGCACCTCGTCCTTCGTGCCGGTCAGCCGCAGGAGGATGTCCTCGTCCTTCTGCGCCGCCGTCCCGAAGTCCGTCGAGAGCCGCAGCATCAGCGTCGTGTACGCCGAGACCACCTGCTGGCGATGCCCGTAGAACTGCGCACGGACCTCGTACCGGCCGGGCTTCGCGACCTTCAGCGAAAACGTCTCGGGGCCGTACCCGCCCGTGAAATCGCTCGACAGCCTGCCGCCCTGCCAGCTGAGCGGGCGGCCGTAGTAAGTCTTCTCGCCATCCGGGTCGACGACCCAGAGATCGATGTCGGTGTTGTCGGCGTCCCAGCTCAGCACGACGCGCAGCGCGAGCGGCAGGTTGCGCAGCACCCGCGGATCGATGCGGCTCGTGTCGATTCCGGGCGAGGTCGCGACGAGCGCGTTCAGTTCGGCGAGCGCCGTCAGGTCGATGTCGCCGAAGCGGGCGTCCCACTCGCGCGTCGCGGTTTCCCGGAGGGCGTCGACGGCTTCCTGCCGGTCGCCGTGTGCGGCGAGCGCGAGTCCGAGATCGCGCCACGACTGCGGCTCGAACGGCGCGAGGACGAGCACCTTGCGCAGCAGCGGCAGCGCGAGATCCACCTGCCCGGACCGGATCAGCCGGTACGCCGCGATCCGCAGGATCTGCCGGCTCTCGAGGTTCATCTCGACGAGGTTCGAGAGCACGCGGAGCGCGAGTTCGTCCTGCTTGCGGTCGAAGAACACGTCGGCCGCATCGAGGAAGAACGCCGGACTGTCGACGTGCCCGGGGCGCTGGTCGAGGTAGACGGCATAGCGCCCGGCGTCGCCGGCCTCGCGCAGGCGACGCGCCTCCGGCGTGTCGGGCGCCCACTTCTGCAACCGGATCGAGGCGGGCGCAGCGGCGGCCTGCCCGGGCGCACCACCCGCCGGCGCGGCGGCGGCGGCCGGCATCGGCGGCGGTGCGGCGGCGGCACGCGACGCGCTCTGCATCGCGAGCGGACGTGCCTCCGCGCGCTCGGACTGCCGACGCTGATCCGCACTCGCCACTGCACTCGCACGTTCGCGGGCCTCGTCGCGATCGACGATCGCGGGCTTCGGCGGACCGTCCTTCGGGAAGTCGGTCTCCCACCATTTCACGACCTCCGCGAAACGCGCTGCCAGACGGTCGAGCCGCTGCTGGCGTCCGTTCGCTTCCCGGGCCGCGACGGTCTTCCGGTGTTCGAGGAACGCCGCGCGCATCGGACCCGCCGGCGGCACGATGTCGTGTTCGACGAAATCCTCCAGCCGCTCGAGCACGATCAGCGACGTCCGCGAGGACACGACGCCGAAGCGCAATCCGAGTCGTTCGATCGCGGCGCGATGCGTCGCGGCGTCGAGTTCGAGCTGTGTGATGCGCGCACGCGCCCAGCGCTTCGCAGCGACGTCGGAGATCAGCTCGGTCGCCTGCGGATCGGCCTCGATCGCGAGCTGCCGTTCACCGGCTGCGCCATCCACGCCTTCGATGCGGTAGCGCAGCGTCGCGTCGGCGCGCGTGACGCGTCCGACCACGCGCAACCGGCCCTGCTCCGCGAAACGCGATGTCACGACGACATCGGCGAGGCCGGGGCTCGGCAGCACGCGGATGCCCGGGCGCACGAGCCGCAGTTCGGCCGCGGCCGTATTCGCGTCGAGGCGCAGCAGATCGAGGTACCGGCCGCCGCCGGCGCTGCGTTCGGCGAGCGCCCGCAGGACATTCGCGTCGGCGCCGGTGGATGCGCTGATCGCGTAGAGCGGCGAGCGCGATTCCGCGATGTGCGGATCGCCCCAGTTGCCGAGGCCGTCGCTGAACAGCAGCGTGACCCCCGGCGACACGTCCGCCGGCACCGTCCACGCTGCCACGTTGCTCGCACCGTCGTACGCGACGGACGCCAGCGCGGCACGCAGCGCGGACCAGTCGCCGCCGGTGACCGTGAACGTGCGCGACGCTTCGGCGCGATCACGCGCGACGACGAGCGTGACGTCGACGCGTCCGAGTGCCGCGAAGTACGCATCGAGCATTTCGAACTCGCGTTCGTGATCACGCGCCGCGCCCGATCCGGAGGCGTCCCAGACGATCGCGAGCTGCGCCGGATCAGGCCGCACCGTCGGCTTCGCGTCGACGGGCAGCTCCGCGTAGAAGTAGTCCTCGCCTTCGAAGCGGTCGGTGAAGACGGTCGCGTCGGCATCCGCGGCCCAGCTCGTCGTGCCGCCGCGCGACGCGAACTTCGGCTGCTCCAGCGCGATCACGGCGCCGCCGTGGCGGTTCAGCACCGTCGCGCCGGCAAGCTCCCGCGGGAGCCGCACGGTCGACGCGCTGCGTCCGTGGACCCGCATCGTGAACTTCAGCGGCACAGGCTTCCCGGCAGCAAAAGGCAGCGCGTACTGCAGGCGGCCGCGCGCGTCCGGCCGGAGCAGTTCCGTGATCTCGATGCTCACCTTGCGCGGCTTGCCCGGCAGCAACGGATAGATGCGCAGCCGGAAGTTGTTGCCCGCCGTCTGCTCGAGCAGTGCAGGGTCGGCGGCGCGCCGCTCGATCGCCTCGAAGACCTCCTGACCACGCGCCTTCTCGACGGGCACGGCCGGCATCATCAGGCCGTCGAGCGATTCGAGCGCGAAGCCCGTGACTTCCTGGTCGTCGCCGAGCGGGAACTGCAGTTCGCCTTCGAGCTGCCGCGTGTTCGGATTCAGGAACGCCAGTTCGACGCGCGTCGTCGCGAGCGTGCCCGCGACCTCCACCTGCATGCCGACCGCGACGAGCTGGATCGCACGCTCCGTCGGCTTCGCGCGCGGCGCGACCACGAGGGGCACGGTCGTCCGTGACGTCGCGGCCAGCAGCGGCGTGGCGATCGTGAATCCGGCGACGGCCGCGATCACCGCGACGGTGCGGGCCAGCGGTCCGGCGGATGGGCGCGACAGGTTCATGGTGCGGAGACTCGGAGACGAACGGTGTTCGGATGGCGACGCGACGACGCGCATCGCCGGAGGGCTTCGCCGTTGGTACGCAGCGGCATCGTGCAACGGCACCCGCGGGGATCCGCCGACAGCCGCCGGCACACGGACGACGCTGCCGGACCCTGCCGCGCGGACTCAGCGTTCGCGCGTCGTGAACGTCAGCGTGCCTTCCGCGACCTGCGCCTTCGTGTCCGCCTTGAGCTTGAGACCACGCGTCGTGGCAAGTCCGCTGCGCGCGTTGCCGCGGCTGCCGCGGATCACGTCGTAGCCCGTTTCCGCGTCGTGCTGCGTCTCGGGCAGCTGGTCGCCCGGCCGCTGCGTGCCGGCGACGATCTGGAGATGCTCCGTCCCGTAGGGCGCGACGACCTCGAAGCGACCCAGTTCGATGTAGTGGTTCGCCTGATCGGCAGGCACGTGGCGGACGAAACGCGCATCGCGATTGCCGGCGGCACCGGTGTCCTGCAGCGGCAGGAGGTAGGAGAACTGCTCGCCGTCGCGGACCACGTGGCCGACGACGTAGAAGTAGCCGGGGCGGTTGAGCCGCGCGACGAGCTGCACTTCGTCACCGCGCTTGAAGAGCAGGTTGCGGGCACCGAGCGACGTCACGAGTTCGGCGCGCAGATCACCCGACACCGCGACACCTTCGCGCAGCAGCCGCTCGAAGTCCGGCGCGAGGGGTTCGGCGCGATAGCCCGCGTAGCCGGCTTTCGCGAGCCGCGTTCCGCGCACCGCGACGAGTTCGCCCGTCGCCGCCTTGCGTGCTTCGAGCATCAGGTCGAGATCGCCGTTGTCGAGCCGGCGGTACTCGCCGGCGAGGCGCAGCGGCTGTCCGGCGCGCGTGCCCATCGCCGCACGCAGCGCATCGGCGATCGCGCCACCGAACGGCGTCGCCTCGCGGCTGCCCGTCGCGGCGAACGGCTCCACGCCGTCGAGCCGGCCGTCGAGATCCTTCGTGAGCAGCTGCGCCGCGAAGGCGATCGAGTCGGCGGTGTCTTCCAGGGACTCGCGCTCTTCGGACAATGCCGTCTCGCTCGCGGGCAATTCGTCGACCGTCATGCCGATCGCGATCGCGACGAGGCGATGCTCGGACAGCGCCCGCAGCGTCGCGAGCTGGCGCGTGAGCAGGTTGTGGCGCGCCCGACGTTCGCGCGTCGTGCCGAGCGCGGCCTGGCCCGCCGCGAAATCCTTCGTGAGCGCCGCGATCTTCTCGCGGTAGAGCGGCGAGGCGGCGTCGGTGTCGATGATCGCGCGGGCCCCTTGCGGCTCGTCGCCGCCCGGCGCGGTCTGGTAGCGCAGACCCAGCAGCGGCAGCTCGGACGCCGTGCGGTTCAACACGCGCGAGCCGCAGTCGACGACCTTCTTCCCGCTCACTTCCTTGCACGATTCGACGACCGAATGCACGCGCACCTGGATCGATGCCGCGAGGTCGGCCGCGGCGCGCTGACGGGCCTCGGACACGTTGCCGCCGTAGCCGATGCCTTCGAGCGCGAACGCGCCGGACGACGGCAGCCACAGGAGCGCGGCGAGTGCTGCCAGCGCGAACGAAGATCGGTTGCTGCGGGACATGGTCTTCTCCATCGACATTGCGGATCGGCCCGGGTCGCGATCAGGGCACGCGGCTGACCGGGAACACCTGGCCGTTGTTGTTCACCGTCGGAAACTGCTCGCGCCCGAAGGTGCGGTTCGCGAGCATCGGCACGATCTCGTCGACGTAGCCGATCAGCTCGGACGTCGTGACGAAACCGTCCTTGTTGGCATCGGCCTTCCCGCTCAGTCCGTCGTTCAGGACATGGCTGAAGAGCCCGTGACCTTCGTAGCCTTCGAGCGCTTCCTGCGTGGAGGTCGCCGACGACAGGATCGACGACCCGACGGCGCGGCTCAGCACCTTCGCAGCCGTGTCCTCGCTCATGCCGCGCGTGAGCATCGCCGTCTGCAACGCCGTGCCTAGCGCGCCGGAGTTGCACGTGTCGAGCACGAGCAGCTTCTTGCCCGTCGGCACGTTCGCGAGCAGCCGCGTGAGATCGGCCTGCGACAGCGCGTCGGCCTTCAGCTTCTCCGTGCTCAGGCTGCCGACGTTCGACGTGATGAGGTAGTAGCTGCCGTCGTCGACGGTGCCGTGGCTCGCGACGAAGAACACGAACATGTCGTTCGGCGCGAGATCGCGCATGCGTCCGATGGCGGCCGCGATGGCGTCGCGCGTCGTGTCCTCGCGGCTCGTCAGCTTCGTCACGACGACCCGTTCGAAGAGCCCCGCACCGAAGGTCGTCAGCGTCTTCGCGAACAGGTCGGCGTCGGCGACGGCGTACTTCAGGTTCAGCTTCGGATTGCGGTACGCGTCGATGCCGACGACGACGGCGTGCAGCGTCGGCCGGCCGCTGTCGCGCACGGCCGCCTCGACGGTCACGTCCGCGTACTCGCTGCGCGCCTGGTTGCGCGCATCGAACGCGATCGCCCGGAGCACGTTGCTGCCGGTGTCGAGCTTCACGCGCACCTTCCGCACGATCACGCTGGCGCCCGTCGACGAGGCCGGCGCCTCGATGCGCACGAGGCCGCGCTCGTCGTCGGCGCTCTCGAGGCTCACGGCCGTGCCGTTGCGATACACGCGCACGTCGCCGATGCCGCCGCCGAGATCGGTGATCCTCAGCGTGATGCCGATGCTCGACTCGGTCGTGCGGACCGGCGCATCGACGATCTCGACGCGCGGTGCCGGCTTCGCCTGCGCCATCGACGTGCCCGTCTCGACGGCCGTGCCGTGCAGCGCAGCGACAACGATGTCCGGCCGGAAGAATGATTCGAAGTAGGCGTCGACCGACGTCACGGACATCACGCCGGTGCGCACGTTGACGTGCTGGGCGCCGCGCGGCGACGCGTTGAAGTAGCCCTCGGGCGTGATCGCGATCCACTCGCCGTCGGTGAACGCGACGAACTGCACGCGCTCGCGGCCGGTCGCGGTGTCCCAGACGCGCGTCGTCGTGTCATCGCCCGCACTGAATGCGAGGCGCCCGTCGGGACTGAAGGCGACCGCACGGACGGTGTCGCCGTGGCCCGTGAACGAATGCAGCATGCGGCCCGTCGCGACCTCCCACAGGACGACGGCGCCGTTGCGATAGCCCGCCACAACCCGCGCGCCGTCGCGGCTGAACGCGAGCGTCTCGACGTCGAGATAGTCGCCCACGATGCCGGCGTCGCCTGCCATCGTCCGCAGCAGCTTGCCGGTCGCGAGGTCCCACACCTTGATGCCGACCTCGGGCTTCGTCGACAGGCCGATCCGGCCGTCGGGGCTGATGGCGACGGCCCGGACCGGCGCCGTGGCGTACGACTTCATCGCCGCGCGGTCGAGGTAGCGGATCACCTTGCCGGTGTCGAGATTCCAGAGTGCGAGCGGCGGCGACCACACCGGGTGGCCGCTGGCGTACGCACCGACGAGGGCCGTGCGTCCGTCAGGGCTGATCGCGGCGGCCGTGTAGTTGAACTGGGTCGCGGCGATCGCCTCGAACTCGCGCAATCGCTTGCCGGTGCGCGTGTCGATCAGGCTCAGCGCGGCGTCGTAGCCGCCGGTGTACTTGTCGATCGACAGCAGGCGCGTGCCGTCCGCGCTGACCGACCCCGCGAAATCCCCGATGTCGTTCAGCGTGCCGATCTCGGCCCCCGTCGCCGGGTCGATCCGGTGGCTCATCGTGCCCGGGATGCCGGTGAACAGCACCTTCCCGTCGGGCGAGAAACGGAGCACGCCGGCAGACCCGCCCCCGCCGAATCGCGCCAGCGGCACGGCGCGATCGAGGTCCCAGACGTGGCCGGTGCCGATGGCGAGCCGGCGCCCGTCCGGACTGACGTCCATGCTGTCGATCGCCGCCGACGCGCCGGCGAAGCGCCGCAGTTCCGCGCCGCTCTGCAGGTCGAACACCGCCATGAGGCGCCCGCGCGTGAACAG
>CAUJJX010000134.1 GCA_963205165.1 Pseudomonadota bacterium | reverse complement strand
TTCGAACTGAAGTAGCGCACCGGGCCGCGCCGCGGAGCCTCGCGGGGTGTCCCGCCCGGCCGCAATCCGCGCCTGCGACGCAACCGGCCGCCGTGACTTGAACAGGCCCTAAACTCGCGCCCCCACCGCATCCCGAGGAGTCCCGCCATGACCCGCAAGGCCCTGGTTTCCGGCGCCACCGGCGTCGTTGGTCGCTGTCTGCTCGAGCAGCTCGTCGAGCGTGGCGACTGGGATGTCGTCGCCGTGTCGCGCCGCGCGCCCGATGTCACCGGCCGCTTCACGCACATTGCCGTCGACCTCGAAGACCCCGCGGACTGCCGCGCGAAACTCGGTGCGCTCGACGACGTGACGCACGTCTTCTCGGCCGCGTACGTGCAGGACGCCGATCCCGCGCGCCTTGTCTCGCGCAACACCGCGCTGCTCGTGAACCTCGTGACCACCGTCGAGGCCGCGAGCCCGGCGCTCGCGCACGTGAACCTCGTCGAGGGCACGAAGTGGTACGGCAGTCATCTGGGCCCGTTCACGACGCCCGCGCGGGAACGCCATCCGCGCCACGCCGGTGCCAACTTCTACTTCGACCAGCAGGACTGGCTCGAGGCGGCGCAGAACGGCAAGGCGTGGACATGGTCGGCGGCGCGGCCGCACGCCGTCTGCGGCTTCTCGCTCGGCAGCCCGATGAATCTCGTGATGGTGCTCGCGACGTACGCGGCCGTCTGCTGCGAACTGGGCCTGCCCTTCTCGCACCCCGGTGCGCCTGCCAACTGGACGGCGCTCTACCAGCTCACCGACGCCGCGCTGCTGGGCCGCGCGATGATCTGGATGGCGACGACGCCCCACTGCACCAACGAGGCGTTCAACATCACGAACGGCGACCTGATCCGCTGGTGCAACGTCTGGCCGCGCATCGCGGACTTCTTCGGGATGCCCATGGGCGACCCGCAGCCGCGGAAGCTCGTGGACTTCATGGCGGACAAGGGGCCGGTGTGGGACCGCATCGTCGCGAAGCACGGCCTGCAGCCGAACGCGCTGCACACGCTCGCGGGCTTCGCGTTCGGCGACTTCGTGTTCGCGTCCACGTGGGACATCGTCTCCGACACCGGCAAGGCGCGGCGCCACGGATTCTGCGAGTCGCCGGACACCGAGCTCATGCTGACCGTGCTGCTGGAACGATTCCGGGCGGATCGGGTCATTCCGTGAGTGGTCGACGTTGCGGCACCCGCCGGCGGGTTGAGTTCGAGTAGGTCGGATCAGCGGCGTGAGCCGCGTAATCCGACGCGACGGATTGTTCGGGCGACGGTGCCAGATTGCGCGACGGTGTCGCTGATCCGACCGACGGGTCTGCTCACCTCCCGTCATTCCAGCGCAAGCTGGAATCCAGTCCGGCGGTGGCCGGTGCGACCTCCGTTGCTGGACCCCAGCGTTCGCTGGGGTGACGGATCGAGCGCTGCCCGGTACCGAATCCGGCTGGCAGCGCCGCGACGCGAACAACGCCCGCCTCGATTCGGATCGCGGTCTCGACACCGACCATCACCGGCCCCCCGGCATATCCATATGCCCATCAGTCACGAAACCGTCCGATCCCGGCGGCTATCATCGAACCCGTCGCGGACGACCCGCGATCGCAGAGGGAAACGACGACATGCAACGAAGGGATTTCCTGCGCCGGGGCGGCAGCCTCGGTGCGATGGCGGCGCTGACGGCCGCGGGCTGGTGGCCCGCGACGGCGGGCGCCGAGGACTGGAACCGTGCGGCCTTCGAGGCGAAGAATCTCGAGGACGTCCTGAAGGCGCTCGGCGGACGCAAGGCCGAGGCGAGCGCCGACGTCGGCATCGTTGCCGCCGAGATCGCCGAGAACGGCGCCGTCGTGCCGATCGCGTTCTCGTCGCGCGCTGCCGGCGTCGACCAGATGGCGATCCTGATCGAGAAGAATCCGAACATGCTCGCCGCGGTCTACCAGGTGCCCGCGGGCACGCTCGCCGATTTCCAGACCCGCGTGAAGATGGCGCAGACGAGCAACGTGTTCGTGCTCGCCCGCGCGGGCGGCCGCCATCTCTACGCCGTCAAGGAGATCAAGGTCACGCTCGGCGGCTGCGGAGGCTGACGCGATGGCACAACCGATGAAGATCCGCGCGACGGCCGAGGGCGACGTGGTCACCGTGAAGGTGCTCATGAGCCACGTGATGGAGACGGGCCAGCGCAAGAACGACAAGGGCGAGGCGATCCCGGCGCATTTCATCCAGCACGTGACGGTCACGCACAAGGGACGCGTCGTGCTGGCCGCACAGTGGGGCACGTCGATCGCGGCGAATCCGTTCACCGTGTTCAAGTTCACGGGTGGCGCGAAGGGCGATCCTGTGAAGGTCACCTGGATCGATTCGCGCGGCGACACCCGCAGCGACGAGGTCGCGATCACGTGAAGCACCTCGTGCACGTGGCCGCGCTCGCGGCCGGACTGCTCGGGGGGGCCGCCGTCGCGGTCGGCGACGAGGACCACGCGGCAGGCGAGATCCGCAAGTACCGCGAGATGCTGGAAGACGGCAATCCGGCCGAGCTGATGGAGATGAAGGGCGAGGAACTCTGGCGCACGGCGCGCGGGCCGAAGTCCGCGACGCTCGAGGCCTGCGATCTCGGCCGCGGGCCGGGCGTCGTCGACGGTGCGTACGCGCAGCTGCCGCGGTACTTCGCCGACACGGGCCGCGTGCAGGACATCGAGTCCCGCCTCGTGACGTGCATGCAGACGCTGCAGGGGTTTTCCTTCGAGGACGCCACGCGTGGCTGGTACAAGCCGGGCTCGGAGGTCGAGGCGCTCGTCACGTTCGTCGCGACGCATTCGAAGGGCCAGCCGATCGCCGCGCCAGTAGAGCATCCGGAAGAAGCGCGGATGCTCGCGGCCGGCGGGGATCTCTTCTTCCGTCGCTCGGGTCCGCTCGATTTCTCGTGCGCGACGTGCCATTCGCTGGAAGGCCGGCGCATCCGCCTGCAGGACCTCCCGAGCTTCCAGGTCGCCAAGGACGCCCAGGCGTCGATGATCACGTGGCCCGCGTACCGCGTCTCGCAGAGCGCCGTCTGGACGATGGAGCGCCGGCTCATCGACTGCATCCGGCAGATGCGCTGGCCGGAGCCGGCGTTCACGTCCGACGCCGTGATCGCGATCCAGTCTTACCTGCAGCATCAGGCGCGGGGGGGCGTGCTGCAGTCCCCGGGGATCAAGCGATGAGGCGCGCACTCGTGCTGCTCGCCGCACTGTCCGTCGCGGCCCCGGCCGGTGCGGAGTCCGACGCGGAGGCGCTCGTCCGGAAAGCCTTTGCCGGCGCGACGGAAGACGAATGGCGCACGCGGCTCGCGCAGGACGAGACGCAGGCGCTCTGCAGCAAGTACCGCAATGCGCCGCCACCGGACATCGCCGCGCAGATCCTCGAACGCGAACGCGCGACGCTGAAGCTGCCCGACGACGGCCGCCTCCTCGGCGACTGGCGCGAGGGCGAGAAGCTCGCGGGCATCGGGACCGGCGGCCACATCGGCCGCATCCAGCCCGATCCGCCCGATCGCCGGAAAGGTGGCAATTGCTACGCGTGCCACAAGCTCGCGTCGAAGGAAGTCGCGGCGGGCACGATCGGTCCGAGCCTCACGGGCTACGGCAGGCTGCGCGGCAATTCGCCGGAGGTCGTGCGCTACACGTACGAGAAGATCCAGAACGCGCAGGCGTTCTTCCCCTGTTCGCACATGCCGCGGTTCGGGTATCACGGGTGGCTCGGTCCGAAGGAGATCGCAGACGTCGCGGCGTTCCTGCTGGATCCGGAGTCGCCGGTGAACAAGTAGGTGGCGGGTCGGATCAGCGGCATCGCCGCGTAATCCGACGCCGTCGCCAACACAATCGCGCGTGTCCTCGTCGTCGCCAGTTCGATCGTCCGCGTCGGATTACGCACCTTCGGTGCTAATCCGACCTACGCTCCCCTCGCCCGCTCGCGGGAGAGGGGCCGGGGGAGAGGGCGTCGTTCGCCTGACGCCCAGCGCCCAACGCCCAACGCCCAACGCCCAACGCCCAACGCCCAACGCCTTCCCCATGACCCGCCGCGAATTCCTCCACCTCCTCGCCGTCGCTTCCGCCGGCGGCTTCGCACTCGATTCGCGACGCGCGCTCGCCGGCGAGGGCGACGCGGCGTACGACCTGCCGCCGTTCGGTCGCGTCCGCCTGCTGCACATCACCGACACGCACGCGCAGCTCCTGCCGACGCATTACCGCGAACCGCACGCCAATCTCGGGACCGGCGCCGCGCGTGGAAGGCCACCGCATCTCACGGGCGAGGCGTTGCTCCGCGCGTTCGGCATCGCGCCCAGCTCTCGCGACGCCCACGCGTTCACGCATCTCGACTTCGCGGCGGCCGCCCGCACGTTCGGTCACGTCGGCGGATACGCGCATCTCGCGACGCTCGTGAAGCGGCTCCGCGCGGCGAGTCCCGGCGCGTTGCTGCTCGACGGCGGCGATACGTGGCAGGGCTCCGCGACGGCCCTCTGGACCCGCGGCGCGGACATGGTCGAGGCGTCTCTCGCGCTCGGTGTCGACGTGATGACCGGCCACTGGGAATTCACGCACGGCGCGGATCGCGTCCGCGAGATCGTCGACGGACCTTTCGCCGGTCGCGTCGATTTCGTCGCGCAGAACGTGCGCACGGCCGACTTCGAGGATCCCGTGTTCCGGCCGTTCACGCTGCGCGAGGTGAACGGCGTGGCCGTCGCGATCGTCGGACAGGCGTTCCCGTACACGCCGATCGCGCATCCGCGCCGCTTCGTGCCGGAGTGGACCTTCGGACTGCGTGAAGTCGAGTTGCAGGCTGCGGTGGACGCCGCGCGCACCGCGGGTGCAACGGTGGTCGTGCTGCTGTCCCACAACGGGATGGACGTCGACCTCAAGCTCGCGAGCCGCGTCCGCGGGCTCGATGCGATCCTCGGTGGGCACACGCACGACGGCGTCCCGGTCGCGATCGAGGTCGCCAACGCGGGCGGGCGCACGCTCGTCACGAACGCGGGGTCGAACGGGAAGTTCGTCGGCGTCCTCGATCTCGACGTGAAGCCGGGCGGTGTCGCGGGCTATCGCTATCGGCTGCTGCCGGTCTTCGCGAACCTGCTGCCCGCCGATGCCGGGATGCAGTCGCTGATCGCCCGCGTGCGCGCGCCGTATCTCGATCGGCTGAACGCACCGCTCGCCGTGACCGAGGGCTTGCTCTACCGCCGCGGCAACTTCAACGGCAGCGGCGACCAGGTGATCCTCGATGCGCTGAGGACCGTGCACGACGCCGAGATCGCGCTGTCGCCGGGGTTCCGCTGGGGCACGACGCTGCTGCCCGGCGAGACGATCACGCGTGAACACGTGATGGCGCAGACGGCGATCACGTATCCGCAGACGACCGTGACGACGATGACCGGCGCGACGCTGAAGGCCGTGCTGGAGGATGTCGCCGACAACCTGTTCCACCCCGATCCGTACTACCAGCAGGGCGGGGACATGGTGCGGGTGGGCGGATTGCGTTACGCGATCGATCCGGCGGCGCGGGCCGGCGAACGCATCCGCGCGATGGAACTCGGCGGGCATCCGATCGACGCGGCGAAACGCTACAAGGTCGCGGGCTGGGCGCCGATGGCCGACGACGCGAACGGTGCGCCCGTGTGGGACATCGTCGAGACGTGGCTGCGATCACGGCCGACGCTGGCCGCGCCGGTCGTGAACTCGCCGACGGTGATCGGCGTGGAGAGTGATCCGGGGTGGTCGCAGCCGGGATGAATCCGTTGCGTGCGTCGATGTTCTGCTGACGGGCGTTCGACCGGCGGCGATCGGTGATGCGACCGGCGGCCCTCTCCCCCGACCCCTCTCCCGAGAGCGGGCGAGGGGAGTTCACGCGGGATTTGCGCGTCGCGCGTCATCCGACGCCAACCGTTCATTCCCGTCATTCCAGCGCAAGCTGGAATCCAGTCCGGCGGTGGCAGTCGCGAGTTCCGCTGCTGGACCCCAGCGTTCGCCGGGGTGACGGGATGTTGCATGCGCAGTCGGAGTAGGGCCTGTTAACACTACGGATGCCAGATGCGTTGCCGGCGCGAACGCTTCGAGCAAGGCGCAAACCGGAGCCGGGTCGCGCACCCGGCGCGCGAGCGTACGAGCTTCGCGTGCAACGCGGCGCGGGGCGTTCACGCCGG
>CAUJJX010000133.1 GCA_963205165.1 Pseudomonadota bacterium | reverse complement strand
GTTCCACCGGCGGCAGACCGACGACGTTCTGCCCACCGATCAGGATCTCGCCGCCGGTCGGGTCCTCGTGACCCGCGATCATCCGCAGGATCGTCGTCTTGCCGCACCCGGACGGGCCGAGGAAGCAGCAGTACGCGCCGTCCGGCACCTTCAGGTTCACGCCGTCAACGGCAGTGCTGTCGCCGAAGCGTTTGAAGACGCCGGCCAGTTCGATGTCGCCCTTCCCGATCTGCATGGTGCGATGACTCCTTCAGCTTGCCGGCAACCAGGGCCTGTTGACACTCCGGATGCCAGTGCGAATGCAGTGTTGACAGGCCCTAACGTGCGCGGCGGCGCTGCATCCACGCGATGACGCCGAGGCACGAGCCGATGATGAGAAACGAGGCGATGGTCGTGACCGTGCCGAGCGCGTAGAGCGACGGCGAGGTCACGTTGAGGGTCATGCTCCAGATCTCGAGCGGCAGCGTGTTGAGCGAGCCGGACGTCTGCAGCGACCGGGAGAACTCGTCGTACGAGAGCGTGAAGCCGAAGAGCGCGACGGCCACGATGCCGGGCGCGAGGATCGGCACGACGACGAGCCGGATGATCTGCCAGCGGCTCGCGCCGAGATCCCGCGCGGCTTCTTCCCAGGCGTGATCGAATCGCGAGAGCACCGCGAACATCACGAGCACGCCGAAGGGCAGCGTCCACGAGAGATGCGCACCGAGCGCGGAGCTGTACCAGGCGGCCTCGATCCCGAGGTACTGGAACAGCAGGCCGATGCCGATGCCCAGCACGAGTCCCGGAACGACGAGGCTGCCGATCATCAGGTAGAAGACGACGCCGTCGCCGCGGAAGCGCTCGCGGAATCCGAGGCCCGCGAGGAAGGATCCGACGACCGTGATCACCGTCACGATGACCGCGAGGACGATGGAGCGCTCGAAGCCGCCCTTCACGTCACCCGTGCGGACCTGCGTGAAGAGTTCCGTGAACCAGTGCAGCGAGAAGCCCTTCATCGGGAAGACGAGGCCACCGCGGATGTCCTGCAGCGACAGGACGTAGATGCAGAGCATCGGTCCATAGAGCGCCAGGACGTAGAGCGCGAAGAGTCCGGCGAGCACCCAGAAGGTCCAGGGGCGGCCCTTGTCGTCGGGGTTCAGCGTGCGCACGCGGCGCGCGGCTGCGGCAGCGGTTTCGGTGCTCATCGCGTGATCTCCCTGCGCACGTCGACTGTCCTCAGGATGAGCGCGATCATCACGACGACGAACGCGAGCAGGACGACGGCGCTCGCGGCGGCCGGCGGGTACTGCAGCACGGCGATGTCCTCGAAGAGCGCGGACACGATCGACGCGGAGCCGCCGCCGCTCATCACCTTCACGACGAAGAAGTCACCCATCACGATCGACAGCACGAAGATCGATCCGAGGGCCACGCCGTTGCGCGACAGCGGGAAGACGATCCACCGCATGATTTCCCAGCGCGTCGCGCCGGCGTCCTGCGCGGCCTCGATCGTGCGTTTGTCGATCCGGGTGAGCGCGTTGAAGATGGGCACGATCATGAAGATCGTGAGCTGGTGGACGTACGCGACGACCACGGCGAAGTCGGAGAACAGCAGGAACTCGAGCGGCTGCTTCACGAGGCCGCTGCCGATCAGCGCCGAGTTCACGAGTCCTTCCTTGCCCAGCAGGGGGATCCACGAAATCATGCGGATGATGTTCGAGGTCCAGAAGGGCACGGTGCACAGCAGGAACAGCCCGATCGAGAGCAGCTGGTTGCGCACGTGGAACACGAGGAAGTACGCGATCCAGAAGCCGATCGCGAGCGTGCCCGCCCACGTGAGCACCGCGAACTCGATGGTCTTCGCGTACAGCCGGAGCGTGAGTTCCGAGCCGAAGACGGTGCGGTAGTTGTCGAGCGTGAAGTTCGCGACCATCCCGCCGAACCCGTCGTGCTCGAGGAAGCTCGCGATCAGCACGACCACGATCGGTGCGACGAAGAAGGGCACGAGGACGAGCACCAGCGGACTGGCATAGAGCCATCCGGTGAGACTGGAACGTGCGGACATGGTGACGACTCCCGTACGGCGATGGTCGTCACGGGGACCCGCGGCCCCCGTGACCCTGCGGTGTCAGGCGGCCTTGAAATCGTTCCAGCGCTTGTTCATGTACTGCGCCTCGTCCATCAGCGTGTTCCAGCACGAGATGTTCGTGACACGGTCCATGAACGAGCCGCCGTCGCGCTTCGCACCGGCCTTCTCCATCGGCACGCCGTACGGATCGAGGATGACGTCCTTCGAGGCCTTGCCCTCGTACCAGTAGTCCCACTCGTTCGCGGTGAGGTGCTTCTTCGCGGTGGAGGGGACCGGGCTGTAGTAGCCGTAGCGCGCGACGAAGCCGCCCTGCCAGCCGGACAGGTACCAGTTGAGGTACTCGTAGGCGGCTTCCAGCTTCTTGCCGCTCAGGTGGCGCATGAGCGCCATGCCGTTGCACCACCCGCGATAGCCTTCCTTGCCGTTCTTGATGTTCACGGGCGCGTAGACGCAGGGCATGCCCTTCACGCGCACCGCGGCGACGGCCGGCGACCACATCGACTGGATGATCACTTCACCCGCGGCCATGAGCTGCACCGACTGGTCGAAGGTGGTCCACGTCGCGCGGAAATGTCCCTGGCGCTTCAGCTCGATGAGCCGGTTGATCGTGAAGTCGATCTCGGACCGGGTCATGTTGCCCTTGTTGCCGTACTTGATCTCGCCGGCGCTCTCGAAGCACAGCGCCGCATCCATGATGCCGATGGCCGGCACGTCGAGGATCGCGGCCTTGCCCTTGAAGGCCGGATTGATGAGGTCCTTCCACTCCGTGACCTCGCGCTTGATGAGGTCGGGCCGGTAGCCGATCGAGTCGGCGTTGTAGACCTGCGGCAGGAAGGTCATCCAGTCGGCGACGCCCTCGTGGAGTTCGGTCGCGTCGGGCTTCGAGATGTACATCGCCTCGTAGGGCGAGATGCCCTGGCGCGACACCGTCTTCCCGCCGATCTCGCCCTTCGTGAAGATGGGCAGGATGTTGTCGAACTCCTTGATGCGCCTGCGCTCGATGCCCTGGAGCACGCCGCGCTTCGTCGCGAGCTTCGCCTGCCAGCCCTCGACGTCCGCGATGTCGACCGAGTTCGGCTGCGTCACGAAGCGGTTGATGGCCGCGGACGTGTCGACGTTCTGCATCGTGACCTTGAAGCCGAGGTCCTTGGAGGCCTGGTCCCCGATGGCCTTCACGACCGAGTACGACACGCCGACGTGGCGCAGCTCGATGTTCTTGATCTCCTGCGCCCAGATCATCGGGAACCCGGTGATCGCCTGCACGCCGGCAGTGCCTGCCACGGCTGCGGCGCCTTTCAGCAGCGCCCGTTTCGAGGTGTCCACGACCGGCGTGTCCTGCGTGTCGCCGATGGCGGGCGCCACGGTCTCCAGATCTTTCTCCATCGCCCAAGTCTCCGAGAAGTCCGGCACGCGCGGTGCGCACGGGACGGTTGAGGAACCGGAACTGCATTGCGTGGAGTCAATCTATCGAGCGGGCTTCGGTCTGGATAATGAGTAGTTGTTATCGGTCACCGCGCGTCGCTGTTATGTGGCGCGGACGCGCGCGATGTGATCGACGCG
>CAUJJX010000132.1 GCA_963205165.1 Pseudomonadota bacterium | reverse complement strand
TGCCTTCGCACTTCGCCGTCTTGAGCAGATCGGCGATCGAGTCGAGCTTGGCGATCACGTCGGCCCGGAGGACGTACCGGTCGAACGCGAAACGGCCATCCTGCTCGACCTCGATCGTGGTGGGCGGGCATTCGGCGTTGGGTACTGCCGGAGCCGCCGCGGTTTCGACAGGTGCCGCAGGTGCGGCAGGTGCAGCCGCGGCCACAACCACCGGAGCGGGTGCAGGGAGGTCGCCGTCGCCGAGGTACGCCGACTCGTCGTCCCAGGCGGCGACATCGGTCGACGGTGTTTCGTCGATCTCGTCTTCCACCGGGGTCGCGACACCGTCGGGGATCTCGTCCGGCAGGGGGCCGTCGCCGAGATAGGTGGCCTCGTCATCCCAGGCGTCGGCATCGGCCACGGCGTCTTCCGCCTCGTCATCGACCGGGGTCGCGACCGCTTCGGGGATCTCTTCCGGCAGAGGGCCGTCGCCGAGGTAGGTGGCCTCGTCGTCCCAGGCGTCGCCATCCGCCACGGCGTCGTCGGTCTCGTCTTCGACGGGCGTCGCGACACCTTCGGGGATCTCTTCCGGCAGGGGGCCGTCGCCGAGGTAGGCGGTCTCGTCGTCCACGCCTTCTTCGCCGGCGACCGTATCGTCGACTTCGTCTTCGTCGTCGTCCGAACGGGCGTCGGCGATGAACGGCATGACCGCGGCGTCTTCCTGCAGCGGGCTGCCGTCGGTCGGCGCGGCGGGCGCGTCTTCGTCGGCGGCGAGCATCGTTTCGTCTTCCTCGGCGACCGCCGCGGGCTCGCTGTCGGCGAGGGCGGCGACTTCGTCCTCTTCGGCCTCGTCGGCCTGCGCAACCGTGTCGTCGGCTTCGTCGTCGTCCTCGGCGGCCGCGAGTTCGGCGACGGCCGGGAGCGGCTCCGTCGGCGCGACGTCGGGCGTGAAGGAATAGGTCGTGACCGGGAAGACGGGCAGCGTGTTGTCGATCACCGGGCCGGAGGTGGCGGCGGCCTTCTCGGCGGCCGGTGCGACGCCGGGACCGGGATCAGGTTGCGCCGGGCCGTTCGCGTCCGGTGTGACGGTCGCAGGCTGAGCCGCTGCCGGTGCGGGTGCCGCAGCCTGGACGGCGGGGGCAGGCTGCTCGGCCGCGGTCTTGGCACGCCACTGGTTGTAAAGGTCGGGATCGCAGTCTTCCGTCGCGAGCCCGGTCTGCCAGCGACCGTCCTTGATGCAGCTGCGGCCGAAGCCGTCGCGGATGGCTGAGCCACTGGTCTCGTGGACGTACGCTGCGGATTCGCCATTCACCAAGGAACCGGGTGCAACCGGCGCGGGCGCGGGCGCTGCCACTTTCGGTGCGGGGGCTGCGGGGCCGGCCTTGTAGGCCTCGTAGACGGCGGGGCTGCAGCCCTCGCTGGCCGTGGCGGGATTCCAGAGACCGTCGCGGATGCAGGCGCGGCCGAAGCCGTCGCGGATCGGGGCCTTGCCGTTTTCCTGGACGTAGGCGCCGAGCTGGTCGGGCTGCAGGGCGGAACCGGGGACGATGGGCGCGGGTGCCGGCGCAGCAGCTGCGGCGGGCTTCGCTGCGGCTGCGGCGGTGGCCGGAGCAGCCAGCGGAGCGACGGCGTCGCAGTTGCCGGTGGCGGCAACGATCGAGCCGTCGCGGATGCAGTCGCGGCCGAAGCCGTCGAGGATCCTGATGCCGTCGGCGCGACGCACGCTGCCGGTCTGCTGGCCACCCGGGAGCGCCTGCACGGCCTCGGTCCTGATCGCGGCCTTCTTCGCGTCGGCAGCGGCCTTTGCGGCAGCCTTCGCTTCGAGCACCTTCTTGCGCTCGACTTCTGCAGCGCTGGCGGCGCCGTTGCAGTCCTCGACGGCGAACGCGTGCGTGTCGCCGCCGCTTCCGACGCAGGTGCTGCCCTGGCCATCGCGCGTGGCGCGCGAGAAGCCGTCGAAGATCCAGCGGCCCTTCGTCACGTCGGCGTGACTCGCCATCGGGACGAGCAGCGACAGCGCTGCGATTCCGATGAGGGTTTTCTTGAGTTTGAAGCGCAGAACTGTACCGATCATGGCGTCACCGTTGGGTTCTTGGAGATCTGGTGAATCGTTCGTGCGGGACCGCAGGACGTGCTCTTCGCGTGCTCTGATTTCGGCTGCGTCGAGGCCGCTTTGTCCCGGCCGTGGCACCTGCAATCGAGAATATCACAGCTTTGTTTGGACTCATCTTTTCGCGCATTGCAGCATGCCGCGCGCCGATATGGTGCATGCATTGCGGCGGTGCTTCGGCAGGGGCGTGCATGTTAGGATGCGCCCCTTTTTCGAGGGGCCGGCTCGTGTTCGGGAAGTGTCGAACGCGTCGCATCCGGCCCCTGTCGCCACCGATTCCGTCGCCCCCAAGAGCCCATGGAGCAATTCGCTAAGGAAACCCTGCCGATCTCGCTGGAAGAGGAGATGCGGCGCTCTTATCTTGATTACGCGATGAGCGTGATCGTGGGCCGGGCACTGCCTGATGTGCGGGACGGGCTGAAGCCGGTCCATCGCCGGATCCTGTTCGCGATGCACGAGGCGAACATCCAGTGGAACCGCCCGTACGTGAAGTGCGCCCGTGTCGTCGGTGACGTCATGGGCAAGTACCACCCGCACGGTGACAATGCCATCTACGACACCCTGGTCCGGATGGCCCAGGACTTCAGCCTCCGCTACACGCTGATCGACGGCCAGGGCAATTTCGGCTCGGTCGACGGCGACAACGCGGCGGCCATGCGGTACACCGAGTGCCGCCTCGAACGCATCACCACCGAACTGCTCGCCGACATCGACAAGGAAACCGTCGATTTCGGCCCGAACTACGACGGCAAGGAAGAAGAACCGCTCGTCCTCCCGTCGAAGCTCCCGAACCTCCTCGTCAATGGTTCCGCCGGCATCGCCGTCGGGATGGCGACCAACATCCCGCCGCACAATCTTTCGGACGTCATCGACGCGTGCCTGCGCGTCCTCCACGAACCCGAGACCACGCTCGACGAGATCATCGACATCGTCCAGGCGCCGGACTTCCCGACCGCCGGGATCATCTACGGCGTGAACGGCGTCCGCGAGGGCTATCGCACCGGCCGCGGCCGCGTGGTGATCCGGGCGCGCGCCCACTTCGAGGACATGGAGAAGGGCGTCCGCCAGGCGATCATCGTCGACGAACTGCCTTATCAGGTGAACAAGGCCCAGCTGCTGATCCGCATCGGCGAGCTGGTCCGCGAGAAGCGTCTCGAAGGCATCTCCGAGATCCGCGACGAGTCCGACAAGTCGGGCATGCGCGTCGTGATCGAGCTGAAGCGCGGCGAGATGCCCGAAGTGGTCCTGAACAATCTGTACAAAGAAACGCAGATGCAGGACACCTTCGGGATGAACATGGTGGCGCTGGTCGACGGCCAACCCCGCCTGCTCGACCTGAAGTCGTTCATCGAAGCCTTCCTGCGCCATCGGCGCGAGGTCGTCACGCGGCGCACGGTGTACGACCTGCGCAAGGCGCGTGAGCGCGGCCACATACTCGAAGGTCTCGCGGTCGCGCTGTCGAACGTCGACGAGATCATCGAGCTGATCAAGTCCGCGCCGAACCCGGCCGAAGCAAAGCAGAAGCTGATGGGTCGCCTGTGGCGGTCGGTGCTCGTCGAGCAGCTGCTCGAACGCGCCGTCGCAGCCGACTTCCGGCCGGAACACCTCGGCCCCGAGTTCGGTCTCGGCCCCGACGGCTATCGACTGTCGGAAGTGCAGGCCCAGCGCATCCTCGAGATGCAGCTCCAGCGCCTCACCGGTCTCGAGCAGGACAAGATCACGGCCGAATACCGCGACGTGATGCTGGCGATCACCGACCTGCTCGACATCCTCGCGCGACCCGAGCGCATCACCGCGATCATCAACGACGAGCTGGGCGCCCTGAAGACGCAGTACGGCGATGCGCGTCGCAGCGAGATCGTGCTGAGCACCCACGACATCGGCATCGAGGACCTCATCACGCCCGACGACCTCGTCGTGACGCTGTCGCACACGGGCTACATCAAGTCCCAGCCGCTCGCCGACTACCGCGCCCAGAAGCGCGGCGGACGGGGCAAGCTGGCGACCGCGACGAAGGAAGACGATTTCATCGACAACCTCTTCGTCGCGCACACGCACGATTTCATCCTGTGCTTCTCGAACCGCGGTCGCGTCTACTGGATCAAGGTCTACGAGGTGCCGCAGGGCGGGCGTCACAGCCGGGGCAAGCCGGTCGTCAACCTGTTCCCGCTCCAGGAAGGCGAGCGCATCAATGTCGCGCTGCCGGTGCGCGAGTTCGACGAGAACCACTTCGTGCTGATGGCGACGACCATGGGCACGGTCAAGAAGACGCCGCTCAGCGATTTCTCGCGTCCCCGGACCGCCGGGATCATCGCGGTCGACCTCGACGAGGGCGACTACCTCGTCGGCGCGGCGATCACCGACGGTTCCCAGGACGTCATGCTGTTCTCCGACCACGGCAAGGCCGTGCGCTTCGGTGAACAGGATGTCCGCCCGATGGGACGCACCGCGCGCGGCGTTCGCGGCATGCGCCTAGGTGCCGGCCAGAAGGTGATCTCGCTCGTGGTCGCATCCGACCCCGCGCAGACGGTGCTCACCGCGACCGAGAACGGCTATGGCAAGCGCACGCCCGTCGCCGATTACCCGCGTCACGGTCGTGGTACGCAGGGGACGATCTCGATCCAGACGAGCGAGCGCAACGGCAATGCCGTCGCCGCGCGTCTCGTCGACGTCGAGGACGAGATCATGCTGATCACGACGGGCGGCGTGCTCATCCGGACCCGCGTCTCCGAAGTCCGCGAGATGGGCCGGGTGACGCAGGGCGTGACGCTGATCGACCTCGACGAGGGCGAGAAGCTCGCGGGGCTCGAGCGCGTCGTCGAGAAGGATGTGGAGGGCGGTGCCGCCGAGATGGACGAAGAGGGCGGTGCCGACGATCAACCCATTGAGGATGGTGGACAGGACTGATGGCACGCGTGTTCAATTTCAGCGCCGGACCGGCGGTATTGCCGGAGGCCGTGCTCGCGCAGGCGCGCGACGAGATGCTCGACTGGCATGGCTCCGGGATGTCCGTGATGGAGATGAGCCATCGCGGCAAGGAATTCGAATCGATCATCGCCGAGGCCGAGGCCGACCTTCGCGAGCTGATGGCGATTCCCGCGAACTACAAGGTGCTGTTCCTCCAGGGCGGTGCCACGCTGCAGTTCGCGATGGTGCCCGCCAACCTGATGCGTGACGCGAAGCGCGCCGACTACGTGCACACCGGCGAATGGGCGAAGAAAGCGATCTCGGAGGCGAAGAAGTACGGCGCCGTGAACATCGCCGCGACCGCCGAGGATCGCAACTTCAGCTACGCGCCGGCGCAGTCCGCGATGAAGCTCGATCCGTCGGCGGCCTATGTGCACGTCACGACGAACGAGACGATCGGTGGCGTCGAATACCACTGGATCCCCGAGACGGGCAGCGTGCCCCTCGTCGCGGACATGTCGTCGCACATCCTGTCGCGCCCCGTCGACGTCTCGCGCTACGGCGTCATCTACGCCGGCGCGCAGAAGAACATCGGCCCGGCCGGCCTGACCATCGTGATCGTCCGCGACGACCTGATCGGCCACGCGCTGCCCGGCACGCCGACGATGCTCGACTACAAGCAGATGGCCGACAACGGCTCGATGCTGAACACGCCGCCGACGTACGCCGTCTACATCGCGGGCCTCGTGTTCAAGTGGCTGAAGGCGCTCGGCGGGCTCGACCGCATGGCGCAGATCAATCGCGAGAAGGCCGCGCTGATCTATGACCTGATCGATTCGGGCAGCTTCTTCACGAACCCGGTCGCGAAGACCGACCGTTCGCTGATGAACATCCCGTTCCGCCTGAAGGACGACGCGCTCGACGACGCCTTCCTGAAGCAGGCGAAGGGCGCCGGCCTGATCCAGCTGAAGGGCCATCGGTCCGTCGGCGGGATGCGTGCCTCGATCTACAACGCGATGCCGCGCGAGGGCGTCGAGGCGCTCGTCGCGTTCATGCGGGAGTTCGAGCGCAGCCATGGCTAGGTTCAGCGTCCTCACGCTCAACAACATCTCGGCGAAGGGGCTGTCGCGCCTGCCCGCCGACGTGTTCACGCATTCGTCCCACGAAGCGACCCCGGACGCCGTCCTCGTGCGCTCGCACGACATGCACTCGATGGCGATCCCGGCGTCGGTGCTCGCCATCGGTCGTGCGGGTGCGGGCACGAACAACATTCCGGTCAAGACCATGACCGAGCGCGGCGCACCGGTCTTCAATGCGCCGGGGGCGAACGCCAACGCCGTCAAGGAACTCGTGCTCACCGGCCTGATGATGGCCGTGCGCAACGTGGGTCCGGCAATGCGTTTCGTCGACGGTCTGACGGCCGACGGTGACGATCTCGACAAGCAGGTCGAGGACGGCAAGAAGCACTTCGCCGGCTTCGAGCTGCCGCACCACACGCTCGGCGTCGTCGGGCTCGGTCGCATCGGCAGCCTCGTCGCCGACGCCGCGATCAAGCTCGGCATGAACGTCGTCGGCTTCGACCCCGAGATCACGGTCGACGCCGCGTGGAGCCTGCCGTCGCAGGTCAAGAAGGCGCACTCGCTCGACGAACTGCTCCGGGTGTCCGACTTCGTGAGCCTGCATGTGCCGCAGATTCCCGCGACGAAGCACCTCCTGAATGCCGAGCGGCTCGCACTGATGCGCCACAACGCGATCGTGCTCAACTTCTCGCGCGAGGCGATCGTCGACGTCGACGCGATCATCGAGGCGATCAGCGGGAAGAAGCTGAAGGGCTACGTCTGCGATTTCCCGGACGCCCGGTTCCGCGGCCAGCCAGGCATCATCGCGTTGCCGCATCTCGGCGCGTCGACCCGCGAGGCCGAGGAGAACTGCGCCGTGATGGTCGTCGACCAGGTCCGCGACTATCTCGAGCACGGCAACGTGCGCAACGCCGTCAACTTCCCGGATGTCGTGATGCCGCGCGAGTCGCCGTTCCGCGTGGGCATCGCCAACGCCAACGTGCCGAACATGCTCGGCCAGATCTCGACGGCGATGGCCAATGGCGGCCTCAACATCCACAACATGCTGAACAAGTCGCGCGGCGACATGGCGTACACGCTCGTCGACGTCGACAGTGCCGTGAACGCATCCGTGCTGGGCGAGCTCGGCGCGATCGGGGGCGTGCTGTCCGTGCGCTATCTCCCCGCCGAGGGCTGAACATCGTGGACGACCAGATCAACCGGTTCCGGGAGCGCATCGACGAGATCGACGCGCAGGTGCTCCAGCTGATCAGCGAACGCGCGAACTGCGCGCATCGCATCGGCGAGCTGAAAGGCGGTGCAGTCGTATACCGGCCCGAGCGCGAGGCGCAGGTGCTGCGCCGACTGCGCGAGATCAACACCGGGCCGCTGCCCGGCGACTCCGTGCAGCATCTCTTCACCGAGATCATCTCGGCGTGCCGCGCCCTCGAACGCGACATGCGCGTCGCCTACCTCGGCCCCCGCGGGACCTACAGCGAGGAAGCCGTCGCGAAGCAGTTCGGCGCCCACGCCGAAGGCGAACCTTGCGCATCGATCGCCGAGGTGTTCCAGCGCGTCGAGGCCGAGGGCGCAGGCTACGGCGTCGTGCCCATCGAGAATTCCACGGAGGGCGGCATCGGGCTCACGCTCGACCGGCTCCTCGCGAGTCCGCTGCGCATCTGCGGCGAGATCCTGCTGCCGATCCATCACTGCCTGCACGCGAAGTCCGGCGGTCTCGACGAGATCGTCCGCGTCTACGCGCACGCGCAGTCGCTCGGCCAGTGCAACACGTGGCTCGCACGGCACCTGCCGACGGCGGAGCGCATCCCGTGTTCGAGCAATGCCGAAGCGGCACGACGCGCGGCCGGTGAAGCCGGCGCCGCCGCGATCGCCTCGCGTGCCGCCGGCGAGCTGTACGAGATGCAGCTCCTCGCGGCCAACATCGAGGACCAGGCCGGCAACACGACGCGCTTCGTCGTGATCGGCGACCAGGACGTCGCGCCGTCCGGTCGCGACAAGACATCGCTCGCGATGGCCGCGCCCAATCGCCCCGGCGCATTGCACGAGCTGCTGGCACCGCTCGCGGCGCACGGGGTCAGCATGACGCGCTTCGAGTCGCGGCCGTCCGGCACGGGTCTCTGGGAGTACGTCTTCTATTTCGACGTGGAAGGGCACAGGCAGGATCCTGCCGTCGCCGGCGCGCTCGCCGAAGTGCAGAGCCGCGCGGCCTTCCTCAAGATTCTCGGTTCGTATCCAGTGGCGGTGGCCTGAACGATGATCGACGCATGTGAACTCTCTCCGTCCTGGATCCGGGGCATCGCGCCCTACGTGCCGGGCAAGCCGTCCTCCGAACTCGCCCGCGAGATGGGCCTCGACGAACGCGACATCGTGAAGCTCGCGTCCAACGAGAATCCGCTCGGCCCCGGCCCGGCGGCACTCGCCGCGATGCAGGCAGCGCTGCTCGACATCGCCCGCTACCCCGACGGCAACGGCTTCGACATGAAGCGCGCGCTTGCCGCGCACTACAAGGTCGACGCGGCGCAGCTCGTGCTCGGCAACGGATCCAACGACGTCCTCGAACTCGCCGGCCGCACCTTCCTGACGTCCGGCACGAGCGGCGTGTATTCGCAGCACGCGTTCGCGGTCTATCCGCTGACGGTACAGGCGCAGGGCGCGACGCACATCCAGGTGCCGGCGCGCGACTTCGGTCACGACCTCGACGCGATGGCCGCGGCTGTTCGCGACGACACCCGGATCCTGTTCGTCGCCAACCCGAACAATCCGACGGGCACCTTCCTGTCGGGCGAAGCGCTGCGGGCATTCCTGGCGCGCGTCCCGCGGCGCGTGATCGTCGTGCTCGACGAGGCCTACACCGAGTTCCTGCCGGACGCCGATCGGTACGACAGCCTGTCGTGGCTGCCCGCGCATCCGAACCTCGTCGTGTCGCGCACGTTCTCGAAGGCCTTCGGTCTCGCCGGGATGCGCGTCGGATTCGCCGTCGCCCATCCGGACGTCGCCGACCTGATGAACCGCGTCCGCCAGCCGTTCAACGTGAACAGCGTCGCGCAGGCCGGGGCCATCGCGGCGCTCGGTGACGCCGACTATCTGGCGCGCAGCCGCAAGCTCAACGCGGACGGCATGGTGCAGATCGTCGATGGCGTCACGCGACTCGGTCTCCGGCACATCCCGTCGCGCGGCAATTTCGTCTGCGTGCACGTGGGCAATGCGGGGCAGGTCTACGGCGACCTGCTGCGCCGTGGCGTGATCGTCCGGCCCGTCGCGGGCTACGGCATGCCGGAGTGGCTGCGTGTCAGCATCGGCCTGCCGGAAGAGAACGCGCGCTTCCTGTCGGTGCTCGCCGACGTGCTGAAGCCTGCGGCCTGATCCCGGCGTGTCCGTGGTGCGGTTGCGGCGGCTCGCCGTCGTCGGTGTCGGTCTCATCGGAGGTTCCTGCGCGCTCGCGCTGAAGCGTGCGGGCGCCGTCGATCGCGTGGTCGGCATCGGACGCGGGCGCGCCAATCTCGAACAGGCCCTCGCCCTCGGCGTCATCGACGAGATCGCGGACGACGTCGCGACCGGCGTCGCCGATGCCGATGCAGTTCTCGTCACTACGCCCGTCGGCCAGATGCCGCGCGTCTTCGACATCCTGCGCGAAGCGCTCCCACCGAACGCCGTCGTCACCGAT
>CAUJJX010000131.1 GCA_963205165.1 Pseudomonadota bacterium | reverse complement strand
GTTTGTCCCAGCTAGCAGCTGAAATCCTCGGTGAGGAATCGTTCGTTGGCAGCATCGTCTGGCGGACTCGAAACGTAGACAACCGCATCAAGACACGACTGTCCACCGACCATGAGTACGTGCTTATTTTCTCGAAGAGCGGAACGATTCGTGGCCGCACGATCGATCGTTCAGACTTCGCGAATCCAGACAATGATCCGAGGGGCGCCTACGTTACGGATCCTCTAACAGGCAAAGCCACGGCAGACAGGCGGCCGAACTTGCATCACGTCATTGAGCACCCCAGTGACGGTAGAAAGTTTGTTCCAGACCCGGATCTCGGATGGATAACTGACCAGGCTGGCTTCGCGGAACTATTGGCCGGGGGATACATCGCGTGGCCCTCGTCCGGGACTGGCAAGCCTCGGAAGAAGCGGTACCTGAGCGAGACCGCTGAACGAATGCCTGAGACGACGTTCTGGGCGGATTTCAAGGGCGTCTCAGGTTACGACGAGTTGGATCGTATGTTCGGTGATCGGCCCTTCGATTTTCCGAAACCGCTTGCATTTGCTGAGCGCGTCGTGGATCTCTGTGCAGGTTCCGACGCCCTCGTCCTCGATTCCTTCGCCGGCTCCGGCACCACCGCCCACGCCGTCCTGAAGGCCAACGCGAAGGACGGCGGCACGCGCCGTTTCATCCTCGTCGAAGGCGAGGACTACGCCGACCGGTTGACGGCAGAGCGCGTGCGCCGCGCGATCGGCGGCTACGCGTGGTCGGGCACGCAGCGCGAGGAGTTGCTCGCCGAGAAGCTCACCTGGACCCGTGTGCAGAAGGCCGATGAACTGCTCGCCCGCGTCGAGGCCGTCAAGGCGCGCGAGGGCTTCGGCGACGCGCCCGATCTCGCGGCGCAGGCGGCGCCGCCCGAGCGCCGCTTCGATCGCATCTCCGTGAAGGTGGACGACGGCGTGCTGCGCGTGGAAGGCGAGAAGCGCGTCTCGGAACGCACCGAGGGCCTCGGCGGCGAGTTCACGTACTGCACGCTCGGCGAAGCGCTCGATCTCGAGAAGATGCTGTCGGGCGAACGGCTGCCCGATCGCGAAAGCCTCGGCGCCTGGCTCTTTCACACCGCGACGGGGGGCGCGCTGCCGCCACGTCCGCGCGGTGCGCACAAGTGGTATCTCGGCGAGGCGGCGGACCGGCACCTCTGGCTCGTCTACGAGCCGGAACTCGCGTTCCTCAAGTCGCCGCTGGCGGCGCTCACGCTGAAGTTCGCCGACGAATTGAAGGCGCGGGGCGACACGAAGCGGCATCTCGTGTTCGCGCCGGCGAAGTACGCGTCGAACAAGCAGTTGCTGGAGCGCGGCGTGGAGTTCGCGCCGCTGCCGTTCGCGCTGTATCGGGAGGGTTGAGACGTGGGACTCTCGGATCGGAGCACGCTCGCGCTGGCCAAGTTCGAGCGCGCACTCGCCGCCTTGCGCGAGGTGATGGACGCCAACGAAACCGCGATGGCGCGGGACGCCCTGCTGCTGCGCTACGTGTTCACCTTCGAGATGGCGTGGCAGGCCATGAACGCGATCCTGCGCGACCTCGGCGAAGACCCGCCGCGCGTCGCGTCCGAAGTGCTCAGGACGGCCTTCGTCGCGCGTCTCATCGACGACCCCGATCTGTGGCGCGCGCTGCGCGAGGCGCGCAACGAAGTCAGTCACGCCTACGACGAGAAGCGGGCCATTGCGATCGCGGCGCTCGTGCGGGCGACGGCGCTGCCGGCGTTCGATCGCCTGGCCGACGTGCTGCGGGCGCACTCGTGACGTCGGGTCAGGTGGATTTCGGGATCGCGCCGGAAAGTGCGAAAGCGCTGCGGACGATCTTCGATCGCGTGCCCGGCGTCGAGCGCGTCTGGATCTACGGCTCCCGGGCGCGCGGCGATCATCGGCCCGAGTCCGACATCGACCTCGTCGTGGACGCGTCGGGGTTCGACGAATCGCGCTACCTCGCAGTGCTGGGTGCCATCGAGGCGCTCGAACTCGTCTACCGGGTCGACGTGAACTGGTGGCAGCGCGACCTCGAAGCGGGCTTCCGCGCCCGCATCGAGCGCGACCGCAAGGTCTTCTGGGAACCGCGTCGCGCCGCCGTCGATGCGGGCGGTGCGGGCGCCGTGGCGCTCAAAGAGTTCCAGCTCGATGTGCTCGACCGGTTCGGGACCTACCTGGACGCCCTGGTCGCACAGCGTGCGAAGGCCGACAAGACCGTCTCGGCGCTGCGGGCGGCCGAGGTGGACCCGACGCCGGAGATGCTCGACTTCCCGCGGCAGGCCTGGCAGGCGCTCGCCGATGCAGGCGGCTTGCCGCCCGCGTACGCGGCGCGGCCGTATTCGAGCCGGTTCGACGGGGCCGGGCGGGCAGTGCCGAACGTCTGCTTCAAGGTGCCGACCGGCGGTGGCAAGACGCTGCTCGCCGCGGCGGCCGTCGCGCGGCTGCTCACGACCTACCAGCGCCGCCACACCGGTCTCGTGCTGTGGGTCGTGCCGACCGAGGCCATCTACCGCCAGACGCTGAAGTCGCTCTCGAACCGCGATCATCCGTACCGTCAGATGCTCGCGGTGGCGGGCGCGGGTCGGGTCAAGGTGCTCGAGAAGGATTCCCCGCTGACGCGCCTCGACGTCGAATCGAATCTCTGCGTGATGTTGCTGATGTTGCAATCGGCCGCACGGCAATCGAAGGAGACGCTGCGGTTCTTCCGCGATCGAGGCAGCGTGCACGGATTCTTCCCGCGGGAAGACGATCTCGATGCCCACTGGGCGCTGCTCGGCGAACTGCCGAACCTCGATGTCTACGCACCCGCCGGTATTTCGGCCGAGGCGGCGCGGCGCACGAAGGGCTCGATCATCAAGGATTCGCTCGGCAACGTGATGCGGCTCGTACGCCCCATCGTGGTCGTCGACGAAGGGCACCGCGCCTACAACGAGAACGCCCTCTCGACGATCGACGGTTTCAATCCTGCGTTCGTGCTCGAACTGACGGCGACGCCGCGCACGGACGACCGCGGACGCAAGGGCGCGAACGTCCTCGTGGATGTCCGTGGGCGCGACCTCGAAGCGGCCGAGATGATCAAGCTGCCGATCAACGTCGACGTGCGGCCGTGGCACGACTGGCAGAGCTGCCTCGACACGGCGGTCGCGCAGCTAGACGCGTTGCAGGCGGAGGCCACGCGCCTCGACGCCGACTCGGGGCGCTACATCCGGCCGATCCTGCTGGTGCAGGTGGAGCGCACCGGCCGCGAACAGCGCGACCAGGGGTTCATCCACGCGGAGGACGCACGCGAGCGTCTGCTGCAACTCGGCTTTCACCCGAAACAGATCGCGATCAAGACGTCCGAGCGTGACGAGCTGAAGCAGCCGGAGAACATCGACCTGCTGTCGCCGACCTGCGAGGTGCGCGCGATCATCACGAAGCAGGCGTTGCAGGAAGGCTGGGACTGCCCCTTCGCCTACGTGCTCTGCGCGCTTGCCGCAGGCCGCAATCGGTCGGCGATGACGCAGCTCGTCGGCCGCATCCTGCGTCAGCCGCACGTCACCCGGACCGGCCGGGCGGCGCTCGACGAGTGCCACGTGTTCTGCCACGACGCCCGCACGGCGGACGTGGTTCGCGGCATCAAGGACGCGCTCGAAGCCGAGGGCATGGGCGACCTCGCGGTCGCCGTCCGTGGTGATACGGGCGACGCGGGCGGCGACAAACCCCGGCAGATCCGCCGGCGGGAAGGTCTGGAGAAGCTGCGCATCTTTCTGCCGCGCGTGACTTGGGTCGATGGCGACGCGGCGGCACCGGTGCGGCGTGAACTCGACTATGAGAGCGACGTGCTCGGCGGGATCGACTGGACTTGCCTGACCATCGACGCACTGGCGTGCGACTGGCGACCCGACAGCGAGCCCGCGCGCGAGCAGCGATTCCGGCTGGGACTGGAGGTGCTCGACGGCGCCGGGCCGGCCGGCGCCGAGGAATCGGTCCGCGCGCCGGCACGGCTCGATCGCGCGCGCGTCGTGCGCGCCCTGGTCGACCTGGTGCCCAACCCCTGGGTGTTGTGGCCGCTGGTCGATGGGGTGCTCGCGCGCCTGCGGGCGGCGGGCGTTCCGGAGGCACGCATCGCGGCGTCGAGCGCATCGCTGATCGAACGACTGCGGCTCGACCTCGAGTCCGCGCGCGACCGTCTCGCCGAAGCTGTCTTCCTCGATCACGTGCGTGACGGGCGGATCGAGTTCGCGCTGCGGGCCGATGCCACGGACTACTCGGTACCCGACGGCTTCGATGTGGCGTTGCCCGACCGCGCGCGACCGCTCGTCCGCGACGACGGTCATGTGGTCGAGCGCAGTCTGTTCGCGCCGTTCTTCGAGCGCATGGTCGATAACGGCTTCGAGACGGAGTTCGCGTGCTATCTCGATTCGCAGGCGGCGTTGCGCTGGTGGCATCGCAACGTGGCACGCACGCAGTACGGCCTGCAGGGCTGGCAGCGGCACAAGGTGTATCCGGATTTCGTCTTCGCGACGGCCGAGCGCGATGGTCAGGAGATGGTCGTCGTGATGGAGACGAAGGGTGCCCATCTTCAGAACGACGACA
The DNA here is from genome assembly GCA_963205165.1 of Pseudomonadota bacterium. Classification (GTDB taxonomy): domain Bacteria; phylum Pseudomonadota; class Gammaproteobacteria; order Burkholderiales. The sequence continues at coordinate 2,830 of CAUJJX010000131.1, read as the reverse complement.
CCACGTACAAACGGGCGCTGCTCGAACGTCTGCGCGGGATGTTCCGCGACGAGCGGCTGACCCCGGCGGGTTCGCTGGCGCTGGAGTCACCCGGCGGTGCGCGCCTCACGTGCGATCTCGTGTTCGACGAGGCGTGGCGCGGGGAACTGGCGACGCGCTACTTCGGCTGATCCGTTCCTCAGCGACCCGTCCCCAGCGCCTTCACCCGCTCGTCCGTCGCGGGATGCGAATCGAGATAGCCGGCCTTGCGTCCGCCGTGCGCCGCTTCGAGCCGATCGAGCATCCGCGCGAGCAGGGCCGGCGGAAGGCTGTTGAACTCCAGCATCTGCCGCGCGTAGGCATCGGCCTCGCGTTCGAGGTCGCGCGAGTAGCGGGCGTCGAGCAACGCCGCCGGGATCGCGGCGACGAGGCTCGACACGTCGCCGAGATACCACGTCACGACGAGCCCGACGACCGAACTCTGCAGCGCCTTCCGCAGGCCGTGGCGGTGGTGCACGTGGCCGAGTTCGTGGGTCAGCACCGCGAGGATCTCGTCGTCCGATGCGGCGAGGTCGACGAGCTGGTCGGTCACGACGATGGTCCCGGACGGCAGCGCGAAGGCGTTCGCACCGATGCGCGGACTCGCGCGGAATGCGATCGCGTGCGGCACCTGGACGCCGTCCGGCGGGACCATCCGGCTGAAGCGCGTGGCGAGCGCCTCGCGGCGTGCCGCGGGGAGCTTCGACGGCTCGAGCACCTGCTGCTTGTCGAGCGTGTCGAGGACGTCGCGCGACAGCGATTCGACGACGCTCTGCGGGATGTGGTCGGCCGCGATCCGCGCGCCCCAGGGCAGCAGGAAGAAGTACGCGGCGGCGACGAGACCGACGCACACCGCCGCGGCACCCGCGACGAACGGCCACCGTGATTGCGCGCGGGCGACGACGGATTCGCGGAAGCCCGTCGCGCCGAGCAGCGCGTCGAGCGCATCGTGATCGCGCACCTCGCAGAGCGCGCCGTCCGGGAAGCTCACGAGGCGCGGCGCACTGCCCATGCGTTCGGACACGCGGACGCGGCCGAGCGGTTCGCGTCGCAGCACGCCTTCGCCCTCGACGATCGCGTGAGCGTCCTCGACGCGCAGCGTGACGGACCGACGGGCGCTCGTGACGCCGTCGAGGTAGTCGCAGGCAACCCGTTGCACGGTGCTCACAGCGCGATGTCGATGTCGAGGAAGTCGGCCAGCTCGTCGCCGAACGCCTCGACGTCGCGGACGCGTTCGCCGATGAAGTCGTCGAGCGATTCGCCGGGGATCAGCGTGATCGCGGCCACGCGGTAGCGCGCCATCCGGACCATCCCGAACGGCCGGTAGAGGCCCAGCGTGAGGATCGTCAGCACGAGGTTCGAGACGCCGATCCAGAGCAGCATGCCGAAGCGCAGGTCGCATTCGAAACGGTGCGTCGAGAGCGTCGTGCGGCGCCAGACGAGGTTCTGGATGTGCGCCGTGAAGTACGGCTTCGCGGCGATGAATCCGGAATAGGCCGCGATGCCGCCGAGCAGCATCAGCGTCGCGGCGCCGGTCACGCCGAAGCCGTGGAGGCCGCCGCCCAGCGATGTCGCCTGCACGCCGAGCACGAGCCCGGTCAGGAAGAGCAGGGCGGGCAGCCCGAGGAACAGCCCGACCGTCCGCAGCCACACGCGGTAGAACTCCCGGTTCGTCGCCGAGAACGCGAACGGTGCGCGACCGAACGCCGCGTTGCCGCGATGGAAGGCCGTGATCTCGCGATGGGCGACGGGCGCGAGCGCGCCGAGCGTGGCGAGCGCCGCGAGCGGCCAGAGCAGGAAGGCGCGATAGCCGTCGGCAGTGCTGCCGAGGAACCGGAACCGCAGGCCGCGCCAGCTCGTGTTCGCGAGCCGGAACGCCGCCGAGCGCGTCAGCACCCACGGCAGCGCGAGTGCGATGGCGAGCGCGACGAGCTTCCCGGCGTCGGGATGCATCTCGTCCGCGATCTTGTAGAGCACGAGGGCACCGAACGCGACGGCGCGCCCCTTGAGGATCGCGGCGGGCCGGCCGTGGTAGTCGAACCCGGACCCCGCGAGCTGCGTGTGGCGATGGAAGTACTGGAGCCGCCGCACCTTCGCCCACGCGGAGTAGATGCCGAGCGTGACGATCGTGAGCAGCAGGTTGACGATCCAGATGCGGAAGTACTCCGCACCGGTCCCCGTGAAGCGCAGGGGCTGGGGCGCTGGCGCCGCGGGGTGCCGCGGGAGCAGCAGGTCGTCGGTCATGGGAGGTCTCCGGTTCGGGGGCGAATCTACACGGCGGGGCGGTGTGGAGAGAAGGTCGGCATCGTTGCGGTGCGCGGGTTTCGTGCACGACGCGGTCCGCGAGTCCCGTGGTTGCGATCCATCCTCTGTCACCTCTCCCGCCGTCATTCCAGCGAACGCTGGAATCCAGACCGTCGGTGGCGGGTGTGATGTTCGTTGCTGGACCCCAGCGTTCGCTGGGGTGACGGGTTCGGGGGGCGGGGTCGGGAGGTGATGGGGTCGGGGCGGCGGCGGGGTCCGGCCCGGTCGCCATCCCCGGCGCCGTCCGCACTTCTCCGTCACTCCAGCGAACGCTGGAATCCAGACCGTCGGCGGCAAGTGTGGTGTTCGTTGCTGGACCCCAGCGTTCGCTGGGGTGACGGAGCGGCGACGCGTCCGGGTCCGACTCCGTCCGCCCCCCGCCGTCATTCCAGCGAACGCTGGAATCCAGACCGTCGGTGGCGGGTGGGATGTTCGTTGCTGGACCCCAGCGTTCGCTGGGGTGACGGAGCGGCGTCGCGTCCGGGTCCGACTCCGTCCGCCCTCCGCC
>CAUJJX010000130.1 GCA_963205165.1 Pseudomonadota bacterium | reverse complement strand
TCGGATTAGCGGCATCGCCGCGTAATCCGACGCGCACGGTCGCTGGAGGCGCGGACGATTGTGCGGGGTGTGGCGTCGGATTACGCGGCTCCACCGCTGATCCGGCCTACCCGAACGCCGCGTGGGTCGATCCGGGGCACGACATCGGCCCGACGCGACCCGCCGATCCGGCGGCCCGACCAGCCTCAACCCATCGACAGTTCCGGCTGCACGATCGACGTGATGTCGGTCGCCGCCGCGATGGATTTCAGCGTCCGCTCGAGCGTGCCGTCGGGCCGCAGCACCGGCATCCGCCCGGTGAGCATGTACTCGACGAGTTCGCGCACCGGCCGGATCGCGTCGCCGAAAGGCAGGCGCCCCGCGCCGCGGAAGAACAGGCCGCGCTGGAGGTCGCCCCGGATCGCCGCGGCCAGCTGGTTGTCGATGCAGAACTGGCCGAACTTCGCGACGCCGTCGCGGAAGCCGCACTGGAGCAGGCAGTCCCAGGCAAGCGTGCAGCCGCGCGGCTTGTCGGCCTTGGCCTGCAGGCGCTCCACCTTCCGGAAGTACGTTTCGAGCCACGGCGTCCGGACGGCGCGCGCCGGCAGGCCGGCCGTGCTCATGAACGTGACGATGTCTTCGGGCTTCGCCTCGGCCAGCACCTTCTTGAAGACGTCGTGGGCGTCGCCCTCGCACGTCACGGCGAACGGGGTTCCGAGCTGCACGGCGGACGCGCCGAGCGCGAACACCTCGCGGACCTTCTCGTGCGTGCCGATGCCGCCCGCGGGGATCAGCGGGATCTGCGCCGGATCGATGCCCAGTTCGCGCATCGACGCGATGGCCCCCGGGATCACGGTCGCGAACTCGAATCGCTCGTCGGCGAGATCCTCGACCTTCGCGGCGCCCAGATGGCCGCCGGCGTGCCGCGGATGCTCGATCACGATGGCGTCGGGCAGGCGGCCCTTCTTCATCCACTTCTTCAGCGTGAGCGTGATGCCGCGGACGTCCGACAGGATCGGGATCAGCGCGACGTCGGGGTAGTCGGCCGTCAGGTCGGGCAGGTCGAGCGCGAGGCCGGCACCCATCACGATGGCGTCGGCGCCGCTGGCGCAGGCCTGGCGGACGTACTCGGCGTACTGGGACACGGCCCGCATCACGTTCACCGCGACCAGGCCGTGACCGTCGGCGATCACCCTGGCGGCCCGGATCTCGCGGTCGAGGGCAACGAGGTTCGCGGCGTTGATGGCGTCCTTGTCGCGGGACCGCCCGGTCAGTTCGATGAGGTCGGGATGCAGATGCCGGAGGTCGATCGCGGCGATCGTGCCGATGGCGCCCAGCCGGGCGACGTTGCCCGCCAGCCGGTGGGCCGACACGCCCACACCCATGCCGCCCTGGACGATGGGCAGCAACGAGCGTCCCTTGATCCTGAGCGGCGGCAAGGTGGTTTCGATCATGGGTGCGAGGCCTCGGACGAAGAAAATTACTTCAGCCTAGCCCCGCTTTCGTGCACGCGTCTTAACCTCGATCAAACGGAGGGCGATCAGGTGGGGGACGGCCCGGATCTGCGAGGCGGGATCCCGGGGGCGCGGGCGCCGCGCCGTCAGATCAGCCCGCGCCGGAACAGCTCGTCCTTCACGTAGGCGTAGTAGATCGGCGCCGCGATGAGGCCGGTGATGCCGAACGCGGCTTCCATGCTCAGCATCGCGAGGAGCAGCTCCCAGGCGCGCGCCCGGATCTGGGCGCCGACGATGCGCGCGTTCACGAAGTACTCGAGCTTGTGGATCAGCACGAGGTAGGCGAGCGAGCCCACGGCGGCGCCGAGCGAGTAGCTCAGGCTCACGACGACGATCACGGTGTTCGAGATCAGGTTGCCGATCACGGGCAGCAGCCCCGCGACGAAGGTCACGGCGATCATGGTCTTCGTGAGCGGCAGATGGATGCCGAGCGCCGGGAGCACGCCGATGAGGTAGATCGACGTGAGGGTCGTGTTGAGCGCCGAGATGCGCAGTTGCGCGAACACGATCCGCCGGAAGGCGTCCCCGAGGTGGGCTGCGCGTTCGGCCAGCATCGCCGCCAGCGGGCCGAGGGTCTTGCCGGTCGCGACCTCGCGCAGCGAGATCAGGGCGCCGATCACCATGCCCGCGAGGATGTGGGCGAACGTGATGACGGCCTCCTTGCCGATCAGCTGCAGCTCGCCGGCATGCTCGCGCAGCCAGCCGACGGCGAAGTTTCTGAGGTCTTCCGCGTTGTCGGGAATGCGGTCGGCGATGATCGCGGGCAGCTTGTCGCGTGCGCTCTCGAGGATGTCCGCCATCTTGCCGAGCAGCGTCGAGAGGCTGCCGGCGTCGCTGCGGAAGAATGCGATGGCGCCGAGCACGCCGAAGGTCAGCGCGGCGACGACGATCGCGGAGATGAGCGCGACGGCGACGAGCTTCCCGCGGGATTCCTGCAGGCGGATCAGGCGCAGCGGTGGCGCGAGCGCGTGGACGAGTTCGTAGACGAGCAGGCCGGCCAGCAGCGCAGGCAGCAGGTGCAGGTACAGCACGAGGAACAGCGCGAGGCCCGTGAGGACCCAGCCCGCGAACGTGACCCGCTGGCCGGCCGTGATCATGGTCAGGCGGCCACGCGCAGCCGGGGCAGGGCACCGGCGAGGCGTTCGAGGCCGAGGTCGAGCCGTTGCGTGTCGGACGCGAAGCACCAGCGCACGAAGCCCTCGCCCTCGGGGCCGAACGCGATGCCCGGCGCGAGGCCCAGCCCGGCTTCGGCGACGAGGCGCTTGCAGAAGGCGAGGCTGTCGTTCATGCCGTCGACCCGGAAGAATGCGTACATCGCGCCGCCGGGCAGCGCGCATTCGATGCCGGGCAGGGCGTTCAGGCCGGCGACGAGGTGGTCGCGGGCGACGCGGAAGCGATCGACGGTGTGCGCGATGACCGGCTCCCCCTGTTCGACCGCGACGATGCCGGCACGCTGGATGAAGCCGGGCGCGCACGACGTGTTGTATTCGACGAGCTTCGCGATCTGCTCGGTGAGCGGCGCGGGGGCCACGATCCAGCCGAGGCGGAAGCCGGTCATGAGCCACGACTTCGAGAACGTGTTCGTGCTGACGATGCGGTCGTCGGCGGACGCGATGTCGAGGAAGGACGGCGCGACGCCCTGCCCCCCGCCGGCCGGGTAGCTCAGGCGCTCGTAGGCGTCGTCCGCCAGGATCCAGATGCCGTGCTTCCGGCAGTGCGCCAGGATCGCGCGCTGCTCGTCGGCGGTGATGGTCCAGCCGGTCGGATTGTTCGGCGCGTTCAGGTACAGCACGCGGGTGTCGGGCGTCAGCGTCGCGAGCAGGCCGTCGAGGTCGATCGTCCAGCCGCTGCGCGCGAAGGTCAGCGGGAAGGTCACGGCCTGCGCGCCCATGATCTTCGGGATCTCGACGAGGTTCGGCCACATCGGCGTGACGATCACGGTGCGGTCGCCGGGGCCGACGAGCGCCTGCGTGACGAGCATCAGCGCCGACATCCCGGAGTTCGTGACGGTGATCTCGTCGACCGACGTCGCGCGATGCAGCCGCGACACGTAGCGCGCGAGCGATTCGCGCAGCGGCGGGATGCCGAGGTTCTGCGTGTAGAAGGTGTCGCCGGCCTCGAGGGCCTCGATCGCGGCGCGACGGATGAAGTCGGGCGTCACCTCGTCCGGTTCGCCGAACCAGAACGGCAGGACATCGTCGCGACCCATGCCGGCGTTGGCCACTTCGCGGATCTTCGAGGCGCGCAGGTCGAGCACGGCGGAACGGGCGGTGAGGTCGAAGTTCATGTTCGGCAGGAGGCGTTCGAGGGAGCGCCGGATTGTCGCACGGGGTCCGCGCGACGCGCCGGGGCGCGGGGTGTTTGCGTTAGCATCGCCGCTTCCTTCCGGAGGACCTCCACGATGAGCATCAAGCAATTCTCCAATCTGATCGCCGGCGAATGGGTCGGCGGCACCAGCGTCAGCCGCAACATCAACCCGTCCGACACGAACGACGTGATCGGCGAATTCGCGCAGGCCGACGTCGACCAGACGACGCAGGCGATCACCGCCGCGCGCGCCGCGTTCCCGGCCTGGGCCGCCTTCAACACGCAGGCCCGCGCCGACATCCTCGAGAAGGTCGGCCTCGAGCTGATCGCCCGCCGCGACGAACTCGGCGCGCTGCTGTCCCGCGAGGAAGGCAAGACGCTCGCCGAAGGCGTCGGCGAAGTGATGCGCGCCGGCAACGTCTTCAAGTTCTTCGCCGGTGAAGTGCTGCGCCGCTCCGGCGAACTGCTGCCGTCCGTGCGGCCCGGCATCGACATCGAGATCACGCGCGAGGCCGTCGGCGTCGTCGGCATCATCGCGCCGTGGAATTTCCCGTCCGCGATCCCGGCCTGGAAGATCGCGCCGGCACTCGCCTACGGGAACTGCGTCGTCTTCAAGCCCGCCGATCTCGTCCCTGGTTCCTCGTGGGCCATCGCCGACATCCTGCACCGCTCGGGCGTCCCGGCCGGCGCGTTCAACCTCTGCATGGGCCGCGGTTCCGTCGTCGGCGAGACGCTTCTTGCAGACCCGCGCGTCGACGCGATCACGTTCACGGGGTCCGTCCAGACGGGCCGCAAGGTCGCGCAGAAGGCGCTCGCGGGCATGAAGAAGTTCCAGCTCGAGATGGGCGGCAAGAACCCGCTCGTCGTGCTCGACGACGCCGACCTCAAGACGGCCGTCGAGAGCGCGGTGAACGGCGCGTTCTTCTCGACGGGCCAGCGCTGCACGGCGTCGTCGCGCCTGATCGTCACGAAGGGGATCCACGACCGATTCGTCGCGGCGCTCGTCGAGCGTATGAAGGGGCTCGTCGTCGGCAACGCGCTCGAAGCCGGCGTGCACATCGGCCCGGTCGTCGACCAGAGCCAGCTCGACCAGGACCTCTTCTACATCGCGGAAGCGCAGAAGGAAGGCGGGAAGCTCGCGTTCGGCGGCAACCGCCTCGAGCGCGCGACGCCCGGCTTCTTCCTCGAGCCGGCGCTCTTCACCGAGACCCGCAACGACATGCGCATCAACCGCGAGGAAGTCTTCGGGCCCGTCGCCAGCGTGATCATGGTCGACGGCTACGACGAGGCGCTCGCCGTCGCCAACGACACGGAATTCGGGCTCGTGTCGGGCATCTGCACGACGTCGCTGAAGCACGCGTCGCACTTCCGCAAGGCCGCGCAGACCGGCATGACGATGGTCAACCTGCCGACGGCGGGCGTCGACTACCACGTGCCGTTCGGCGGCCGGAAGGGTTCCAGCTACGGTCCGCGCGAGCAGGGCCGCTACGCGCAGGAGTTCTTCACGGTCGTGAAGACGGCGTACGTCGCGGCGGGCTGACGCCTGCCGTTTCCGTGGGCCGCACGTGCGGCTCGCGGATGCCGGATCAGCGAACGGGCCGGGGCCTGCGGATACGATGCAGGCCTCGTTCGTTTCGGCCGCAGTGTTGTCGCCGACTCCGGGCCACGTCGGGTCCGGTACCGTCGTGTGAACCGCCCCCGGGGTCACCGGGCAACCCCCTCGGAGGACGTCTCGATGAAACGCCTTGTCGCCTGCCTCGCGCTGTTCTGCGCGACCTTCCAGCCCGCGGTCTCGATCGCCGACGAACTCACGCCCGCCAAGGTCGCCGACATCAAGCAGCTGCTCGACCTGACGGGGGCCTACCGTGTCGGTCAGATGCTGAGCGGCAGCGTCGTGCGGCAGATGAGCGAGACGCTCCGCCGCAATCGCCCCGATCTCCCGCCCGAACTCTTCACGGTGCTCGCCGAGGAAGTGAACGCGATCTTCGCCGAAGAGATGAGCCCGGACGGCAGTTTCGCCGACGTGGTCTCGCTCGTGTATCACAACCATTTCACGCACGACGAGGTGCGCGGACTCGTCGCGTTCTACCAGACCCCGCTGGGCCGGAAGCTCGCAGCCGAGATGCCCTCGATGACCCAGGAGAGCATGCAGGCCGGGCTGAAATGGGGGCAGGGCCTCGCGCCGAAACTCCAGGAGCGCCTGCGGGCGCGCTTCCGCGAGCGCGGCGTGGAGCTGTAAGCCGTACCCGTGCCCCGATCGCGCCGCGCGGTGGCGTGATCGGGATTCGCACCAGCCGCGGCCGCACGGTCCGGCGGCCTCGTGCTTCTGGATCACGTGGTCCCTTCGCATCAGCCGGCGTCGCCATGCCGAAGTCATTCGCGACACATTCGCCGGTCAGGATCTCCGCATCGTCCGATCGCCATCCCGAGCGGTCGACGCCTTCCGGAGACTCGCTGCCATGCACGTCCTCAAACCCCTCGCCGTCGCGCTCGGCCTCGCCCTCGCGGCCGGCGCCGCCCACGCCGCCGACAGCACGCTCGTCGGCTTCGCGATGCTGCCCGCCAACACGTTCTCGGACGGTCCGACGTCCGGGCAGTTCGCCAACGGCGCCTTCGGCAATCCGCTGCCGCTGATCGGCCAGCAGCCGGTGCAGGGCTTCTCGGGCGTGCTCGACGGGCCGGTCGCCGGCACCTACCGCGTGATGTCCGACAACGGCTTCGGCGCGAAGACGAACTCGGCGGACACGCTGCTGCGCATGTACGCGCTGCGTCCGGACTTCCGCACCGCGACGGGCGGCACGGGCACGGTCACCGCCGTCGACCACACGACCGGCGCCGCGCTGTCCGGCTTCACGGCCGCGAGCCGCATCACGCTGTCCGACCCGGACGGCAAGCTCGGCTTCCCGATCGTCGCCGCGTCGACGCACTACTACGACAACGCTGCGAATCCGCTCGTCGATCCGGCGATCAAGACAGGCCGCCTCCTGACCGGCGCCGACCTCGACGTCGAATCGGTGCGCCAGGACCGCAACGGCAACCTGTGGTTCGGTGACGAGTTCGGGCCCTTCCTCGTGAAGACCGACGCGACCGGCAAGGTGCTGCGCAGCGAGATCCCGCTGCCCGGCGTGCAGTCGCCGCAGAACCCCTACCTCGGATCCGGCACGGCGAACCTGCCGCGCTCGGGCGGCTTCGAAGGCATGGCGCTCAACAAGTCCGGCGACAAGCTCTACACGCTGCTCGAGGGCACGGTCACGGGCGACGCGGCGAAGAGCCTGCGCATCAACGAGTTCGACATCGCGACCGAGCAGTACACCGGCACGAGCTTCATGTACCAGCTCGATCCGTCGGGCGTCGCGATCGGCGACATGACGGCCGTCAGCGATCACACGTTCCTCGTGATCGAGCGCAACAACGGCACGGGCACGAGCGGCACGCCGTACAAGAAGATCTACCTCGCCGACACGAGCGAACTCGTCGGCGGCTACGTGAAGAAGACGGAACTGGTCGACCTCATGAACATCGCCGATCCGGACGACCTGAACGGTGATGGCAGCACGACCTTCACGTTCCCGTTCGTGACCATCGAGGACGTCCTGGTCGTCGACGCGAACACGCTGCTCGTGCTGAACGACAACAACTACCCGGGTGGCGGCGGTCGCGGACTCTTCTCGGACAACAACGAGATGCTGCTGGTCCGTCTGGCGAACCCGGTGCCGGAACCCTCGACGTACGCACTGATGGCCGGCGGACTCGCGCTGCTCGGCGGCATGGCCCGGCGTCGCGCGAAGCGTCGCTGAGTCGTGATCCGGCGCGCGCCCGTTCGATTCACTCGAATCGGCCGGGTGCACGCCGGTGCATCAGCGCCCGTTCACGCCGACGCCGACGTGAACGGGCGCTATTCCTTCGCGCCCAGCGCCAGCGCGCGTTCCCGCGCCTTCGCGCCTTCGGCCTGCGCGGCCGGGGCATCCCATTCGCTCGCCGCCCATCCCTGCAGGTTCTCGCCGACGATGTGGCACAGCGCGCGGATCCAGTCGTCGCGCTCGTTCAGGCAGGGGATGTAGTGGAACTGCTTCCCGCCGGCGCCGATGAACGCGTCGCGGTTCTCGACGGCGATCTCCTCCAGCGTCTCGAGGCAGTCGGCGACGAAGCCCGGGCAGATCACGTCGACGCGCTCCGTGCCGTCGCGGCCCATCTGCTCGAGCGTCGGCTGCGTGTAGGGCTGGAGCCATTCCGCCTTCCCGAAGCGCGACTGGAACGTGAGGATCCATTCGTCCGGTTTCAGGTCGAGCGCCTCGGCGAGCAGCCGGCCCGTCTTGCGGCACTCGCAGTGGTAGGGATCGCCGCGATCGAGGTGGAAGCGCGGCACGCCGTGGAAGCTCATCAGCAGCTTGCCGCCGCGCCCGTTCTGCGCCCAGTGCTCGCGCACCGAGGCTGCGAGGGCCGCGATGTACTTCGGATGATCGTGGAAGTGCTTCACGAAGCGCAGGCCGGGCACGTGGCGCATCCGCTTCACCGAGTCGAACACGGCGTCACAGACGCTGGCCGTCGTGCTCGCGGCGTACTGCGGATAGAGCGGCACCACGAGGATCCGGTCGCAGCCCTCGGCCTTCAGCCGGTCGATCACCGACTCGACCGACGGATTGCCGTAGCGCATCGCGTGGGCGACGACGAGCGGCGAACGGATCACGCCGCCGAGATAGCCCTGCACGAGCTTCGCCTGCGCCGCCGTGTGCACCGCGAGCGGGGAGCCGTCCTTCGTCCAGACCGTCGCGTACTTCGCCGCCGACTTCTTCGGGCGCGTGTTGAGGATGATGCCGTTCAGGATCAGCCACCAGACCGGCCGCGGGATCTCGACGACCCGGGTGTCCCAGAGGAACTGCTTCAGGTAGCGGCGCAGCGCGGGGCCGGTGGCGGCGTCGGGCGTGCCGAGGTTGACGAGCAGCAGGCCGGTCTTCGGGACGCTGCCGTGGCGATAGGCGGGTTCGGGTCGGAACATGGATGCGGGATTCGGGTGTTGGACGAAGGGTGTCGGGCGTCGGACGGGGCTTCGTGGTCGCAGGCAACGATGCGGCGGCAGGTCGCGACGGGCGGCGCGATGGTCGCACGGCCGGTGCCCAGGCGCGACGCGTTCGGACCCGCCCCGCGGATCGCGGTTCCCGCGCGGGCGGCGAGGCGATCGACGTCTCGCTGCGCGCCGATTGCAGCGAAGGCCGGTGGCGCACCGGGATCCGTCGTATGAACAGACCCGAATCCGGGCACCAGGAAGGGGCATCGGACACCACTGAAACGGCCGGATTTGTGAATGGACAAACTTGACTTTCCGGGAGTATTTTCGGCCCCAGAAGACTGAGAGGGAGACCTGTTCCCAACCGACCCGGAAAAGGGCCTGTTAACACTACGGATGCCAGTGCGAACGAGCGTCCCGGCGTGCAGGGCAAGGCGGACGCCGCAGCCCGGACTGGACGTCCGGGCAAGGAGGACAACGCCGCCATGCGCGCCGGGACGCTCGTTCCCGCCGGGTTGCAGGCGCGAACGCCCCCAGCAGCGTTGCAAATCCTCGCCGGGTGGCCAACCCGGCGCCGGGTTGCGCCATGCTCGAATCGTTCGCGCCGGCAACGCATCGGGCATCCGGAGTGGTAGCAGGCCCTAACCGGGCACCCCTCGCAGAGAAGCCGCACACGCGGGCCGGCGCTACCCGGGCCGCGACGTGCAACACAACAAGATGATCGCGCCCCGGACGGGGCAGCGCGCCGGCACCTCGGCGGCGTGCGGGGTCCTTCATCCGTCCGGGCAATGCGCGACCTGCACTGCGTCGGGCGCGTTCGACCATCGCGCGGCCGGCGCCGGAGACCGCCATGCCGGCCCGTTCCGCCCTGTCACGACTGTTCGGTGCGCGTTCGCGCGCTGCCGCCCGCAACGCCGAACCGGTGCCTTTCCGCCGGACAGCACTGTTCGAGGCGCTCGAGCCCCGGCTGCTCCTGTCGGCGGATCTCGCGCCGCAGGCCGAGAGCCAGCTCCAGGACGGCCTCGCGCAGCTCCAGACGTGGGCGCAGACCGTCGGCACCGTCGGCGAGCTCGCGAAGGACATCCCCGGTGTCGGCACCACGATCGGCCAGGCCATCGATCTCGCCGGCGTGCTGCAGAGCCGGATCGTGGCGCCGGTCACGGCGTATCTCGACTTCGCGGGCACGCAGACGACCGACGGCGTGATCGCCGCGCTCGAATCGGTGCTCGGCGCCGGGACGGTGACCGGTGATCGCTACGGCGACGAGATCCGCTTCGATGTCGTGCTCGACCACACGCGCCAGCTTGCGGACCGTCCGTTCGCGCTTGGCGCGACCGCCGGCGGGCTCGCGCTCACGGCCGGCGTCGACGGCACCATCGATGTCCAGGCCGACCTCGACCTGAACTTCTCGTTCGGGGTGAACCTCGCCGACGGCCTCGCGCCCGAAGAGCGCTTCTTCATCCGCGTGAACGACTTCAAGGCGGGTGCGTCCGCCAACGCGACGCTCGACTTCGATCTCGCCGTCGGCTTCCTCGGGGCGCACGTCACCGGCGGCACGTTCGTGCTGAACGCGCTGCTCGACGTGAACATCGTCAATCCGGACAACGACGCGCAGGGCCACATCACGCTGTCCGAATTGCTCGGCACGACGGTCGAGGGGCTCGTCGATCCGACGGTCGTCTCCGGCACGCTGACCGGCAACCTGCCCGTCGCGGTGCAGGCGCTCGGCAGCTTCGACGCGGGCAACGCGGCCGTCACGCTGAACGCCGCGAACATCTTCACCGCCCCGCCCGTCGTCGCCGTCACCGGCACCCTCGCGGAAGACATCACGAACTTCGGCCGCGCCCAGCCCGAGGCGATCCTGCAGGTGCTGAACCAGGTCGCCGCGTGGCTGAACGGCCTGCGCAGTTCCGATGCCTTCGAGGCCGTCATTCCCCTCGCCGACAGCCGCACGTTCGGCGAGGTGCTGCGCTTCGCGGAAGGCTTCACGAGCGGACTGATCGACCAGCTGAAGAACGCCGACGGCGTCGCGACCTTCGCGACGGCGCAGGCCTTCGCCGAGCGCCTCTCGACGCTGCTCGGCCTGCCGCCCGCCGCGATAAACGCGGCCTACAACACGAGCACGAACCAGCTCACGTTCTTCCTGCGGCTGCAGAGCGCGTTCGCCGCGTCCACGAGCCCGATCGAGTTCGACCTGAACCTCGCGCCGCTCGGCGGGATCAGCACGTCGAGCGTGCTGTCGATCGACGCGTCGGGCGCCGTGCAGTTCGTGCTCGGCTTCGATCTCTCGCCGTTCTCGGCGGTGCTCATCGCCGACGACGTGCTGCCCGCGAACGGCCAGCTCTCGCAGGCCGCGAACTTCCAGGTGTCGCTCGACGGCGGCGCGTACGTCACCGTCACCGTGCCGCGCGACACGACGAACACGACGCGCGGCAACCTGATCACCGACATCAATGCGGCGTTCACGGCGGCGGGCATCGTGGGGCTCACGGCGTCGCTCGACGCCAACCGGCTGAAGCTCGCGCATGCCGGCGGATTCACCGGCGCGTTCATCAGCATCCTCGTGCCCGACGTCGCGACGAACTCGGCCGCGACCGAGCTGCGCCTGAAGGCCGTGAACACGGCCGTCGACTCGCTCACGAAGCACGCGTTCCTGCGGGATGTCCGTGCGACCGGCAGCGTGTCGGCGAGCGCGAACGACATCGATGCGTCCGCGAACTTCGGCTTCTTCGGGGTCGCGATCACGAACGGCACGGCGCAGGCGAATGCCACCGTCGACGTGCAGTTCCGCAAGAACGGCAACAACGCGACGCCGATGCGCTTCAGCGACCTGTTCGACGGGCTCGACAGCATCGCGACCTGGACGAGCATCAGCTCCACCGGGACCCTCGAGGTCGACCTGCCGATCTCCGTGACGGGCGGGCTGCTCTCGCTGACGGGGTCGCCGAAGGTGCACGTCTCGATGAGCAACGTGTTCCAGCCGGGCACGCTCGCCGTCACCTTCCCCGATCTCGCGCCGCTCATGAACTATCGCGAGCTGGGCTTCGACGACGTGCTCGCGGCGTTCGGCCAGCTCGTGACCTACCTCGGCACGATCGACAACTTCTCGTTCCTCAACCAGGACCTCCCGCTGATCGACCGCAGCGTGTCCGATCTCGTGAGCTTCGTGTCGAAGTTCGGCGACGCGAAGACGGCGCTGCAGAACGCCGGTGCGCAGACGATCCAGCAGCTCGAGCAGCGCATCGAGCAGGCCTTCGGCATCGCACCGTCCGCGCTCACGGTGACCTTCGCCGGCCAGAGCCTCGAGTTCCGGCTGAACCTCGCGCAGACCTTCGCCGACACGCTCGCGATCGACCTCGACCTCGGCCAGCTCGCGGGATTCACCAATACCGACGGGACGAATCTCAACGGCATCGGCGACCTGATCGACGTCGGCGGCACCGGGCAGCTCACCGTGCAGGCCGGTGCAGCCCTCGATCTCATCTTCGGTTTCGACCTCACGAACCCGCTGACGCCGCGCGCGTACATCAAGGACGACTCGAACATCGCGCTGACGGCGCGGGTCGCCGGCACCGACCTCGACTTCGACGCGGCCCTGGGGCCGCTCGGAATCTTCATCCGCGACGGCGTCGTCCGGCTCGACAACGGCGCCGGCACGCCCGCGACGTTCACGCTCGCGTTCAACCAGGTCGCCGGCGATCGCTACTACTCGAACCAGTGGAACACGGGCGCGCTCTCGGCGACGCTCGTCGGCTCGGCGTCGGCGACGCTGCCCGTGTACTTCCCGACGGTGACGAACCCCGTCGGCGGCATCGGCAACAACGCGATCCAGCTGACGATCGGCAACCTCGCGAACATCGCAGGCACGACGACGCTCACGGCACCGAACCTCGCCGCCGAGATCGGCTCGATGGACCTGTTCTCCAACATGGGCAGCTTCCTCGACGGCATCGACCTGATCCTCGCGACCATCCAGGACGCCCTCGACGGCCGCGTGTTCGGCGTGAACCTGCCCTTCGTCGGCGACGGCCTGAAGGACGGCGCGCAGTTCATCGAGATGCTCCGCACCGAGATCCTCGCGCGGCTCTCGGTTGCCTTCGCCGGCGGCCAGCAGTCGGCCGACCAGGTGCGGCAGATCCTGTTCGACGTGTTCGGCGCGGCGGGTCTCGGCATCCTCCAGGACGGCGGCGATGCCGGCACGACGATCACGCTCGACGACATCGTGCTCACGACGCTCGACCCCAACAACGACGGCAAGATCGACGACGTGAAGTTCCGGATGAAGCTGGGCGGCGAGTTCGCCGTCACGGCCCCGATCGCGTTCGACATCGGCCTGCCGGGCCTCGGCCTCGCGATCGCGGACGGCTCCGGCGTGCGGCTCGCGCTCGACTACGCGTTCGACCTCGGCCTCGGTGTGAACCGCACCGACGGCGTGTATCTCGACACGTCGATCGTCGACGAACTGAGCGTCGGCGTCTCGGCGACGCTCGACGACTTCGCGATGGGCGGCACGCTCGGCTTCCTGCGGCTGAAGGTGCAGGACGAGACCACCGGCGACGGCGACAGCCAGGCGCCGAGCATTCTCGACGCGACCTTCGCGATCGACCTCAAGGACCCCGTGGGCGGCGGCAACCGGCTCACCTTCAATGAGCTGGGCAGCGGCAGCCTGAACTTCGCGCAGGTGGTCTCGGCGAAGCTGAACGGCGGCGCGAACATCAACCTCGACCTCACCGTCGGCGTACCCGGCGACTTCGAGGTCACCGATCCGAACGCCGCCGACTTCATGAGCGAGCAGTTCCCGACGCTCACGGCCGACTTCAACCTCACGTGGAATTTCCTGAACGACGCCGCGCTGACCGGCACGCTGCAGAACGTCTCGTTCGACAACGTGCGCCTCAACTTCGGCGAGTTCCTGAGCAATTTCCTCGGGCCGGTCGTCGACAACATCACCGGCATCTTCGATCCGCTGAAGCCGATCATCGACGCCGTCACCGAGCCGCTGCCCGTGATCTCCGACGTGGCCGGCCGGGACTACACGCTGCTCGACCTCGCGGCCGACTTCGGGTTCATCCCGCAGTCGACGGCCGACTTCGTCGAGGCCGTCGGCGACATCCTCGACCTCGCGGACATCATCTCGTCGACCGGTGGCGACGGCGTGTTCATCGATTTCGGCAGCTTCAACCTGAACGGCATCGACCTGCGCAACGAGGCGAGCAGCAGCCAGCTGAAGAATGCGAACGTGCTCACCGGCCGCACGACCGGTCCGTCCACCGCGATCTCCCAGCAGCTCGACAGCGTCGCGTCCGCGTTCAAGAGCAAGAAGGACGAGATCAAGGGCAACGACGCGGGCGGCTTCAAGATCCCGCTGCTGGAAGACCCCGCGTCGGCCTTCAAGCTGTTGCTCGGCCAGAACGTCGACCTGCTCACGTACACGACGCCGAAGTTCGAGTTCGGCTTCGACTTCGAGCTCGAGTTCGGCCCCGTCGCCGTCGTGCTCGGCGTCCCGATCTTCGTGATCTTCGGCGGCGGCGCGTCGCTCGAGGGCCAGTTCACGTTCGGCTACGACACGCAGGGCATCTTCGACCTCGCGGAGTCCGGCAACGCGATCGACCTCTTCAACGGCTTCTTCGTCGCCGACCACGACGCGTCGGGCAAGGACATCGACGAGATGGTCCTGCGCAGCCAGATCTACGCGGGTGCGAAGGCCGACATCTTCATCGCCGAGATCGGCGCGAAGGGCGGCGTGTTCGCCGACGTCTTCATGAACATCAACGACCCGAACGACGACGGCAAGCTGCGCGGCCGCGAACTGTTCGAGGTGATCCAGAACGGCTTCCTGTGCGCGTTCGACTATCGCGGCGAAGTGGGCGCCTTCCTGTCGGTGTTCGCCGAGGTCGGCATCTGGCCCTTCGAGGTGTCGTTCGACTGGGAGATCGCGCGCGTCACGCTCGTCAGCTTCGAGATCGACTGCGACGAGCCGCCGCCCATCCTCGCGACGCTCGACGAGGCGACCGGTGTGCTGTCGCTCAACATGGGATCGCGTTCCACGCTGCGCGTGAACGGCGACCTCTCGGACGGCGACGAATCCTTCAGCGTGAAGCAGGTCGGCGCGGGCACCGTGATGGTCGAGGCCTTCGGCTATTCGCAGCTCTACGGGCGTTTCTCGAACGTCGACGAGGAGACCGGTGAACTCGGCCCCGACGTCACGAGGATCGTGGGCTGGGGCGGCGCCGGTGACGACCAGGTGACCATCAAGGAAAACGTCGACATGCCCGTGGAGCTGTGGGGCGATTTCGCGTCGCCCAATCCGCTCCTCGACGGCGACGACATCCTGATCGCGTCCGGCAGCGGCGGTGCGCTGCTCCAGGGCGGTGGCGGTATCGACAAGCTCTACGGCGGCAGCGGGTCCGACGTGATCCACGGACATCGCGCCGACGGCAGTACCGACGACGGTGCGGCCGATCTCATCTACGGTCGCGGTGGCAACGACTTCATCTACGGTGGTGCGGGCGACGACCAGATCGAGGGCGAGGCCGGCGACGACTTCGTCGACGCTGGTGATGGCGTCGACACGATCTACGGCGGCGACGGCATCGACACGCTGCGCGGCGGGGCGGGCGACGACCAGATCTACGGCCAGCGCGGCAACGACATCCTGGAAGGCGGTGCCGGCACGGACGCCCTCATCGGTGGCGCGGACGACGACGCGATCTACGGCGCCAGCGTTTCCGGCGCCGGCGACGACAACGCGCGTGACCTGCTGTGGGGCGATTTCGCGACGGGCACCGACTACGAACGCGGTGGCGAGCAGGGCAGCGCCGGCCACGACACGCTCTACGGACAAGGCGGCAACGACGACCTCTTCGGCGAGGCCGGTCGCGACGTGCTGTACGGCGGATCCGCGAACGACTTCCTGTCCGGCGGCGCCGACGAAGACACGATCCACGGCGAGTCCGGCCCGGACACCATCACCGGCGGGACTGCCGCCGACCTGATCTTCGGTGGCTCGGACGGCGACGACATCACCGGCGATCAGGGCAACGACCTCATCTGGGGCGAGACCGGCGACGACATGATCCGCGGCGGCGCGGACGACGACACGATCCTCGCGGGCGATGGCAACGACACCGTGCGCGGCCAGGAAGGCGACGACCAGGTCTTCGGCGAGGACGGCAACGACGAACTCTCCGGCGATCTCGGCGACGACGTCATCGTCGGCGGATTCGGCAACGACACGGCGTGGGGTGGCGCAGGCCGCGACCGCGTCTACGGCTCGGAAGGCGCCGACCAGCTCTTCGGCGGCGTCGGCGTCGACCTGCTCTACGGCGAGTCCGGTGACGACGCGCTGTGGGGCAACGCAGGCGACGACTTCCTCGATGCCGGCAGCGGCGCCGACGAACTCCACGGTGGTCTCGGCAACGACCTGCTGCTCGGCGGCACCGGCCTCGGCAAGCGGCTCCACGGCGATGAGGACGACGACCACATCGTCGGTGCGGACGACGGCACGGAAGACGCGAACTTCCTCGATGCGAACTGGTTCGGCGATCGCATCTACGGCGGCACCGGTGACGACAGCATCGCGGGCCTCGGCGGCGCCGACTGGATCGAGGGCGGCGACGGCAACGACACGATCGACGGCGGCACCTTCGGCGACCAGCTCCTCGGCGGGGCAGGGCGCGACACGATCTTCGGCAGCTTCGGCAACGACCGCCTCTTCGGCGGCGCCGACGACGACACGC
Source organism: Pseudomonadota bacterium (assembly GCA_963205165.1). Classification (GTDB taxonomy): domain Bacteria; phylum Pseudomonadota; class Gammaproteobacteria; order Burkholderiales. The sequence continues at coordinate 3,704 of CAUJJX010000130.1, read as the reverse complement.
TCGACGGCGGCTTCGGCGTGGACCTGATCCGCGGCGAGACCGGCAACGACGAGCTCATCGGTGGCGGTGGCGCGGGCGACGATCTCGGCGGCGGCGACGGCGAGGACATCCTCCGCGGTTCGAACGACGGCGGCGACGTGCTGGACGGCGACGCCGGCCGCGACATGCTCTACGGAAACGGCGGCAACGACCTGATCCGCGGCGGCGCGGGCGACGACATCGCCGACGGCGGCGCGGGCGACGACCTCGTCGAAGGCGGCACGGGCAGCGACGTGCTGCTGGGCGGTGCGCAGCACGACCGCCTCTACGGCCAGACCGAGACGGGCACCGGCGACGACGCATCCGTCGACTGGCTCTACGGCGACTTCGGCACCGATCTCGACGAAGCGGGCTCCGGCCGCGACCGCCTCTTCGGGCAGGGCGGCAACGACATCCTGTTCGGCGAGGGCGACGACGATTTCATCGACATGGGTGGCGGCACGTCGAACATCGTCAACTACGGCACCGGTGAAGTCGGCGCGGCGGGCGACTACTTCGCGCCCATCGGTACGGTGGCGCCGACGATCGTGCCGAGCGGCGCGGACCCCGCGGCAGCCGCGACGCTGCCGGCCGGGCTCGACGTCGGCGGCTGGTGGGGCGAATTCTCCGGCTCGGCCAGCGGGGCCGGCGTGAGCGGTGGCGGTGGCGTCGCGCTCGAACCCTCCGTCGCGGCGGGCGTGTCCGACCGATACGTCGCCTGGACCGACAGCCGCAACGGGAACTACGAGATCTACGTGGCGCGGCAGTCCGGAGGTGCCTGGACTGCGCTCGGCGGCAGCGCCTCGTTCGGTGGCGTGAGCGCGTCGTTCGCGCAGTCGCGGCGGCCGAGTGTCGCGCTCGACGCGGGTGACCCCGTCGTTGCCTGGACCGAGATCCAGGCCAGCGGCGCATCGAACATCCGCGTCGCCCGCTGGACCGGTGCCGTGTGGGTTGCGATGGGTGAATCCCTCGACGGCGACGGCATCAGCAATTCCGGCGCGGCCGACGACGCGAAGCTGCTGATGACGGCGGCGGGTCCGGTGGTCGTCTGGACCGATCGCAGCAGCGGTGCGGCGCAGGTCCATGCGAAACGTTTCGACGGCGCGAACTGGGTCGCGCTCGGTGGTGGTGGCGTCGCGCTGACGAGCGTCCCTGGCGGGGTCTCGCAGGTCGCCGCGACGACCGATGGCACGAACGTCGGTGTCGCGTGGGTGCAGGGCAGCGGCGATGCGTCCGAAGTGCATGCGATGCGCTACAGCGGTGGCGTGCGCGTGGCGGTCGGTGACGTCAGCAACACGGCGGGCCCCAGCCTCACGCCGACACTGGCCTTCCTCGATGGCGTGCTGTTCGTCGCCTGGCAGGACCAGACGAGCGGCCGCGAGGAGATCTACGTGCGCCGCCACGACGGTGCCTGGGCCGACGCCGGCGCGGGCTCCGCGGCGCTGGGCGGCGTCTCGTCCACGACGGGTCGCGCGTTCACGCCGCAGCTCACCTCCGGCGGTGGTGTCCTGCGGCTCGTGTGGGCCGACGACAGCGTCCAGGAGCGTCCGGACAACACCGTCGCCTTCTACGTGAAGCAGTGGGACGGCACGGCATTCGGCGAGCGTCTCGCCGGTGATGCATCGAATCGCGGCGTGAGCCCGACGGGCGATGCCGTGCAGTCGATCGCCGTCACGACCGACGCCGCGGGGCGTCCGTTCATCGCCTGGAACGACGCCGGAAGCGGTTCCCCGCAGGTCTACCTGCGCGGCAACCTGCAGGCCGCGACGCGCGTGTTCACGGCCGACGCCGCGAACTCCGTGCAGAGCGTCCTCGACGCGAACAACCTCGGCGCCGGCGACATCATCGTCGTCGCGGCCGGCAATCACGCGGGCTTCACGCTCACGAGCGCCGACAGCGGCGTGACGATCCTCGGGGCGCCCACGCAGGACAGCGTGTTCACGAGCGCCATCACGATCGCGGCGGGTGCCGGCGGCACGCTGCAGCGGCTGCGGTTCGATGGCGGCGTGCAGATCGACGGCGCGACCGGCCTGACGCTCGTCGACAACGAGATGCGCGTGAACGCCGTGACCGTCAGCGGCGCGAGCGACCTGCGCGTCGCGCACAACCGCTTCATCGCCGGATCGATGCTGCACCTCGCGGGGGCGGCCTCCGGCCTCGTCGCGCACAACGTCTTCGCCGGCGGCACCATCGGCCTGCGCATCGACGCGGCGTTCACCGGCGAGATCCGCGGGAACGACGTCCGCAACAACCAGATCGGCGTGCGCTACGGCGCAGCAGCCGAACTGATCGCGAACCGCATCCACGACAACACGACGGGCGTGCTGTCGACGGTCTCGGGTGCGTCCGCACTGGGCTTCGTCGGCGCCGCGACGCCGAACGAGATCTCCGGCAACGGCACCGGCATCGAGCTCGTGAACGCGCGCGTGCGCAACCAGCACATCCGCGACAACACGACGGGCGTGCGCGGCAGCGGCGTGCTCGGCGGCGACGAACTCGAATCGGCGAACCGCATCGAGGACAACGGCACCGGCGTTTCCGGTTTCACCGGCACGGTGCAGTTCAACCGCATCGCTGGCAACGGCACGGGCATCGCGGCGACGAACGGTCTCGCGATCCTGCACAACCTCGTCTATCGCAACACGACGGCGGGCGTACTCGTCTCCGGCGTCGCCGACGTGCGCATCGTCTCGAACACGTTCTACAGCCCGACGGGCGACATGGTCCGCGTGACGGGCAGCAGCTCCAACGTCGAGGTGCGCGGCAACGTGATGTGGGCCGAGTCCGGCTACGACATCTACGTCGCGAACGATTCGCAGACGGGCTTCTTCAGCGACTACAACAACCTCTACAAGTCCGGCACCGGCCGCATCGGCTACTGGACGCGCGACTTCGTCGACGTGCTCGACTGGCAGGCCGACATCGCGCGCTTCGACCTGCATTCGATCGGCAGCACGGCCGTGAATCCGCAGTGGGCCGAGCCGCGCTTCGCGAACCGCGGCCACGACGACTTCCGCCTGATGCCCGTGACCGCGGGCCTGCGCTTCACGAGCCCGGGTATCGACGACGGCGATGCGCGCACTGATCTCGGCGTCCCGCCGGACTACGTCAACCTGCTGACCAACCCCGGGTTCGAGAGCGATCTCGCCGGCTGGAACCAGTTCAACATCAACGGCACGGTCGTGTCGTCGGCGCCGGGCGCCCACCAGGGCAGCAGGTACTTCCGGCCCGGCACGATCGAGGAGGGCTACATCGAGCAGGTCGTCGACCTCCTCGGACCGAACGTCACGGCCGGCGACATCGACGGCCAGGACCTCGAACTCGTCTTCGGCGGCCGCATCCGTGCAGCTGTCGAGACGCCGCGCGATCGCGGCGCGATCGAGATCCGCTTCCTCGATGCCGGCAACGCGGAGATGGGCGCGCCGGTGCGCGTCGACGCGACCAGCACGACCGACCGCTGGGAACTCGTGGGCGGTCGCATCGACATCCCGACCGGCGCACGCAAGGCCGTGTACCGCTTCATCGCCGATCGCGAGCAGGCCTCGGGCACGGCCGACGCGTACCTCGACGGCGCGTTCGTCTACGTGCGTTCGGAGGCGCAGGGCACCGACCTCGGCGCTTACGGCCACACCACGGCGGACACGGCCCGCACGGGTGCGCCGCGCATCGAGCTGCGCTACCCGGAT
>CAUJJX010000129.1 GCA_963205165.1 Pseudomonadota bacterium | reverse complement strand
CGGCTTCGGGCTCGCGCTGATCCTCGGCTTCGTCGCCGTCCGGCTCAGGCTGCCGGCCCTCGTCGGCTACCTCCTCGCCGGCATCCTCATCGGCCCCGCGACACCCGGCTTCGTGGCGGACGTCGGGATCGCCGCGCAGCTCTCCGAGATCGGCGTGATGCTGCTGATGTTCGGCGTGGGCCTGCACTTCTCGCTCGACGACCTGCTCGCCGTGAAGCGCATCGCGCTGCCGGGCGCCGTCGTGCAGATGACGATCGCCACGCTGCTCGGCATGGGCATGGCCTGGAGCTGGGGCTGGACGCCCGGCGCCGGGCTCATCTTCGGGCTGTCGCTGTCGTGCGCGAGCACCGTCGTGCTGCTGAAGGCGCTCGAATCCCTCGGCGTGCTCGATTCGATGAACGGCCGGATCGCCGTCGGATGGCTCGTCGTCGAGGACCTCGCGACGGTGCTCGTGCTCGTGCTGCTGCCACCGCTCGCCGCGGTACTCGGCGGCACGGTCGCGGCCTCCACCGCCGACGCGGCGCCGCTGTGGCAGACGATCGGACTGACGCTCCTGGAGATCTCGGCCTTCATCGCCGTGATGCTGATCGCCGGCCGCCGCTTCCTGCCGTGGCTGCTGTGGCAGGCCGTGCGCACCGGCTCGCGCGAACTGTTCACGCTCACCGTGATCGCCGCCGCGATCAGCATCGCGTACGGCGCGGCGCAGCTCTTCAGCGTGTCGTTCGCGCTCGGTGCGTTCTTCGCGGGGATGGTGCTGCGCGAATCCGAGTTCAGCCATCGCGCCGCCGAGGAATCGCTGCCGCTGCGCGACGCGTTCTCGGTGCTGTTCTTCGTGTCGGTCGGCATGCTGTTCGACCCGGCCGTGCTGATGACGCGCCCGCTTCAGGTGCTGGGCGTCGTGGCGATCATCGTCGTCGGCAAGTCGATCGCGGCGATGGCGCTCGTGCTGGCGCTGCGCTATCCGCTGAACACGGCGCTGACGGTCGCGGCGAGCCTCGCGCAGATCGGCGAGTTCTCGTTCATCCTCGCCGGGCTGGGTGTCTCGCTGGGGCTGCTGCCGAAAGAGGGCATGAGCCTCGTGCTGGCGGGCGCGCTGATCTCGATCGCGATCAATCCGTTCGTGTTCGCGGCGATCAAGCCGGTCCGGCAGTGGGCGTCACGCAACTCCGCGCTCGCGCGCCGGCTGGAGTCCCGCGACGATCCGTACGCCGAACTGCCGATGAGCACGGAGCGCAAGTACCTCGAGGGCCAGGTCGTGCTCGTCGGCTACGGCCGCGTCGGTCGGCGGATCGCGGCGGCGCTCGACGACCGCGGCATCCCGTACGTCGTGACCGAGCAGAACCGCGAGCAGGTCGAGACGCTGCGCAAGCGCGGCATCGCGGCCGTCGCGGGCAACGCCGCGGATCCGTCGGCACTGATCCAGGCCCACATCGCGGATGCCGCGATGCTCGTCATCGCCACGCCGGACCCCGTGGGCGTGCGCCGCATGGCCGAGATCGCCCGGAAGCTGAACCCGTCCATCGAGATCGTGCTGCGCACCCACAGCGAGGACGAATCGCAGCTGCTGACGAAGGAAGGCATCGGCAAGGTGTTCTTCGGCGAGGAGGAACTTGCGCGGGGGATGACGAGCCACGTGCTGGAGCGGTTCGCGCCGGCGGGCGCGGGCGGGCACTGACCGGCAGGCGCGCGATCCGCCCTCTCAGGCGTCACTGCGCCCCACCCACAACCCCGCATTCCCCCGGAAGAACCGCAGCAGTTCGCGCAGCCGCGTGTCGTCGTCCGAGTACCGGTTCGGTACCGACTTGTAGGCCCGCTCCGCGGCGTGTTCGTCGCCCGGATTCGCGCGGATCGATTCGAGGGCAGCCGCGAGCGCCTGCGCCTCGGACGTCATCCCGGCGCGCTCGTACGCAGCGACCGCCGACGGCAGCAGGTCTTCGCCGGCATTGAGCAGCGCGGTCCAGCCGTTCACCTCGTAGTCGTCCTCGAGCCGGAAGACCGGATACGCGATCCGGAAGGCCTCGGGCAGTTCGTCGAGGCGCGCCAGGGCATCCTCGGCGAGATGGAGCGGCAGGTAGCCGAGCATGTCGAGGAAGATCTCGTCGTCGGACTCGGACCAGAAGTCCAGCGGGATCGGGGCGGTGCGTGCGCGCTCGGGGTAGAACACGTGCATGTAGTCCCGCAGGGCGCGGAGCGACGGCGCGATCAGGGGTGGCGGTTCGTAGGACGGCATGAGTGTCTCGCGGTCGACGGGCGCGCAGGGGCGCAGTGCTCGGTGGAAGGGTCGGATGCGTGCGCTGCCGTGACGGTGTCGGGGCGGACGCCTTCGAGGTCGGCGCATCGGGCATGGCGGGTGTCCGTCGGGCGATGCATTCCGATGCCGCGCATCGTGCTCACCGGTCTGCGTCCCGACGCGACACGAACTCCGGGATCCGCCGGATCGCCGCGGCATTGCTCGGCGAGAAACAGCGATCGGCGGCCTCCTGCCACGGCAACCAGAGGTGCGCCGTGTGCTCGCGCGGCGCGAGTGTCACCGGGACGCGATCGGCGAGTTCGAGGCCGAACACGTGCTCGGTGTTGCGCACGACCCCGGGCGCGTAACGCCAGCGCCACTGTTGGTAGATCTCGTATTCGTTCGTGAACTGCCAGTCGACGAGTCGATGCAGCGCGGCATCGATGCCGGTCTCTTCCAGCACCTCGCGGCGTGCGGTCTCGGCGGGCGGTTCGTCCTCGGCGTCGAGGCTGCCGGTGACGGACTGCCAGTAGCCGGGATGGTCCGCGCGCTCGATCAGCAGGACGTCGAGCGCGATCGTGTGGATGACGACGAGGACGGAGCGCGGAATCTTGTGGGCGGAGGTCATGGGCCGGATTGTCGCCCAGGTCGGGCGGGCCGCCGCGGGTTCGCGATGCGCAGGTTCATGGTTTTCCGTACGCGAGATTGCGGAGTTCGCGGTTCATGCCGCGATGCTTGCGGCGCATCGTCGACCCAGGCAGGTGCCACGCAGTGCCTGCCGTCGCTGTCACGTCACACCACGGAGGATCACCCCATGAAGCGCATCGCCCCACTGCTCGTCGCACTCGCCAGCACGGCCGCAGCCGTCGCCGCGGACACCTCGGACATCGCTTTCCCCGACGGCTACCGCAACTGGTTCCACCATCACAGCACCGTCAACATGACGGGCCACGCGCCCGAGGGCAACATCGGTCTCCAGCACGTGTACGCGAACGCGGCGGCGCGCGACGGCCTGCGCACCGGCACGTTCGCCGACGGCGCGACGTTCGTGGTCGACCGATTCAAGTATGTCGAGGACGCCAATCACTCGCTGACCGCGGGCGATCGCAAGGTGGTGGCGGTGATGGTGCGTGGCGCCGCGCGCTATCCGGAGACGGGCGGCTGGGGCTTCCAGGCCTTCAAGGGCGGCAACCCGGCGCAGCTCGCCGTCAAGGACGGCGGCGCGGCCTGCTTCGCCTGCCACGCCCCGCACGCCGACAACAACTTCCTGTTCACGCGAGGGACGAACTGACCTGCGGGACGCCCGGGGCCGTCTGGCATGCGGCCCCGGAGCGGTGCAGCACGCCGGGTCCGATCAGAACGACTGCAGCAGCACCATGCCGCCGCCCCAGTCGACGCTCGACCGGCTGTAGCCGTGGACGGCGTAGATCTGGATCTTGGTCGTCGGCGCCAACTTCCAGACGACGAACGGCGTGACCTCGCGCATCGAGTCGCGACCGGCGAACACGGCCTCGCGATAGTCGAAGCTCATGCCGGCCGTGAGGGTGTCGGCAGCCTTCCACGTGAAGCCGGCGTTCGCGGACTTCACGTTGCGGAAGTCCACGCCGGCCGGATCCCCGAACTTGCGGTAGCCCACGCCGCCGAAGAGCGTGAAGCCGGACGCGACGGTCCAGTAGGCGTCGACCTGCCCGGTGTAGTCGGTCTTGCCGGTGCCGAGTCCGTCGGTCTCGGAGGCCGTCGGAAACTTCACCTTGCCCGTCACGTCGACCATCAGGTTGCTCGCCTCGACCACGGTGTACGTGAGCGCGCCCACGACATCACCGAAGCCGGACACGCTCACGCGCGTCGGCGACCCGTTGCCATCGAGGACGATCGGACGATCGCCGCCGACGACGGTGCCGGGGCCGGTGATGCGCATCCAAGGCAGCGTGAGCTTGGCGGTCCAGCGATCGATCTCGTAGCGCCCGGACACCGAGTAGTAGCTGACATCGGTGGACTGCGTGCCGCCGTACTTGCCGGTGCTGTAATCCGCCCCGGCGCCGAACGTGAACTTGCCCGCCGATCCATCGTCGGCGAAGGCCGTGCAGGCCGCGAACGCGCACACCAGCGCCGCCGCCTGCTTCGAAAAACGGTTCATTCCTGATCTCCTGTCTGCGGTCAACGCGGTCGTTCGAGCTTCTCGGGCTTCTCGACCTTCTCGGGCTTCTCGATCTTTTCCGGCTTCTCGACCTTCTCGGGCTTCTCGATCTTTTCCGGCTTCTCGACCTTTTCGGGCTTCTCGATCTTTTCCACCTTCTCGATCTTCTCGACCTTCTCGATCTTTTCGACCTTCTCGGTCTTTTCCACCTTCTCGGCCTTCTCCGACTTCTCGGGCCTGGCGACGCGATCGCTCGTTCCGCCCTGTTCCGTCCGGACCGATTCCTTGCGCTCGACCTCCGCACCACCGTCCGAACCGCTGCTCTCGATGCGCACACCGCTCACGGCCGACCGGCTTCCGCTGTTGCTGCCGCTGCTGCTCGAACTGCTGCCGCTGGAGCCCGAGCGTTCTGCCACGTCGTCCGACGACTCGCCCCCGTCGTCGTCGGATCCGGACTCCCGGATCCGGACTTCGTCGCGCTCGCCGGCCGATCCGGACGAACCACTGTTCGAGCCCGACGATCCGCTGACCGACCGATCGTCGTCGCTGTCGTCGCTGCGGCCGGAGCGTCCGCGGCTGCCGGACGATCCGTCGTCGCTCGAGCGGTTCCGGCCACGGCGCTCACCGCGGACGCCGCGGTCGCTGCCGCCTGTCGCGCGATCGACGTCGCGGACGAATTCGACGCGTTCGGCGACGAGGCGACCGTCCTCGAGGCGGGTCGTGACGACGACGCGTTCGCCCTGCCGCAGACGCTGCGATTCGCCACCTGCGAACCGGGTCCCGCGGCCGACGCGCACCTCGGTGTTGCCGATCCGGACGCGATCGAGGCTGCGGTTCGCGACGTAGCCTTCGATCACGAGGCGATTCACGCGACCACCGAACGCCCCGTCGGCGGCGGGTGTCACGGCCGTCGCGTCGAGGCCGCCGCGGACGGCGCTGCCACGCACCTGGACGTCACGCCCCGGGCTCACCTTCATGGCGCCCGGCGCATTCACCTTCAGTCCACCGACCTCGAAGCCGCCCGGCACGATGCGTGTCACCGGACCCGTGACGCGCGCCGGTTCGCCGGGCACGGCCGGATCGATGCGGGTGACGCGGACATCGCCGTTCGGCAGCCGCAGTCCGCTGACGCGCACGGCGGCGTTCGCACCGGCGGCACGCTGCAGCGCATTCATCTGACCCGGGGGCACGAGGAGTCGCTGGCCGAGCACTTCGGCGCGTCCGGTCGCAGGATCGACGCGCCCCACCGGACCGACCGCCGCGTGGAGCACCTCGATGTTCCGCGCGCGGAGATGGGCGCCGGTGCCGACCGCCTCGACCGAGACGACCTGACCGATGGCGAGCGCGCCGGCATCCATGACCTGCTGGCCGGACGACACGGGCGTCGCGCCGTCGTAGTCGACCTCGATGCCGTTCACGCAGATGCTGCCGAAGCCGGTGATGACGCCGACGATGCCGGTGCCACCGATCCCGCCCTCGCCGACGATGCCGGTCCCGCCGATGCCGCCGTCGCTGCGGGCGGTGTCGCCGGTGCCTCCGATGCCGCCTTCGTTGGCTGGCGCCCCCGTTCCGCCGATGCCGCCTTCGTTGGCGGGGGCACCGGTGCCGCCGATCCCGCCGTCCTGGAGCTGCCCGATGCAGGGGTTCGCGGCGGCGGGCGCGACGACGCCGACCAGCAGCAGCAACGCCGCCAGCAGTACTCGGAGATCAGACACGGTTCTCGTCCTGCCCATCGGCCGGCATCGGCTCGCGGTGGAAGTACACGCCGAAGTTCATGCGCTCGACGGCCGCGGGGTCTTCGGCATCGCGCGCGGCGAGTTCGGCGGCGCGGCGGTTGAGCGACTTCAGCGCCTGCATGCCGAGGCGTCCGGCCAGCCGCTCGAGTTCCGCGACGGACTGCGGCGTGAGCGTGTCGTAGTGGACGCTGCGTTCGAGCTGCGCGGGCTCGACGCCGATGACGTTGTCGACGGCGGTCGACACGTGGTCGTGCACGTTCTGGCCGAAGTAGAAGACCTTCTCGTCGAATCCGCGGGCGGGGACGAAGGCCTCGGAATTCAGGATCACGCGATCGTCCGCATCGAGCAGAGCGACGCCGAGACGCATCCATTCATCCAGCACGGCGCGGGCGCGGATGTCCTTGCTGACGGTCGCGACGAGCGCCTCGAACGACAGCTCCCCGCCCTGGCTCGCGAGCCGCGCGAGGGGGATCGGCATGCCTTCCTCGTCGAGATAGCGCGGGGTCGTCACCCAGCGGGCCACGAGCTGCGAGCCGAGCGACACGGCCGGCGGCATCCGGCTGGACCGATCGCCGTCCTCGTCGCGCAGGCGGCGGACATCCTTGCGATGAACGCCGGTCAGCAGGCTCACGCGGCTGTCGGTCTGACGCTTCCCCGCGAGCTGGAAATCGCGATCGGCGACGTCCACGAAGATGCCCTTGAGCATGTCGGAGAGCCACGGATACGTGAGTCCCTGCGCGAGCAGCAGGCGCACGAGCGGATGCAGGACGTGCCGGACTGCACGGATCAGTCGTTCGGAGGCACCGCTGGCGGCGCCGGAGTCGCTTTCGTTCATGGCCGCCATCTTACCAGCGTGGGACTTTTTTCCACAATCCGTTGACGCGGGATTATTTCCCACTTATTGTGGCGACCGGTGTGACCGAATCACACGGCCGGCGTCGCACGGAACGCGACGGATCCCTGGAAGGAGCAATGCAATGATCAAGATGACTCCCCTGTTCGCGGCACTGATGCTCGCGTTCGCTGCCAACGGCCCGGCCTTCGCGACGCCGGACCGCCCGATCATCGAGCGGCCCGCGAAGGCCGAGCGGGCGGAGCGCCCCGAGAAGGTGGAAAAGGCCGAGAAGGTCGAGAAGACGGAGCGGCCGGAGAAGGCTGAGAAGGTCGAGCGCGGCGAGCGGGCAGAACGTCCGGAGCATGCGGGACGTCCCGAACGTGCCGAGCGGCCGGAACGCGCCGAACGTGGGGAGCGTCCCGAGCGGGCCGAACGCGCAGAGCGCCCCGAGCGTGCTGAACGCACCGAGCGCGCGGAGCGGCCGGAACGTGCCGAGCGGCCCGAGAAGGTCGAACGCCCCGGCTGAGACCGTCGGTAGTCACTGGATGATGCCCGTTCGCGCTTTCACCCCTGGCGCGAACGGACACCGAACGGTGACCGGGTATCCCCCCGACATCCGGTCGCCAGGGTTTGGAGGCGGGCTCGCGCCCGACCTCCATTTTTTTGCCCGGACGCCCCGGGCCGGCCGGCGAACACGCAAAGCGTGGCCGCCGCGGCTTCGATCGATCAGCGGACCTTGATGTGCAGCTCGCGGAGCTGCTTCTCGTCGACGGGGCTCGGCGCACTCGTCAGCAGGCACTGCGCACGCTGCGTCTTCGGGAACGCGATCACGTCGCGGATCGATTCGGCGCCCGTCATCATCGTGACGATGCGGTCGAGGCCGAACGCGAGACCGCCGTGGGGCGGCGCGCCGAACTGCAGGGCTTCCAGCAGGAAGCCGAACTTGAGCTGGGCCTCTTCCGCACCGATCTTCAGCGCGCGGAACACCTTGCTCTGGACATCCTCGCGGTGGATACGGACGGAGCCGCCGCCGAGTTCCCAGCCGTTCAGCACCATGTCGTAGGCCTTCGCCACGGCGGCACCGGGATCGGTCTCGAGGAGGTCCTCGTGGCCGTCCTTCGGGGCGGTGAACGGATGGTGCATGGCGTTCCAGCGATCGCCTTCCTCGTCGTGTTCGAACATCGGGAAGTCGACGACCCACAGCGGCTTCCAGTCGCCTTCGAGCAGGCCGTGCGACTTGCCGAACTCGGAGTGGCCGATCTTCACGCGCAGCGCGCCGAGGGCATCGTTCACGACCTTCGCGCGGTCGGCGCCGAAGAAGATGACGTCGCCGTCCCGGGCGCCGGTGCGCGCGAGGATCTCGGCGAGCGCCGCGTCGTGGAGGTTCTTCACGATCGGCGACTGGAGGCCGTCGCGACCCTTCGCCTTCTCGTTGACCTTGATGTACGCGAGGCCCTTGGCACCGTAGATCTTCACGAACTCGGTGTAGCCGTCGATCTCGCCGCGGCTCATGTCACCGCCGCCGGGCACACGCAGCGCGGCGACGCGGCCACCGGGCGTCGTCGCGGGCGACGAGAAGACCTTGAAGTCGACGTCGGCGACGCAGTCGGTCAGCTCGGTGAATTCGAGCTTCACGCGCAGGTCGGGTTTGTCGGATCCGAAGCGGGCCATCGCCTCGCTGAACGGCATCACCGGGAAGGTCGCGGGCAGGTCGACATCGATCGCGTTCTTGAAGACGTGGCGGATCATGTTCTCGAAGATCTCGCGGATCTCGACCTCGCCGAGGAAGCTCGTCTCGCAGTCGATCTGCGTGAACTCGGGCTGGCGGTCGGCGCGGAGGTCCTCGTCGCGGAAGCACTTCGTGATCTGGTAGTACCGGTCGAAGCCCGACATCATCAGCAGCTGCTTGAAGAGCTGCGGCGACTGGGGCAGCGCGAAGAACTCGCCGTGGTGCACGCGCGACGGCACGAGGTAGTCGCGGGCACCTTCCGGCGTGGACTTCGTGAGCATCGGAGTCTCGATGTCGACGAAGCCGAGGTTGTCGAGGTACTTCCGGACCTCCATCGCGACGCGGTAGCGCAGCATGAGGTTCTTCTGCATCTGCGGACGACGCAGGTCGATCACGCGGTACTGCAGGCGGACGTTCTCGGAGAGGTTCTCGTCGTCGAGCTGGAAGGGCGGCGTCAGCGCGGCGTTCAGCAGCGTGATCTCCTGGGCCAGCACCTCGATCTCGCCGCTCTTCAGATGCGCGTTGGTCGTGCCGGCCGGGCGCTCGCGCACCTTGCCCACGATCTGCACCACGAACTCGCCGCGCAGACGGTCGGCCGTCGCGAAGGTCTCGGGGGTGTCCGGATCGACGACGACCTGGAGGAGACCCTCGCGGTCACGCATGTCGATGAAGATCACGCCACCGTGGTCGCGCCTGCGGTGCACCCAGCCGAACAGGGTGACGGTCTGGCCGAGGTAGCTCTTGTCGATGAGTCCGCAATAGTTGGTACGCATGGTCCGGGGTCGTCTGGAGGATGGTTTCGGTCAGGCTCGACGGACGGGTGCAGCCGGCGGCGCGACCCCCATCGAGATGATGTACTTGAGGGCATCGTCGACGCTCATGTCGAGCTCGATGACGGCAGTGCGCGGCAGCATCACGAAATAGCCACCGGTCGGATTCGGGGTCGTGGGCACGTAGACGCTCACGAAGTCACCCTCGAGATGGTTGGCGACATCGCCGCCGGGCGTGCCGGTCAGGAAGCCGATGGTCCACATGCCGGAGCGCGGCCACTCGACGAGCAGCGCCTTCCGGAATGCCTGGCCGCTCGACGAGAACAGCGTGTCGGACACCTGCTTCACGCTGTTGTAGATCGACTTCACGACGGGGATGCGTCCGAGGACGGATTCCCAGGCGAGGACGAGGCGCTGCCCGAGGACGTTCGCGGCGAACACGCCGGTCAGCCAGACGATCAGGATCGTGAGCACGACACCCAGCCCCGGCACGTCGAAGCCGAAGAGCGAATGGGGTCGCCAGCTCTCGGGCAGCAGCACGAGGCTCTGGTCCATCGTGGTCACGAGGGCGTGCAGCACCCAGAAGGTGATGCCCAGCGGGACCCAGATCAGCAGGCCGGTGATGAGATAGCGTCGCAAGAGAAAAACGAAGCGGACCGTCGCCCGTCGGGCGAGGTCCGCATGGCGCTCCGTGTGTGGCACCGGCAAGGTCGCCGGCGCGGTTGGATGGCGTCGTGGGGCCGGAGTCTGCTGCGGGTCAGGTGCAGGCCGGGCACGGCCCGCTGCTGCAGGCCCCGCCGGAACTGGCCGACTCGGCCGGCTTCGAATCAGCTGGCTTCGATTCTGCCGCCGCGGCGCCGGACGACGCCGCTGCCGCGGACTTGCCGCCGCCATTCTTGAAGTCGGTCGCGTACCACCCGCTGCCCTTCAACTGGAACCCGGCTGCGGAAATCAGCTTCTTCATCGCGGACTCGCCGCATGACGGGCAGACGGTGATCAGGGGATCGCTCACCTTCTGCAGATACTCCTTCTCATGGCCGCACTTGTCGCAGCGATACTCGTAAATGGGCATGATATCCCTCGAAAAATGAACCAGAATTATACGCACTCGCCCTCGCCGGGCCACGTCTTCATATCGGGCCGAGCGCCCGGGAGTACAAGATCATGCTGACCCGAACCCGCTGGCCGTATCCGCGCGTCGTCGCCCACCGCGCCGGCGGCAGCGTCGCCCCCGAGAACACGCTCGTCGCGCTGCGCGCCGCCGCCGGCCTCGGATTCGCCGGGGTCGAGATCGACGCCCGCCTCGCCGCATGCGGATCCGCAGTCCTGATGCACGACGCGACCGTCGACCGCACGACCGACGCCAGCGGACCCATCGCCGAATTCACCGCCGACGACCTCCGCGGCCTCGATGCCGGGGTCTGGTTCGGCAACGAGTACGCCGGCGAACACGTCCCGGCGCTCGACGCCGCCGCCGTCCTGTGCCACGCGACCGGCCTCTGGACGAACATCGAGATCAAGGCCGACGACGGCGAGGAAGCCGAGGCCGGCCACGTCATCGCCCGCGAAGTGAAGCGCCTCTGGCCCGACGCGAGTCCGTCGCCGCTGCTGTCGAGTTTCTCGGAAGAGGTGCTTGCGGCTGCGATGGAGTCCGTCCCCGATCTCCCCCGCGCGTTGATCGTCCGGCAGCCGCCCACCGACTGGCGCGAGCCGGTCACCCGCCTGAAGTGCCGGGCGCTGCACGTCGACCAGCAGTACGTGACCGAGGCGCTCATCGCCGACGTCCACGCGGCCGGCATCGCGATCGCGGCCTACACCGTGAACAGCCCGGGCCGCGCGCTCGTGCTCTTCGAATGGGGCGTCGATGCCGTCTTCACCGACGAGTTGCGCGACATCCGGGCGGACTTCCTCACGACGCACGACATCGCGTCACCCGCAGCGCCGACCTCGACCGAATCCGACGCGGGCTGACCCCGGTTCCGGTGCACGGCGCACCGACGGCGACGACAGCGGGCCGCTACTCCCGGCCCGACTGCCAGATCGACCAGATCAGCCAGAAGCTGTTGAGCATCGCGACGATGAATCCGAGCAGCCCGAACACCGGCAGGCCCAGCAGCTCCGGGCCGCCGCTCACGGTCATCACGATCGACGAGCCCACGATCAGTGACCCGGTCACGACGCCCATCGTCAGGCGACTCGCACTGCGGTCGATCTGGTGGCCGAAATGGTCGAGGCGCTTCAGATCGAACTCGATCTTCATGCGCCCGCGCCGCGCGTCGCGCACCAGCCGGACGATGTCGCCGGGCAGGCCGCCGAGCGACGCCAGCAGCCCGCCGACACTCCGCTGCATGCGACGGCTGACGGCACGCGGCGAGTAGCGTTCGGCGAGCACCCGCTTCACGAACGGCGTGAGGTAGGGCACGAGCTGGAATTCCGGATCGAGCCGCCGGCCCAGTCCTTCGAGCGTGATGAGCGCCTTGAACAGCAGCGCGAGATCGGCCGGCAGCACGATCGAGTGGCTGCGCATGATCGCCGTGATGTCCGACAGCAGCTGCCCGATCTGGAGGTCCTTCAGCGCCAGATGCTCGTAGTTGAAGACGAGTTCGCCGAGATCGTTCGCGAGCCGGGATTCGTCGACGGCGGCGTCGTCGGTCCAGTCGAGCAGCACCGCCATCATCCCGTGCTCGTCGTGCCGGGACAGCGCGGCCAGCAGGTCGACGATCTGGTTGCGCCGCGTGTCGGACAGCCGCCCAACCATGCCGAAATCGATCATCCCGACGCGGTTGCCCGGCAGGTAGATCACGTTGCCGGGATGCGGGTCCGCGTGGAAGTACCCGTCGATCAGGATCATCTTCAGGACTGCCGCCGCACCGCGATCGGCGAGGATCTTCCGGTCGAGCCCGGCGCGTTCGACGAGCGCGAGATCCTGCCCCGGCACGCCTTCGATGAACTGCTGCACGTTCATCGACGCCGACGTGAACTCCCAGTAGATCCGCGGGATCACGACCGTCGGATCGTCGGCGAAATTGCGCGCGAAGCGGTCCTGGTGACGGGCCTCCTGCTCGAGGTCCAGTTCGCGACCCAGTGACTTCGCGAACTGCAGGACCATCTGCTCCGGCTGGAAGCGCCGCAGCTCCGGCAGCTCGCGCTCGGCCACGACGGCGATCGAACGCAGGATGCGGAGATCGGCCTCGACGATCGGCCGGATGCCGGGACGCCGGACCTTCAATACGACCGGCGTACCGTCCTGCAGGCGGGCGCGGTAGACCTGCGCGATGGATGCTGCCGCCCAGGCGCTCGGTTCGAGATCGCGGAACACCTCGTCCGGCGGACGACCGAGGGCGTCGGTGATCTGCGGCAGGACGTCTTCGAAAGGCGTCGGCGGGACGTTCGTCTGGAGCTTCTCGAACTCGGCGATCCAGTCGGGCGGAAAGAGGTCGACGCGCGTCGACAGCACCTGGCCGAGCTTCACGAATGTCGGCCCCATCGCTTCGAGTGCGAGCCGGATGCGCACGGGCAGTTCGAAGACCGCGAGGTGTTCGTCGCGGCCGGTCGAGATCAGTTCGCCGGCGCGTTCGAGGAAGGTGCCGACCCCGGCGCGGCGGATGACGTCGCCGAAGCCGTGGCGGATGAGGATGCCCGCGAGCATGCGCAGCCGCGGGAGATCCTGGAAGACGTGAAGGTGTTCGAGCATGGGACGGGAACCGTGATCGCGATGGGGTCATGGCCTGTCGACAGGCCCGAATGCCCACCGGCGGGCGGGCCGTCCGGGAGGGTACTACGGCGCCGGGGCGCGGCTCGCACCGCGCCCCGGACGAACGATCAGCGGTGTCCGCCCTGGTCGAGCATCTTGTCCTTCGCGTCGAAGTAGCGACGTGCGTGCGCGACGATCTGACCGTCGGTCGGATGATCGGCGCTCTCGACGCCCATGATCTTGTCGACGAGCGCAGCGGCGTGCTTGTGCGCGTACTTCACGAGTTCGAGCTTCGCGCTGCCGGGGCCGGTGACCAGAATCTCCTGGGCGCCGCCGAGAAGCTTCACGACCTCGCCGAAGTACTGCGCGTCTTCCGCACGGTGGCCGGAACCGACGGAGCCACGCTTGTGGTGCAGATGGGGATGCTTGTCGGACGCGTGCGCCGTGAACGTCTGGACGTCGTCGCGCGAGAAGTGGATGACGTGCGCTTCGGTGTGATCGAGCCAGACAACTGCGTGGTAGTGGGACATCGTCGTGTGTTTCCGTGGTTGCAATAAAGTGGTTGGGACTGCCGGGCACGAAGGCGTTGCCCCGTGCCGGCGTGAACGTGACTACTTCGAGGCGTCGTCCTTCTTCGGCTGGATCGCGTCGGAGACCCCGGCGAGAAACCCGCTCGTCATCTGCGCGAGCCGGTCGGCGACATCCTTCGCGGCGTCGAATCCGGCTTTCGTGGCATCGCCGCCGAGGGCCGACATGCGCTGGGCGAACTCGGTCGTGACCTTCGCGACGGACGCCCCGGTATCGGTGCCGGTGCGCGTCGCGTGGGCCGCGATGGACTGGAGTTCGTCCTTCATGACGCCACCCGTGCGCTCGGCCAGCCGGGACACCGTCGTGACGAATTCACCCTCCAGCCGGCTCAACGTCTCGAACGCCGACTTCCATTCGGCATCGCTGGTCTCGCGCCCCTTCGAGGCGAGCTCCTCTAGGGTCAGCTTCGCATTCTGGGCGGACTTGCCGATGGCTTCATCCATGCCCTTGAAGGCGGCCGCGAGCGTGCTCTTCATCTCGGCACCGTGCTTCCCGGCGCCGACCGAGATGCCGTCGCCCACCTGCCGCATCACCGACTGGATCGCCGCGAAATCGAGCCGGCGATCCCGCAGGGCCGCGAGCGTCAGATCACGCACGCGCGCCTGGATGTCACCGCCGCCCTGCACTGCGTCGGCCGCACTGGATTCGAGATTCTCGTCCGCCATCATGACCTCCGTCGGTGAAGCCTCGAGAGAATTGTCCGCGCCGACGATGGCAGCGGGATTGACTTGAGTCAATCGTGC
>CAUJJX010000128.1 GCA_963205165.1 Pseudomonadota bacterium | reverse complement strand
GTGCGCGACGTTGGCGATGATCTCGCGGTGCGCGCCCTGTTGCTCTGCCTGGGCCTGGGCCTGCGCGCTGATGCGCCCGGCCATCGCATCGAACGAATCCTCGATGGCCCGGACTTCGTCGCGTGGTGCGTCGCCGACGGGCGTCGGCGTGCCCGCGCCGGTGTTGCCCAGGCCGAACGTGCGCATGCGCGCGGCCACTCGACGCAGCGGGCGCGTCAGGGTGTGGAACGTCATCAGGCCGATGCCCAGCGTGACCAGCAGTCCGGCGACGCCGATCAGGAGCGTCGTCTGCCAGACGCGATTGGTGTCGATGCCCGCGGCGATGCGGGTCCGGGCCTCACCGTTCAGCACCACGTAGAGATAGCCGGGCGTGCTGCCGTCCGCCCTCTGCGGAAACGGTGCGACGCTGAAGATCTTCGGCGCGCCGGGCACCTTCGGGTCCGAGCCGAGCAGTGGCAGGGGCGCACCGGCAAGGAAGGCGCGCATCGCCACCATGTCGACCCGGGGCTCTCGCACGGCGCCGGGTTCACCGAGGTAGCTCCGCACCTGCGCGCTGCTGTCGAGCACGTAGACCTCGATCGCCGGGTTCACCACCATCAGCATGTGCAGCACGTCGTCGAGCGCTGCGCGATCCATGGCGCCGTCTGCCGACCGGGCCACCTGGGGCCAGTGCTCGACGATGTGCCGTGCGAGCCCGTGCGAGAGCCGCTGCAGCGTCTCCTGCTCATGCTGGATGGTGACGCGGTGCCCGAGAAAGGCGACGAGCAGACCGAACGCGAGCAGCAGCAGCGCGAACGCGAGCACGATGCGCCGCGTGAACGAGGCGGTCATGCGGGGATTGCCACGTCGCCGAGGCGGTAGCCCACGCCCCACACCGTCTCGATGAGACGAGGCGTCTGCGGGTCCGCCTCGACCTTCATGCGCAGGCGATTGATGTGCGAGTTGACCGTGTGCTCGTAGCCCTCGAAACCGGCCCCCCAGACGCGGTCGAGCAGCGCGCCGCGGCTGAACACTTCCCCGGGATGCCGCGCGAGGAAATGGAGCAGGTCGAACTCCCGCAACGTCAGCGGGATGGTGTCGCCAGCCCGGCGCAGTTCCCGTCGCACGGGGTCGAGGGTGTACGGGCCGAATCGCAGCGCGGGGGCGGGACCCGTCGGCACGCGCTGCTTTTCCGCGCGTCGCAGAAGCGCACGCACCCGCGCCACCAGTTCGAGCATCGAGAAGGGCTTGGGAAGATAGTCGTCCGCACCCAGCTCCAGCCCCAGCACGCGGTGGGTCTCGGTGGCGCGGGCGCTCAGGATGATGAGCGGCACGTGGTCGGGTCTCGTGCGGAGTTGCCGGCAGACATCGAGCCCGTCCGCTCCCGGCAGCATGAGATCGAGAAGAACGAGATCGAAGCGGTCCGTCGTGACCACCTGAATCGCGACGCCGCCGTCGCGCTCGCGTCGGACCTGGAAGCCGGCTTCGCGCAGGTGCAGCGTCACCACCTCGGCGATGGCGTCGTCGTCTTCCACGAGAAGGAGGGAGCGCATGTTCACGAACCTTCTACGGCGGAGCTCCGCGAGCGGATGCACATGAAAGCCGATGGCCGCCCATGAAGTCATCACGGGGCCGTGAAGTTCGCGTGAGGACTGCGTGACTCCGGCACCGGAGGATGGGATGTGTGCGGACACGGATCGCCGTGGACGCCAGCCCCGACTCCAGGAGACATTCCATGACGATCACCCGCTTCACACGGACGGCCCTCGCCGTCGCGCTTCTCGCCAGCGGTGCCGCCTCTGCGGCACAGGTGCAGGTCACGGTCACCATCGACAACCTGGCACCGTCCAACAGTGTCGTGTTCGCGCCGCTGCATCTGGGCTTCCACAGCGGCGTCTTCGACGCGTTCGACATCGGTCAGGCAGCAACGCCCGCGATCATCTCCGTCGCCGAGGGTGGCAGCGGGAGCGCGTGGCTTCCGGCGTTCGCCGCCGCGGATCCCGGTGCCACGATCGGCACCATCGGCGCCCCGCTGATGCCGGGCATGTCCCGGTCGATGACCTTCACGGTCGACACCGCGGCAAACCGGTTCTTCTCGTTCGCGTCGATGGTCGTGCCCAGCAACGACTTCTTCATCGGCAACGATGGCGCGCAGCGCTACCAGCTGTTCGACGACCAGGGGAATCTGCAGATCGCGAGCATCACGCAGCGCAGTCGCGACGTGTGGGATGCCGGCTCCGAAGTCTTCGATCCGCTGGCCGCCGCGTTCGTCGGCGACAACGGCCTGCGCGCGGACCAGAACTCGGTGGTGGCATTCAACTTCGCGGAATTCGCGGCCTACAACGGATTGACCACGGCGGCCGGCAACGTGTTCGACAGCCAGCTTGCGGCCGACACCGAGATCTACCGCATCGGCTTCGAGGTGGCTGCCGTACCGGAGCCGGAAACCTACGCCCTGATGGCCCTCGGACTCGCAGTCGTCGGCTGGGCCGGGAAGCGGAAATCCCGCGGGGCCTGAGCGGCGCCCTGGGCGGTGGCCGACGGCCCCGCCCTGCACCCGGATGACGATGGCCTCTACCGATGGCCTGCAACTTGTTGCTGCATGCAGGTCTGCCGCCATCGCAGGAAGGCTCGCCCGGTGGACATCGTGACCCTTACACCACCCGGGAGAAAAGAACCGGGGCGCGCCGCGCTCTCGCCAGTGTGTTGTCCTCGAGAGCTGGCGAACCAGCTTTTTGTCCTCTTCCGGATCACCGGTCGAAACGACTTCTCCAACGATGATCCCGTCGAAATGAACCGTCTCTGGTCCAGGCGGGATCTTGCCAATGCCTCATGTGAAAGCTGCACGGCTGGACGCCGCAGGCGGCCAGTCCGAACGAGCGCCGGGTTAGCCGTCATTCGCTCCACTCCACTGGAACGACTCGTACTTCTCTTTCGTTCCACGCAGTGACACGCGCTGAACCCGAGGTACCCCTGCTGCTGGATGA
>CAUJJX010000127.1 GCA_963205165.1 Pseudomonadota bacterium | reverse complement strand
GGCGAATCGCCGCTGCCCGGCGCCGTCGTCCTCGAACTGTCGAGCTTCCAGCTCGAGACGACGACCACGTTGCGTCCCGATGCGGCCACCGTGCTGAATCTCTCCGAGGACCACCTCGATCGCTACGACGGCATGGCCGGCTATGGCGCGGCGAAGGCACGCATCTTCGCGGGCGCCGCCACGTGCATCGTGAACCGCGATGACGCCGCGACGGTCGCGATGCTGCCGCCCGGCGCGCACGCTGCGAGCTTCGGACTGAACGCAGCGTCGCGCGACACCGACTGGGGCCTCGTCGATGTCGATGGCGAGGCATTCCTCGCGCAGGGCGGACGCGCGCTGCTCGCCGTGTCGCGCCTCCCGCTCGCCGGACTGCACAACGCCGCGAACGCGCTCGCCGCGCTCGCACTCGCGCGCGCCATCGGCCTCGACGAAGCGCCGCTGCTCGCCGCGCTGACGACGTTCCGCGGACTGCCCCATCGCGTCGAGTTCGTCGACGAGATCGGCGGCCGCAGGTTCTACGACGATTCGAAGGGCACGAACGTCGGCGCCACCGTCGCCGCGCTCACCGGCATGCGCGAGCCCGTCGTCCTGATCGCCGGTGGCGATGGCAAGGGGCAGGATTTCTCCCCGCTCGGTCCGGCCGCCGCGGCCCACGCCCGTGCCGTCGTGCTGATCGGCCGCGACCGCGACCGCATCGCCGAGGCCCTCACGCCGCACGCCGTCGTGCAGGTGCGTGCGGCCGACATGGACGAGGCCGTCCGCAGCGCCTTCGACGTGTCGCACGGCGGCGATGCCGTGCTGCTGTCGCCGGCGTGCGCGAGCTTCGACATGTACCGCAACTACGAGCACCGCGCCGACGTGTTCCGCGCGGCGGTCGCCCACCTGAAGGAGCGCCAGTCATGCTCGCCGACGCGATGAAGCGCCCCGCGGGCTTCATGGCCGAGCTCGACGAATCGCTCGTCTGGTCGGCGATCCTGCTGCTCGCGATCGGACTCGTGATGGTGTACTCGGCGTCGATCGCGACGGCGGAGGCGGGCCGGCTCACGAAGTTCCAGCCGACGTACTACCTCGTCCGCCATTCGATCTTCCTCGGGATCGGGCTCGCCGCCGGCTTCGCCGTGTTCCAGATGCCGATGCATCGCTGGCAGCAGATCGCGCCGTGGCTCTTCGCCATCGCGGCACTGCTGCTCGTCATCGTCCTCGTGCCCGGCCTCGGCACGAAGGTGAACGGCAGCCGCCGGTGGCTGCGTTTCATGGGGCTGAACTTCCAGCCGTCCGAACTCGCGAAGCTCGCCGTCGTCCTCTACGCCGCCGACTACACGGTGCGCAAGGCGGCGTTCATGGGCAGCTTCCGCAAGGGCTTCCTGCCGATGGCCGCCGTGATGCTGTTCGCCGGCACGCTGCTGCTGTGGGAACCCGACTTCGGTGCGTTCACGGTCATCACCGTCATCGCGATGGGCCTGCTGTTCCTCGGCGGGATGAACTGGCGACTGTTCGCGGGCCTGATGCTGCTGCTCATCGTCGGCTTCATCACGTTGGTCCTCGTTGCGCCGTACCGCCTGCAGCGCGTCACGGGCTTCCTGGATCCGTGGGCCGATCCGCTGAAGACCGGCTACCAGCTGTCGCATGCGCTGATCGCGTTCGGCCGCGGCGAATGGATCGGCGTCGGTCTCGGCGCGAGCGTCGAGAAACTCTTCTACCTCCCGGAAGCGCACACCGACTTCCTGCTCGCGGTCATCGGCGAGGAATTCGGATTCCTCGGCGTGATCACGGTGCTGGGCCTGTTCGCCTGGCTCGTCACGCGCGCCTTCGCGATCGGCCGTCAGGCCGCGCGGCTCGACCGGTCGTTCGCCGCGCTCGTCGCGCAGGGTGTCGGTCTCTGGATCGGCACGCAGGCGCTCATCAACATGGGCGTGAATCTCGGCGTGCTCCCGACGAAGGGCCTGACGCTTCCGCTGCTGTCGTTCGGCGGCAGCGGGCTCGTCGCGAACATCGTCGCCGTGGCGATCCTTCTGCGCGTTGACTACGAAAACAGGCAGCTCATGCTCGGGAGGGCCGCATGAGCGGACCTCGCGGCGCGAAGCGCCAAGCCCTCATCGTGCTGCCTGTTTCGGTGGAGGCTCACGTCGGCGTGCCGACGTTATGCCGGAGCCAAAACGTCCAGCTCATGCTTGCGAGGGCCGCATGAGCGCCTCCCGCACATTGCTCGTGATGGCCGGCGGGACCGGCGGACACATCATGCCGGCGCTCGCCGTCGCGAATGTCCTGCGGGAACGCGGCTGGCGCATCGTCTGGCTCGGTTCGCGCGCCGGCATGGAAGCCGACCTCGTGCCGAAGCGCGGCTATCCGATCGAGTACATCCGCTTCGCCGGCCTGCGCGGCAAGGGCCTGCTGCGCAAGGCGCTGCTGCCGGTCAATCTGTTCATCGCCTTCGCGCAGTGCGCCCGCGTGATCTTCCGCGTGCGTCCGGACGTCGTGCTCGGCATGGGCGGGTACATCTCGTTTCCGGGCGGGATGATGGCCGCGCTGCTGCGCCGGCCACTCGTGCTGCACGAACAGAACGCGATCGCCGGCCTCGCCAACAAGGTGCTCGCGAAGCTCGCCGATCGCCGGCTGCAGGGCTTCCCCGGGGCACTGCCGAAGGCTGACTGGATCGGCAATCCGGTCCGGGCGGACATCCTCGCGCTCGACGCGCCGGAAGCGCGCTTCGCCGGCCGCAGCGGTCCGCTGAAACTGCTCGTGGTCGGCGGCAGTCTCGGCGCGCAGGCGCTCAACGAAGCCGTGCCTGCGGCGCTCGCGACGATGGCCACGACCGCGCGGCCGACCGTGAAGCACCAGTCCGGCGCGAAGCACATCGACGCGCTCCGCAGCCACTACGCGAACGCCGGTGTCGACGGCGACTGCGTCGCGTTCATCGACGACATGGCGGCCGCGCTCGGCGAGGCCGATTGCGTGATCTGCCGCGCCGGTGCGCTGACTGTTGCCGAAGTCGCCGCGGCCGGCGTCGCCGCGATCTTCGTGCCGTTCCCGCATGCGGTCGACGATCACCAGACGGCCAACGCGAAGTTCCTCGCGGACCAGGGCGCCGCGCTGCTCGTGCCGCAACCGCAGCTCACGCCGCAGAAGCTCGCCGAGACGATCGGGAGCCTCACGCGCGACACGCTCCTGCAGATGGCGCGTCGCGCACGGTCGCTCGCGAAGCCCGACGCCGCGCGCGTCGCGGCCGACGCCTGCGCGGAACTCTCCGGCGCGGGGGCCGCATGACGACCCCGTCCGCCCATTCCACGATGGAACAGCAGCCATGAAACACAAGGTCAAGCACGTGCATTTCGTGGGCATCGGCGGCGCCGGGATGAGCGGCATCGCCGAGGTGATGCTGAACCTCGGCTACCAGGTCAGCGGATCCGATCTCGCCGAGAGCGCGACGACGCAGCGTCTGCGCGCCGGTGGCGCGACGATCCACTTTGGTCACGACGCCGCGAACGTCGAGGGCGCCGACGCCGTCGTGATCTCGACCGCCGTGAAGGCCGAGAACGTCGAAGTGGCCGCGGCCCGTGCGCGTCGCGTGCCGGTCGTGCCGCGCGCGCTGATGCTCGCCGAACTGATGCGTCTGAAGCAGGGCATCGCCGTCGCGGGCACGCACGGCAAGACGACCACGACGTCGCTCGTCGCGAGCATCCTCGCCGAGGCCGGGATGGACCCGACCTTCGTGATCGGCGGACGTCTCGAAGCCGCGGGCTCCAACGCGAAGCTCGGCAGCGGCGAGTTCATCGTCGTCGAGGCCGACGAATCCGACGCGTCGTTCCTGTACCTGCAACCCGTGCTGGCCGTCGTCACGAACATCGACGCCGATCACATGGAAACGTACGGCCACGATTTCGCGCGGCTGCGCCAGGCCTTCGTCGAATTTCTCCAGCACCTGCCGTTCTATGGCATGGCGATGCTGTGCATCGATGATCCGCACGTGCGCTCGATCCTGCCGATCGTGTCGAAGCCCGTCACGACGTACGGCATGCACGAGGACGCCCAGGTGCGCGCCGTCGACGTCCGCGCGGAAGACGGCCGGATGCGCTTCCGGGTGCAGCGCGCCGCCAACGGGACGCCCGCACGCGAACTCGATGTCGTGCTGAACCTGCCCGGCCTGCACAACGTGCAGAACGCGCTCGCCGCGATCGCAGTCGCGATGGAAGTCGGTGCGTCCGACGCCGCGATCGTCCGTGCGCTCTTCGAGTTCCGGGGCGTCGGCCGTCGCTTCCAGCACTACGGCGAGATCGCGCTGCGGTCCGGTGGCACCTGCACGCTCGTCGACGACTACGGGCATCACCCGGTCGAGATGGCGGCGACGCTCGCCGCGGCCCGCGGTGCGTATCCCGGCCGCCGGCTCGTGCTCGCGTTCCAGCCCCATCGCTATTCCCGCACGCGCGACGTCTTCGAGGACTTCGTGAAGGTGTTGTCGTCCGTCGACGCGTTGCTGCTGACCGAGGTGTACGCCGCCGGCGAAGCGCCGATCGTCGCAGCCGATGGTCGCTCGCTCGCGCGTGCCGTGCGCGTGCAGGGCAAGGTCGAACCCGTGTTCATCGAGCAATGGAAGGATCTTCCCGACGCGATCCTCGACCTCGCGCGCGACGGTGATGTCGTCGTGACGATGGGCGCGGGGTCCATCGGACAGGTGCCGGGGATGGTCCGCGCTGCCGCGGCCGAAGCCGGCGAAGCCGGAGTCTCCGAGGGATGAGGATGACCGAACCCGTCTTCCATCACGAACCGCGCGGCGCGATCCGCGTCGGCGAGTCCATGCGTCGCCACGTGAGCTGGCGCGCAGGCGGGGTCGCCGATCGCGTGTACGTGCCGGTCGATCTCGACGACCTCGCCGTGTTCGTGCGTTCGCTGCCGGCCGGTGAACCGGTCGTGTTCGTCGGCCTCGGCAGCAACCTGCTCGTGCGCGACGGCGGATTCCGCGGCACGGTCGTGTTCCTCCACGGCGCGCTCGGACGCATCGAGATGACGGCGGACGGACTGGTCCACGCCGAGGCCGGAGTCGCGAGCCCGAAGGTCGCGCGCTTCGCGTCGATGCACGAGTTCGAGGGCGCAGAGTTTCTCGCCGGCATCCCGGGCACCGTCGGTGGCGCGCTCGCGATGAACGCCGGCTGCTACGGGTCCGAGACGTGGGAACGCGTCGAGCGCGTGCTAGTGCTCGACCGCACCGGTGCGCTGCGCAGTCGCACGCCGGCCGACTACGAGATCGCCTACCGTCACTGCGCGCTGCGCCCCGATGCGGGTTCGCCGTCCGCACATGCGTCGTGCCTCGCGCCGATGCCGGAGGAGTGGTTCCTCGCGGCGTGGTTCCGTTTCACGCCGGGCGACGGTCACGCGGCGCGCGCGCGCATCAAGGAATTTCTCTCGAAGCGCATCGCGACGCAGCCGCTCGGCCAGCCGAACGCGGGGTCCGTGTTCCGCAACCCGCCCGGCGATCACGCAGCGCGGCTCATCCAGTCGTGCGGGCTGAAGGGCCGGCGCATCGGTGGTGCGGAAGTCTCGACGAAGCACGCGAATTTCATCGTGAACGCCGGCGATGCGACGGCCGCGGACATCGAGCAGCTGATCCAGCTCGTGCGCGACATCGTGGCGCGCGAGTGCGGCGTCCGGCTCGAACCCGAGGTGCGGATCATCGGCGAGCACCTCGCGACCGATGCCGTGGAGGGCCGCGCATGAACCACTTCGGCAAGGTAGCCGTGCTGTTCGGCGGACGATCCGGCGAGCGCGAGATCTCGATCCTGTCGGGCACGGCGGTACTGGACGCGCTGCGTCGCGCCGGCGTCGACGCCCACGCGTTCGATCCGGCGGAACGTCCGCTGCACGCACTGAAGGACGAAGGCTTCGATCGCGTCTTCATCGCGTTGCACGGCCGCTGGGGCGAGGACGGCACGGTGCAGGGCGCGCTCGAACTGATGGACATTCCGTACACGGGCAGCGGCGTGATGGCGTCCGCGCTGTCGATGGACAAGGTCCGCACGAAGATGGTGTGGGTCGCGAACGATCTGCCGACCCCGCGCTGGGAAGTGCTGCAGGCCGACAGTGATTTCGCCGCCGTCGCCGAACGCCTCGGCCTGCCGCTGATCGTGAAGCCGGCCCGCGAAGGGTCCAGCCTCGGACTCACGAAAGTCACGCACGCCGACCAGATGGCGGACGCGTACGCGCTCGCCGCGAAGAACGATCGGCTGATCCTCGCGGAGGAGTTCGTCGCGGGGCAGGAATACACGGCGGCATTCCTCGGCGATCGTGCGCTGCCGCTCGTGCGCATCGAGGCGCCGCAGGGCAACTACGACTACACCAACAAGTACTTCACCGACGACACGAAGTACTTCTGCCCGTGCGGCCTGCCCGATGCGGAAGAGCAGGCGATCCGCGCACTCGTGCTTCGCGCCGCGGCTGCGCTCGGCTGCGAAGGCTGGGGCCGCGCCGACCTGATCCGCCGGGCCGACGGCAGCATCGCGCTGCTCGAGATGAACACGTCGCCGGGCATGACCGGACACAGCCTCGTGCCGATGGCCGCGCGCGCGGCAGGCATCGAGTTCGACCGGCTCGTGGTCGAGATCCTGGAGCTCGCCCATGTGGGATAGACCCGAGCTGCTGACCGCCATCGCCAACTTCCTGTACGGGGTGGCCACCGTCGCGCTGATGTACATCGTGCTGCTCACGGTGATCCATCTGCCGGTGTTCCCCGTGCGTGAAGTGAAGGTGGTGGGCAGCGTCTCGCAGGTCACCCGCGCGCAGATCGACACCGTCGTGCATCGCGAACTGCGCGGCAACTTCTTCACGATCCATCTCGACAACTCGCGACTCGCGTTCGAGAAGCTGCCTTGGGTGCGTCGCGCGCAACTGCGCCGCCACTGGCCGGACCGCCTCGAGGTCGTGCTCGAGGAGCACGAGGCGCTCGCCCGCTGGGGCGACGAGGGGCTGGTGAACACGCACGGCGAGATCTTCGCGGCGGCGTCCGACGAGAAGCTGCCGGTGTTCTCGGGCCCGCGCGAAGTGTCGGCCGAGATCGCGACGAACTATCGGACGTTCCGCACGCTGATCGAATCGCTGGGGTTCCGGCTGGCAGCGGTGGAAGTGTCCGACCGGCGCGCGTGGCGCCTGCGGCTGGAAGACGGGATGGCGCTCGAACTCGGGCGCGAAAAGATGACGGAGCGGCTCGCGAAGTTCGTCTCGGTCTACGCGGCAAGCGTGGGCCGGATGCGCGAGCAGCCGCAGATCGTGGACCTGCGCTATCCGAACGGATTCGCGGCGCGGGTCCGCACCATGGGCAACGGGGCGTGACGAGGAGAAGGGAGCGATGGATCTCGCCGAACAGAAACGCATGACGCGCGGCAGCAAGAGCAAGGAAGCGCGCAACCTGATGGTGGGCCTGGACATCGGTACGTCCAAGGTCATCGCCATCGTGGCGGAAGCGAAGCCGGAAGGTGGCTTCGAGGTCGTCGGCATGGGTACGGCGCCGTCGCGCGGATTGAAGAAGGGCGTGGTGGTGAACATCGAGTCCACCGTCAACGCGATCCAGCGCGCGCTCGAGGAAGCCGAGTTGATGGCCGACTGCAAGATCAAGGAGGTCTACACCGGGATCGCGGGCAGCCACATCAAGAGCTTCAATTCGCACGGCATGGTCGCCATCAAGGACCGCGAGGTCTCGCAGTTCGACGTCGACCGCGTGATCGAGACGGCGAAGGCCGTGAACATCCCGACCGACCAGCAGATCCTGCATGTGCTCAACCAGGAGTTCGTGATCGACGGCCAGGAGGATGTGCGCGAGCCCCTCGGGATGGCCGGCGTGCGGCTCGAGGTGAAGGTGCACATCGTCACCGGTGCCGTGTCGGCTGCGCAGAACATCCTGAAGTGCGTGCGGCGCTGCGGACTCGAGGTGCGCGACCTGATCCTCCAGCCGCTCGCGTCCGCGCAGGCCGTGCTCTCCGAGGACGAGAAGGATCTCGGCGTGGCGCTCGTCGACATCGGTGGCGGCACGGCCGACATCGCTGTGTTCACGCACGGTGCGATCCGGCACACGGCCGTGATCCCGATCGCGGGTGACCAGATCACGAACGACATCGCGATGGCGCTGCGCACGCCCACCAAGGAAGCGGAAGAGATCAAGCGCAAGTACGGCTGCGCGCTGCGCCAGCTCGCGAATCCGGCGGACATGGTCGAGGTGCCGGGCGTCGGCGATCGCGAGCCGCGGCAGCTGTCGCGCCAGACGCTCGCCGAGGTGATCGAGCCGCGCGTGGAAGAGCTCTACTCGCTCGTGCAGGCGGAACTGCGCCGCAGCGGCTACGAGGACCTCCTGTCGTCCGGCATCGTCATCACCGGTGGCAGCGCGGGCATGCAGGGCATGGTCGAGCTGGGCGAGGAGGTGTTCCACATGCCGGTGCGTCTCGGTGTGCCGAACTACCTCGGGCCGCTCGCGGAGGTCGTGCGCGGCCCGCGATTCTCGACGGGTGTCGGGCTGCTGATGGCAGCCCACGAACAGCAGCAGCGCAGGGATCTGGTGAAGCTTTCGACGGGGAGCTTCCAGCAGGTGTTCAGTCGCATGAAGGAATGGTTCACGGTCAATTTCTGACCACGGGGCAGGCAAGGCATCGGGCGGTTGCCGGGCGGCAATCAATCACTGAATTCAACGGGTACCAGGAGACAACAAAATGTTCGAGATCATCGATTCGCAGTCGCAGGAAGCGGTCATCAAGGTGGTGGGTGTGGGCGGCTGCGGCGGCAATGCCGTGGATCACATGATCGAGCGCGGCGTCGATGGCGTGGAGTTCATCTGCCTGAACACGGATGCGCAGGCGTTGAAGCGCAACAACGCCCATCGGACGCTCCAGCTCGGCAACGGCGTGACGAAGGGTCTCGGCGCCGGTGCGAACCCGGACGTCGGCCGCCAGGCCGCCATCGAGGATCGCGAGCGGATCATCGAGATGATCGAAGGCGCGGACATGCTGTTCCTGACGGCCGGCATGGGCGGCGGCACGGGCACGGGTGCTGCGCCGATCGTCGCGGAAGTCGCGAAGGAACTGGGCATCCTGACGGTCGCGGTGGTCACGAAGCCGTTCGGGTTCGAAGGCAAGCGCCTGAAGATCGCGCAGCAGGGCCTCGAGGAACTCGCGCAGCGTGTCGACTCGCTGATCGTGATCCCGAACGACAAGCTGATGGCCGTGCTCGGTGAGGACGTCTCGATGCTCGACGCGTTCCGCGCCGCCAACGGCGTGCTGCACGGCGCCGTCGCCGGCATCGCCGAAGTGATCAAGTGCCCGGGTCTCGTGAACGTCGACTTCGCGGACGTCCGCACGATCATGTCCGAGACGGGCATGGCGATGATGGGTTCGTCGGTCGCGTCGGGTCCGTACCGTGCGACCGAGGCCGCGGAAGCCGCCGTCGCGAGCCCGCTGCTCGAGGATGTCAACCTCGCCGGCGCACGCGGAGTTCTCGTGAACATCACCGCCAGCACGAGCCTGAAGATGAAGGAAGTCCACGAGGTCATGAACACGATCAAGGGCTTCACCGCGGAAGACGCGACCGTGATCGTCGGTACCGTGATCGACGAATCGCTGGGCGAGAGCCTCCGCGTGACGATGGTCGCGACCGGTCTCGGGAATCCGATCGTGCGGCAGCAGCCGAAGCTCGTCCTTCGCACCGGCACCGATGCCGCGCCGATCGTCATGGACTCGAACCACGGCGACCTCGACACGCCGGCCGTGATCCGTCGCCGCAATCGCGACACGATCGAGGCGATGAAGCAGACGGGCATCGAGACGCTGGACATCCCGGCGTTCCTGCGCCGTCAGGCCGACTGAGGCGGCCGCCGGCATCCACGACACCGGTCCGGGCCCGTCGACACTGCGTCTGCACTGACATCCGCAGGGTTGGCAGGTCCGGAAACGGACGGTGCCGTGATACCCTAACTGCCCCTCCGGGAGACACATCCATGCCCGAACCCACGCCCGTCGCAACGCCCGGATCCACCGGAATGCTCCGGCAGAGAACCCTCAGGAACATCGTCCGCGCCACCGGCGTCGGCCTGCACACCGGCGAGAAGGTGTTCCTCACGTTGCGTCCGGCCGCGCCGGGCACCGGGATCGTGTTCCACCGCGTCGACCTGCCCGAGCCGGTCGACATCCAGGCCGGTCCGTATGTCGTCAAGGACACCCGACTGTCGTCGTGCCTCGAGCACGAGGGCGTGCGCGTCTCGACGGTAGAGCACCTGATGTCGGCACTCGCGGGTCTCGGCATCGACAACCTGCACGTCGACCTGACCTCGGCAGAGATCCCGATCATGGATGGCAGCGCGGCGCCATTCGTGTTCCTGATCCAGTCGGCCGGCGTCGAGGAGCAGAACGCTCCCAAGCGCTTCATCCGCGTCCGCGAGTCCGTCGAGGTGCGTCACGGCGACAAGTGGGCACGGCTCGATCCGCACGACGGATTCCGGCTCGAGTTCTCGATCGACTTCAGCCATCCGGCCTTCGATTCGTCGGGTAACCGGGTTGTCGTCGATTTCGCGACGCACTCGTACGTGAAGGAAGTGAGCCGCGCCCGGACCTTCGGTTTCATGCACGAGGTCGAGAGCATGCGTGCCCAGGGCCTCGCGCTCGGCGGCAGTCTCGACAACGCCATCGTGATGGACGAGTACCGCGTGCTGAATGCCGACGGGCTCCGTTACGACGACGAGTTCGTGAAGCACAAGGTCCTCGACGCGATCGGCGATCTCTACCTGCTCGGCCATCCGCTGATCGGCGCGTTCAGCGCCCACAAGTCGGGCCACGCGCTCAACAACGCGCTGCTGCGTCGCCTCCTGGAGGACGAGCGCGCCTGGGAATACGCGGAATTCCTCGAGACCGAACGCGCGCCGGCGTTTGCCCGGCTCCAGCTGCAGAGCGCCTGACGGGCCGCACGGAAGGACATCCGCGCCATGCTGATGCTGCGGATCGCAGGGTTCATCGTTCTGCTCGCCATCATCGGCTGCATGGGGTTCTTCGTCGCGACCCGTGATCGCCGCTACCTGCGGCTCTGCGGGCAGATCGTCCGCTACACCGTCCTCGCCGCCGCGGTATTCATGGCCTTCTACGTCTTCGAGCGGGTCATCCTCGCGATCTGAGATCGCGTTTCTGCCGGGCGGCCATGGCTTCGAGCGCACTTCGCAGTGGCGACGGCTCGAGTTCGGCGGCCAGCGCCTGAACGCTGTCGAGCGCCGCCTGCGACGGCAGCGCGTGCTTCTCGCGGGGTACCGGCGCGGGAGGCGGCGCCTGCGCCACGACCTTCAGCTCGGAGACCGCGGCACCACCCTTGCGCAACGCCAGGACCAGCGACGGCGCGAGCATGCGCAGGCGATGGGCGACGGCACCGGAATGCGCGATGACGACGGCGACGCCGTCCCGGACATTGGCAAGTTCGCTCGCGTTCGCCATCCCCGGGGGCACGCATCGGGCGTAGATCGCCTGGAGTCGGAGGAGCATCTCCGCGTGACTCGCGAGCGCGTTCGAACGCTCCAGCCCTGAGAGCCAGGCGGCGATGGGTTTCGCCGCGGAGGACCCGCGGCTGCGTCGGAGTTGCTGCATGTCCCTATGTTAATATCCGCGCGCTCGAAAACCGCTGCCGGATGCGGTGTCTTCGAGCCGCCCGGCCCGATGCCGGGCCACTGACAGATTCCAGCGTCGAGGGGTGAGGGCGGGAGTCCCCACCCCTCGATGCATTTCGCAGGCGTCCACCGCTCGTTCCTCATTCAATGATCGCCAATCTGCTCAAGAAGGTATTCGGCAGCCGCAACGACCGTCTGCTCAAGCGTTACATGCAGACCGTGCGCGCCATCAACGCCCTCGAGTCCTCCGTCCAGTCGCTGAGCGACGAGGCGTTGCGAGGCAGGACCGACGAATTCAAGGCGCGACTCGCCAAGGGTGAAACCCTCGACCAGATCCTGCCGGAAGCCTTTGCCGTCGTTCGCGAAGCCGGTCGGCGCGTCCTCGGGATGCGGCACTTCGATGTCCAGCTCGTGGGCGGCATGGTGCTGCACGAAGGCAAGATCGCCGAGATGCGGACCGGCGAAGGCAAGACGCTCGTCGCGACCCTGCCGGCCTACCTGAATGCGCTCGCGGGCAATGGCGTTCACGTCATCACGGTGAACGACTACCTGGCCAGCCGCGATGCCGCCTGGATGGGCAAGCTCTACGGGTTCCTCGGCCTGACCGTCGGCGTGAACCTGTCGCAGATGGAGCACGACCTCAAGCAGGCCGCCTACGCATCGGACATCACGTACGGCACGAACAACGAGTTCGGTTTCGACTACCTGCGCGACAACATGGTGTATCACACGGCGGAGCGCGTGCAGCGCACCCTGCCGTTCGCCATCGTCGACGAGGTCGACTCGATCCTGATCGACGAGGCGCGCACGCCGCTCATCATCTCCGGCCAGGCCGAGGACACGAGCGAGTTGTACGTTCGCGTGAACCAGGTCGTGCCGCTGCTCGACCGCGTGGCGGAAGAGAACGGCCCCGGCGACTTCACGGTCGACGAGAAGGCACACCAGGTGCTGCTGACCGAAGCGGGGCACGAGAAGTCCGAGCAGCTGCTGACCGATGCAGGCCTGCTGACCGAAGGCGGCAGCCTGTACGACGCCGCGAACATCGGTCTCATGCATCACCTCTACGCAGCATTGCGTGCCCACGCGCTGTACCACCGCGACCAGCACTATGTCGTCCAGAACGGCGAAGTGATCATCGTCGACGAGTTCACCGGCCGTCTCATGGCAGGGCGCCGGTGGTCCGACGGCCTGCACCAGGCCGTCGAGGCGAAGGAAGGCGCGAACATCCAGCGCGAGAGCCAGACGCTCGCCGCCATCACCTTCCAGAACTACTTCCGGATGTACGGGAAGCTTGCGGGCATGACGGGCACGGCCGATACCGAGGCCTTCGAGTTCCAGCACATCTACGGTCTCGAGACGGTGCTGATCCCGACGCACCACCCGATGATCCGGGTCGACCGGATGGACCAGGTCTTCCAGACCGACAAGGAAAAGCACGACGCCGTCGTGCGCGACATCCGCGAGTGCTACGACCGCGGGCAGCCGGTGCTCGTCGGCACGACCTCGATCGAGAACTCCGAACTGCTGTCGCAGCTGCTCGACCGCGAAAAGCTGCCGCACCAGGTCCTGAACGCGAAGCAGCACGCACGCGAAGCCGAGATCATCATCCAGGCCGGTCGGCCGAAGATGATCACGATCGCCACGAACATGGCGGGCCGCGGTACCGACATCGTGCTAGGTGGAAATCCGGAGCCGGAGATCCAGCGCCTCGAGGCGCAGACCGACCTGTCCGACGAAGCCAAGCAGCAGAAGGTCGCGCAGCTCCGCGACGAATGGAAGCTGCGGCACGAGGAAGTCCTGAAGCTCGGCGGCCTGCACATCATCGGCACCGAGCGCCACGAATCCCGTCGGGTCGACAACCAGCTGCGCGGTCGTGCCGGCCGTCAGGGCGACGCCGGTTCCAGCCGCTTCTTCCTTTCGCTCCAGGATCCGCTGCTGCGCATCTTCGCGTCCGATCGCGTCGCGTGGATCATGCAGAAGCTCAAGATGCCCGAGGGCGAGGCGATCGAGTCCCCGCTCGTCACGCGGGCCATCGAGAACGCGCAGCGCAAGGTCGAGGCGCGCAACTTCGACATCCGCAAGCAGCTGCTCGAGTACGACGACGTCTCGAACGACCAGCGCAAGGTGATCTACCAGCAGCGCAACGAACTGCTCGAGAGCGGCGACATCAGCGAGACGATCGCCGCACTGCGCGAAGGGGCGGTCGGCGACATGGTCGCGCTGCATGTCCCGCCGGAGAGTCTCGAGGAGCAATGGGACATCCACGGACTCGAGCAGGCGCTCGAGGCGGAGTTCGGCGTGAAGCTGCCGATCTCCGACTGGCTGAAGGAAGACGACAAGCTCGATGAAGCGGACATCCGCAAGCGCGTGCTCGAGGCCGTCAGCGCGAAGTACGTCGAGAAGACCGCGCCGCTCGACCGCGAGGCGTGGCATCAGTACGAACGCGGCGTGATGCTGCAGAGCCTCGACACGCACTGGCGCGAGCACCTCTCGGCGCTCGACCACCTGCGCCAGGGTATTCATCTGCGCGGTTACGCCCAGAAGAATCCGAAGCAGGAGTACAAGCGCGAGGCCTTCGAGCTGTTCTCGCTGATGCTCGAGACGGTGCGCAACGAAGTGACGCGCATCCTCATGCTCGTGCAGATCCGCACCGAGGAAGACGTTGCCGAGGCGCAGGCCATCACCGAGGAGCCCGTGCACCTCGAGAATGTCCGCTACCAGCACGCCGACTACGACGAGGCGCTCGCGCCCGACGCCGAGGACGACAGGCAGGAGCCCACGCGCGTCGGCATGAAGCCCGGTCGCAACGATCCGTGTCCGTGCGGCTCGGGCAAGAAGTACAAGCACTGTCACGGTCAGCTGAAGTAGTCGCCGTCGGGTTCAGGGCGGGATTGCCGGCGTTCGCGTCGGTGCCCGGTCCGGGCGGCAGTGCGAAGGGCATCGATCGATCTCGAACGAGATCCGGGGGCAGGCGGGGCGAGAGCTCTCCTGCCCTTTGCATGTGCGCTGAGCGCTGGCGTTTCGGACACCGCGTCGCCCGTGTCTGGTCCCGTCGTCCGGCATCCGATGCTGCGGCTGCACAACAGCTCGCGAGGTCCAGGTGTGTCGTGGCCCCGGATTGCGTGCCACCACGCATTTGCAGCGCGCGCCGCCGGAATGAATCCGGAAATGGCGCGCGTTAATTGATGCTCGGAATTGAATCGCCGCCGGGCTGCTGCTGCCGGGAAAATTCAGGGAATATGGGTGTCGAGGTGTGAACCATATTCCGGGGTGCTCCAGAATTGCCGGGTCGGAGGGCCCGGTTGATTACAACACCTTGGCGCCTTCGTGAATGAAGGCATTGAAGTTGATATTGACCCGCGGGGCATTGTTTTTCGGGGTATTGCCCGCGTGAAGGAGTGACCCGTCGAATACGACGAGCCGCCCTTTCTTCGGAGTCACCCGGGTCTTGATCGTCAGTGGTGCCTTCTGGCCATATCGCTGATCGAAGATCACGGTATCGCCGGTGCTGTCGTTGACGTAATAGATCGCCGTGACCAACGGCTCGCTGATCTCGGTGAAGTCGACGTGCGGCATTCCGTGAGAATTCGGTTTGTCGGTGTGCGAGTAGACGCAGAGATTCATCTTGATCCGGATGAGTTGCTTGATCGTGTACGGAATTGCGGAAATTACCGGAACGAGTGTCGCGAACAAGGGCGACGACGGTTGTGTCAGTTCGTAGATCGAATGGGTGAATTGCTGTGCGTCATGGGAGTCCGGTGTGACCGGAAAGATCTGGGGTGTATTTTCGTTGTACGTTGCCCGGTTCTGACGATACCAGGTGACCTTTTCGCCCAGTGCGATACTTTTCAGGGAATCCTGAATGTTCGTGGGCACGGCATGATCGATGATGATGACGTCTTTCATGTGTTCAATTCCCCCTGCCTTTTGTCTGGTGGCACCAGTGTCTGGATCGAGACTATTTGCGTGTCTCTTGGTTGATCAGTTTCACGTGAGCATTGAATTCGCTCGTGCACGTCGTTCGAGGCATTCCGGTTACTGCGCTGCAAGATATCCAGCGATTGTTTTCTGTGTCTGAGAAACAATGTTTTCCAGTTGGAAAAGTAAATGTGATTTACCTGTCTATCCGACGGGCGCTATTAAACATTAAAAGAAGTCGGCCCTCATCTGTTCTGGTGATAGCCATCGGCCGGATGCGTGGCAATGCAGGCATTGCCACGGCAAAATTCTCCGAGCCCGTCCTGATCGGCGTACGAACTCGAGTCGCCGGTCCTTGATCGCTGTCTTTTCTGCCCGAGGACCCCTGCGCCCATGGCCGTCAATCTGAAGCCCCCCCGCAACGAAGACCTGCATCCCGTCGCCGGCGTCGAGCTCGGCTTCGCGGAAGCCGGCATCCGCAAGGCGAACCGCCGTGACCTGATGCTCATGCGCTTCGCGCCCGGCACCCGGATCGCCGGCGTGTTCACGCAGAACAGTTTTGCAGCGGCGCCCGTGCAGATGTGCCGGCAGCACCTCGCGGCCCGCGCCGAGCTTCGCGGTCTCGTCGTGAACGCGGGTAACGCCAACTGCGGAACTGGCGAAGCCGGCCTGCGTGCCGCGCGCGTCACCTGCGAAGCGGCCGCGAAGCTCGTCGGCTGCACGCCGGAGGAGATCCTCCCGTTCTCGACGGGCGTGATCCTGGAGCCGCTGCCCGTGGAGCGAATCGAGGCTGCGCTGCCGGACTGCGTCGCATCGCTCGGTGCCGACTGCTGGGCCGACGCCGCCACCGCGATCATGACGACCGACACTGTTCCGAAAGGCGCGTCCGTCCAGTCGACGATCGACGGACGCACCGTGACCGTCACCGGCATTGCGAAAGGCGTCGGGATGCTTCAGCCGAACATGGCGACGATGCTCGCGTTCGTCGCGACCGACGCCGCGGTGAGTCGCCCGGTGCTCGATCGCCTCGTGCGCGAAGTCGCGGACGCATCGTTCAACCGTGTCACGGTCGACGGAGACACGTCGACGAACGACTCCTTCGTGCTGATCGCAACGGGCCGCGCTGCCGGGGCCGAGATCACGTCTGCGGAAAGCGCCGCTTACTCCGCGCTGCGCGATGCCGTCGTCGCCGTCGCTGCGCCGCTTGCGCAGGCGATCGCCCGCGATGGCGAGGGCGCGACGAAGTTCATCACCGTCCGTGTCGAGGGCGGACGCGACGAGGCCGAGGTCCTGCGCGTCGCGCGGTCCATCGCCAACTCGCCGCTCGTGAAGACGGCGTTCTTCGCGTCCGATCCGAACCTCGGGCGCCTGCTCATGGCCATCGGCAATGCCGGCGTCACCGACCTCGACACGGCCGGTGTGAACCTCTGGCTCGGCGACGTCCAGGTCATCGACCATGGTGAACGTGCCGCCAGCTACCGCGAGGAAGACGGCGCGCGCGTGATGCAGCCCGAAGAGATCATCGTCCGTGTGGTGCTCGGACGCGGCAACGCGTCGACTGCCGTGTGGACCTGCGACTACTCCTACGACTACGTGAAGATCAATGCCGAATACCGCACCTGATACTGCGAACGCCCTGGCGTCGCTCCTCGTCCGCGCCGAGTCGCTGCTCGACCGGCTCGACGGATTCCTGCCGCGTCCGGCAGTCCTGCCCGACCTGACGGCGTCCATCGCGTTCCGCTGGCGGCGTCGTGGCGGCGTCGGTGCGCTCGTCCCGGTTGCCCACCCGCACCGCATCGCCCTCGAGGATCTCCAGGGCGTCGAGACGCAGGCGAGCCAGATCGACGCGAACACGCGCCAGTTCGTCGCCGGCCTGACGGCCAACAACGTGCTGTTGACGGGCGCCCGCGGGACAGGCAAGTCGTCGCTCGTGAAAGCCGTGCTCAACCGCTACGCCGATCACGGCCTGCGCCTGATCGAGGTCGAGAAGATGGACCTCGTCGACCTGCCCGAGATCGTCGATCTCGTGGCCGAGCAGCCGGAGCGGTTCGTGATCTTCTGCGACGACCTCTCGTTCGAATCCGACGAGCCTGGCTACAAGGCGCTGAAGGCGATCCTCGACGGATCGATCGCGGCGACGTCCGAGAACGTCCTCATCTACGCGACCTCGAACCGCCGCCACCTGATGCCCGAGTACATGCACGAGAACCTCGAGACGAAGTACATCGGCGAGGAAGTGCATCCCGGCGAGACGGTCGAAGAGAAGATCTCGCTGTCCGAGCGCTTCGGGCTGTGGGTGTCGTTCTACCCGTTCGACCAGGACCACTATCTGTCGATCGCGCGCCACTGGGTCGGGCAGCTCGGCGTCACACCGGGGGCCGACGAGGATTTCCGTCGCGAGGCGCTCCAGTGGGCGCTCGCGCGCGGCTCCCGCAGCGGACGCGTGGCCTGGCACTTCGCACGCGACTACGCGGGGCGCCGGAAGCTCGAACTGCACGAGGCTGCGAAGTCCTCGTGAGCGGGGCTGCAGGCGAACGCTGGATCGAGGTCGCGGCTGCTGTCATCGAACGGCCGGACGGCAGCTTCCTGCTCGCGCAGCGGCCCGCCGGCAAGGTCTACGAGGGCTGGTGGGAGTTTCCCGGCGGCAAGGTCGAAGTCGGGGAGCCCGTGGCCGACGCGCTCGCGCGCGAACTCCACGAGGAACTCGGCATCGAGGTCGTCGGCGCCTATCCGTGGATCACACGCACGTTCCGCTATCCGCACGGCAACGTGCGCCTGCACTTCTATCGGGTGACCGACTGGCGGGGCGAACCGCATTCCCGCGAGGACCAGGCGCTCGCGTGGCAGCGAATGCCGGGGCTGACCGTGGACCCCATCCTGCCGGCCAACGGTCCGATCCTGGCGTCGCTCGCGCTGCCCGTCACGATGGGCATCACGCAGGCCGATGCGCTCGGCGAGCGGGTGTTTCTCGAGCGGCTCGATGCTGCCCTTGCCGGTGGTCTGCGGCTGGTCCAGGTGCGTGAGCACGGGATGTCGCCGGACGCGCGCATCGCGTTCGCGCGCGAGGTCGTGCGTCGCGCGCATGCAGTGGGTGCGAAGGTGGTCGTGAACGGTCCGGTCGGCGAGGCGATTGCAGCGGGTGCCGACGGCGTTCATCTCGCGTCACCGGCGCTGCGCGCTGCGAATGCACGGCCCGACGTCGGGATCGTCGGCGCGTCGTGCCACGACCCGATGGAACTCGATCGTGCGGAATCGCTGGGGCTCGACTACGCGGTGGTCGGTCCGGTGCTGCCGACGGCGAGTCATCCGGGCGTCGAAGGCATGGGCTGGGCGGCGTTCGAGGCACTCGCGCGAGGTCGGCCCATGCCCGTGTTCGCGATCGGCGGATTGTCGGCGACCCATCTGCACATCGCTCGCAGCCATGGCGCGCACGGCATCGCGGCGATCCGGGCAGCCTGGGCGCATCAGGCGATCGATCACTGCTGGATTCGTCGGATCGAAGCCTTGCCGAGCTGTTGCGTCGTGCCACCGAAGGACTCGGACGACGGCATCGATCGATGACATCGGGTCCGCGAAGCCGGAAGCCCTGCCTTCAGTGATCCCCGTCGTCCATCGGCAGGCTGCCGTCGGGCTCCTCGACCGGGATGCGATACGCGTCCGTCGCCCACTGACCGAGATCGATCAGCTTGCAGCGCTCCGAGCAGAACGGCCGCCACGGATTGGTCGGCGAGTACTCGGACATGCCGCTGCACTGGGGGCAGCGCACGAGCCGGGGGCGGGTGGGCGTGGGCATCGGTGGATCGCTGGACGGTCAGGGTGGTGGAGCGCGGCGCCGGCTTCGACGGCCGGTAGCCGGATCACAGGTTGCAGTACGTGAGCGAGAAGTCGACGTCGCCCTCGTAGGTCCGGCCGCGCTCGGCGCCGGACGCCTGCGTGAAGCGGATGTTGAGTGCGTACTTGTTGGCGCTGACTTCCGGGACGCACGGGTAGTCTTCGTCGACACCGACCCGCAGCATCTGCGCGAGCTTGCCGCCCATCATCTGCTGGAACATGCCGTGGTTCGCGACGGCACCGCTGCTCTTGCCGGATTCGCGCAGAAGCCGCAGGACGATGCTCACGCCGTCGCGCAACGGGAAGAACGGCGCGGCCCACTTCGCGATGTCGGTGCGGCGATACGCAGCGTCCTGGTGGAGCCAGTAGTGATAGGACGGCAGATCGAACTCGCAGGCGCCGCCGGGGATGCCGGAGCGTTGCCGGATCGCCATGAGCCATTCGTTCTCGCGGAGTTCCTGGCCGGTGCGGCCGGAGGCCTGGAAGAGGCCCGCATTGGCGCGGTCGATGTCGCCCAGGACTTCGTCGAGCGCCGTCGCGGAGATGGCCGGATTGCTGCGCAGGGATTCGAGGTGCTGGCGCTGACGCTCCAGTTCCTGGATGACTTCGGACTTGAGGTCGGCGCGACCCGAGACCTCGAGCAACTCGAACAATGTCGCGATCGCGGCGTGGTGCTCGCGCGGGTCGTCACGGGTCGTGAAGTAGGCGAGCTTCTCGTGAAGGTCCTCGAGGCGGAGGAGAGTCCTGACGCGTTCGTTGAGTGGGAACTCGTAACTGATCACAGCGCGTCCGGCGAGAAATTGTTCCGGTGAGTATCGGGCAAAGGGCCGTCCGAAGTAAACATGCGGACGTCACACAACGCGGGCGGCCGCGAGGTACTCGTGATGCAGCGCCGCGACGCGCGCGTGCAGCGCTGCGAGGTCGCCCGTGTTGTCGATGATGTCGTCCGCGGCGGCGAGTCGATCGTCGCGGCTCGCCTGCGCAGCGAGGATGCGTTCCACGGCTGCGCGATCGAGCTGGCTGCGTGCCATCGTGCGCGCGATCTGCGTCTCGACGGGGCAGTCGACGACCGCGACACGTGCGACCCGCCGTCGGTAGTCGCGACCCTCGACAAGCAGTGGAACGACGAGCACGACGTAGGGCGCGGTCGCCGCCGCCGTGCGACGCTCGGATTCCGCGCGGATCAGTGGATGCAGGATCGATTCGAGGGTCTTGCGTGCGGACGGATCCCGGAATGCGATCTCGCGCATGCGGGCGCGGTCGAGGCGTCCGTCGGACGTGATCACGTCGTCACCGAATGCCGCACGGATCGGATCGATCGCGGCGCCGCCTGGTGCCGTCAGGACGTGGGAGATCGCGTCGGTGTCGATGACATCGGCACCCAGACGCGCGAACTCATCGGCCGCTGCGGACTTGCCCGAGCCGATGCCGCCCGTGAGTCCGACGACGTACGGCATCAGAGCGAGGCTAGCCACTGGCGGGTGAGCGAATCACCCCAGACGAGTGCGAGCACACCGGCGGCCGCCAGGTAGGGACCGAAGGGGATGGGCGTGCTGCGTCCGTGACGCGCGAACACGATCAGCGCGATGCCGACGGCGGCGCCGACCACGGACGAGAACAGGATGACGATCGGCAGCAGCTTCCAGCCGAGAAAGGCGCCGATGGCGGCGAGGAGCTTGAAGTCGCCGAATCCCATGCCGTCCTTGCCGGTGAGCAGCTTGAAGCCCTGGTACACGAGCCACAGCACCATGTAGCCGGCGGCCGCGCCGATGACGGCGTCGGACAGCGGAACGAACGTGCCGCCGAGATTGAGCAGCAGGCCCAGCCAGAGCAGCGGCAGTGTGAGGTCGTCTGGCAGGAGCGTCGTGTCCAGATCGATGAACGCGGCAGCCACGAGGACCCACGTGAACACGAGCGCGCCGGCAAGCGGGAGTCCGAAGCCGAAGTGCAGCGCCATGCCGGCGGACAGTGCCCCGGTCAGCGCCTCGACGACCGGATAGCGTGCGGAGATCGGCGCGCGGCATCCGCGGCAGCGTCCGCGCAGCGCGAGCCAGCTCACGACCGGAATGTTCTCGATCGCGCTGATGCGATGGCCGCACGAGGGGCACGCGGACCGCGGCACGACGAGGTTGTAGCGTTCGGGCGCCGGGAGTTCCTCGCCGCGGAGTTCGGCGCACTGGGCCGCCCACTCGCGCTCCATCATCTTCGGGAGTCGATGGATCACGACGTTGAGGAAGCTGCCGACGAGCAGGCCGAGCAGGCCCGTGACGATGGCGAGGAAGGCGGTGGAGCTCTGGAGCAGTTCGATCATGCGGTTCGCGGGCTGCCTGAAGCGGCGCGGGCTCCCGCAGGAGCCCGCCGTCCGCGGAGTTGAGTGGAGATCAGATCGCCTGGCCCATCTTGAAGATCGGCAGGTACATGGCGATCACCATGCCGCCGATCAGCGTGCCGAGAACGACCATGATGATCGGTTCCATGAGGCTCGACAGCGCGTCGACGGCGTCGTCGACCTCGCGCTCGAAGAAGTCGGCGACCTTGCTGAGCATCGCGTCGAGCGAGCCGGATTCCTCGCCGATGGCGACCATCTGCACGACCATGTTCGGGAAGACTTCGGCGTTCTGCATCGCGACCGTCAGGCTCGTCCCGGTGGAGACCTCGCCCTGGATGCGCTTCGTGGCCTCGTAGTAGACGTAGTTGCCCGATGCGCCGGCCACCGAGTCGAGCGCTTCGACGAGCGGCACACCGGCCGCGAACATCGTCGACAGCGTGCGGCTCCAGCGGGCGATCGTGGCCTTGCGGATGACCTCGCCGAAGACCGGCACGCGCAGGAACAGGCGGTCGAGCGTCATCTGCATCTTCTTCGAGCGCTTCCAGGTGTAGAAGAAGAACCAGATCGCACCGCCGATGCTTCCGAAGATCAGGTACCAGAACTTAACGAAGAAGTCGGAAACCGCCATGACGAACAGCGTCGGACCGGGGAGGTCGGCACCGAAGCTCGAGAAGAGATCCTTGAAGGCCGGGATCACGAAAATCATGATGACCGCGGTGATGACGAACGCCACGACCAGGATCGAGATCGGGTAGAACAGCGCCGACTTGATCTTGCCCTTGATGGCGAGGATCTTCTCCTTGTACGTCGCGAGGCGGTCCAGGAGGCTGTCGAGGATACCGGCCTGCTCACCGGCCTGGACGAGGTTGCAGAACAGCGCGTCGAAGTAGAGCGGGTACTTGCGGAAGGCGGTGGTGAGGCTGTTGCCGGTCTCGACCTCGGACTTGATGTCCATGAGGAGCTTCGCGACTGCCGGGTTCGAGTGTCCCTTGCCGACGATGTCGAACGACTGCAGCAGCGGCACGCCGGCCTTCATCATCGTCGCGAGCTGGCGCGTGAACAGCGTGATGTCCTTCTCGGTGACGCTGCCGCCGAGCCCCCTGCGCTGCCGCTTGACCTTGATGACCTGGACGCCCTGCCGACGCAGTGTCGTCCGGACGACGGCCTCGCCGGTGGCGCGCATGTCACCCTTGACGATCTTGCCCTGCTTGTCGCGGCCTTCCCAGGTGTAGTTGGATTCCTTGACGTCCTGCTTGCGGGCGGCGGCGGTGGCGGTGGCCATGGGGCGAACTTCCTGTGGGGGCGCTACGCGTTGGTGACCGCCTCGATTTCC
Organism: Pseudomonadota bacterium; assembly: GCA_963205165.1. GTDB lineage: Bacteria > Pseudomonadota > Gammaproteobacteria > Burkholderiales. The sequence goes on along the minus strand of CAUJJX010000127.1, from coordinate 28,006 downwards.
TCGAGGGAGGTGAGACCCTGCTTGATCTTGAGCAGGCCGGACTGGCGGAGGTCGCGGATGCCTTCCCGCTGAGCCTGTTCCGCGATGTCGATCGCATCACCGTTCTTCATGATGATGCGGTTGATCTCGTCGCTGATGGGCATGACCTGATAGATGCCGACCCGACCCTTGTAGCCGGTATTCTTGCACACGTCGCACCCGACGGCATGGTACGGCGTCCAGGATCCGTCGAGTTCCTCTTCGCGGAAACCCGCGCGGATCAAGGCTTCGCGAGGGATGTCCGCCGGCTGCTTGCATTCCTTGCACAGGCGCCTGGCCAGACGCTGCGCCGTGATCAGCATGACACTCGATGCGATGTTGAACGGCGCGACGCCCATGTTCAGCAGGCGGGTCAGGGTCGTCGGCGCGTCGTTCGTATGGAGCGTCGAGAGCACCAGGTGGCCCGTCTGGGCGGCCTTGATCGCGGTCTCGGCTGTTTCCATGTCGCGGATCTCGCCCACCATGATGATGTCGGGATCCTGGCGCAGGAAGGACTTGAGCGCCGCCGCGAAGGTGAGCCCGGCCTTCTCGTTGACGTTCACCTGGTTGATGCCGGGCAGGTTGATTTCGGCCGGGTCCTCGGCGGTCGAGATGTTGATGCCCGGCTTGTTCAGCATGTTGAGACAGGTGTACAGCGACACCGTCTTGCCCGAGCCTGTCGGCCCGGTCACGAGGATCATCCCGTACGGACGGCCGATCGCGTGCACGAGGGCCTCCTTCTGGTCGGGCTCGTAGCCGAGCACCTCGATGCCGAGCGTCGCACTCGACGGGTCGAGAATCCGCATCACGATCTTCTCGCCGAACAGCGTCGGCAGTGTCGAGACGCGAAAATCGATGGCGCGCGTCTTGGACACCACGAGCTTCATCCGGCCGTCCTGCGGCACGCGCTTCTCGGAGATGTCCATCTTCGAGATGACCTTGATGCGCGACGCGATCTTTTCCTTGATGGCGAGTGGCGGCTGGGCCACTTCGTAGAGCACGCCGTCCGTGCGATACCGGATCCGGTAGAACTTCTCGTAGGGCTCGAAGTGGATGTCCGACGCCCCGCCCTGGATGGCATCGATCAGGATCTTCTGGATGTACTTGACGACCGGGGCGTCGTCGATCTCGATGGTGCCGGCAGCGTCGGGTTCCGGCTCGGTGATGGATTCGGCGAGTTCGGCGCCGATGTCTTCCGAGACCAGGCTCGAGAGCGATGTGTCGCTCGCCTGCAGCAGCTTGGCGATGATGTTGCCGAGCTTGGTGTCCTCGACGACGACCGGGTCGACCATCAGGCCGGTCTGGAACTTGATCTCGTCGTAGGTCGTGCGGTTCGTCGGGTCCGAAAAGGCCACGCTCAACCGGTTGCCGCGCTGCACGAGGGGCAGGATCCGGCGGGTGGCGATCACCTTGTCATCGACGATCTTCCGGGGGAGGAGTTCGGTGTCGAACGCCGACAGGTCGAGCAGCGGGAAACCGAAGGTCGCGGACGCGAACTCGGCGATCTCGCGCTCGGGCAGTCGCCGGCTCGCGATCAGCTGCTCGACGAAACTCACGCCGGCAGCCGATGCGGCACCCTGAACGGCTTCGGCGTCCTTTTCGGTCAGCCGGCCTTTCTGGATGAGGGCTCGTGCGAGCCCCGAGAGATTGCTCTGGATATGCGCTGCCACGCTGTCGCTGAATTCGTTTCCGGTTCGGGCTGGTCGCGGCAGGACGAATAAGTGTCCGGTCTCGGATGGCGACCTGTCTCACGACGGACCCGTTGTTAGCCCGCCTCTTTCGGCAGTAGGCGGACCGACTTTACGCTCCGATCCTGGATCTGGACAATTTCGAGGGCCTGGTTCGCGAGTTTCATGCTGGTTCCCGGTTCGGGGATGTCCTCGAAGTGCTCGAGGATCAGGCCGTTCAGCGTCTTGGGCCCGGTGAGGGGGAATTCGGTTCCGAAGCGGCGGTTCAGATTGCGCAGCAGGGTGCCACCCTCGACGATGATGCTGCCGTCCGGCTGGCGCGCGAAGCTGCCGGACAACGACAGCGGCGACTGCGTCGTGAACTCGCCGATGATCTCCTCGACGATGTCCTCGAGGGTCACGAGGCCCATGAGTTCGCCGTACTCGTCGACGACCAGACCCATGCGGTCCTGCTGATCCTGGAACTGCTGGAGCTGCGTGAGCAGCGGGGTGCCCATCGGGATGAAATAGGGCGCCCGCAGGATCCGGGTCAGGTGCTCGCGGTCGAAGTCCTCGCTCTCCGAGATGTTCAGGAATTTGCGGACGTGCAGCACGCCGACGATGTTCTCGATCGAGCCCTCGTACACCGGTATCCGGGTGTGATTGGACGTGGCGATCTGGCGCCGCAGGTCGTCGGCCGAGGTGTCGATGTCGACGGCGTCGATCTGGCTGCGTGGCGTCATGATGTCGTCGACCGTCGCCGATTCGAGATCGACGAGGTTCACGAGCATGTTCCGATGCTTCTGGGGAAGGAAGTTGCCGCCTTCGAGCACCAGCGTGCGCAGTTCCTCGAGCGTGAGCTTCTGGCCCTGGGCGTCCATGCCCGGCTTCAGGCGGGCGAGCCGCAGCAGGCCGCTCACGAACAGGTTCACGAACCAGACGATCGGATAGGCGAGGCGCAGCAGCGGTGTCAGCACGAAGGCCGCGGGGAAGGCGATCTTCTCGGGATACGTCGCGCCGATCACCTTGGGCGTGATCTCGCTGAACACCAGGATCACGAAGGTGACGATCAGCGTCGCCGCGGAGAGCGCGAGTTCGGATTCGCCGAAGAAGCGGAACGTCAGGTAGGTCACGAGCGCGGCCGATGCCGCATTGATCAGGTTGTTCCCGAGCAGCACGACACCCAGCAGGCGGTCGGGGCGGGCGAGGAGCTGGGCCGTCAGGCGGGCCCCGCGATGCCCGGTCTTCACGAGGTGCTTAAGCCGATAGCGGTTGAGCGCCATCATGCTGGTCTCGGCGACCGAGAAGAACCCGGAGATCACGAGGAAGACGACCAGCGCGAGCAGCAGGGTGTGGGTGGAGGTGTCGTCCAAGGTGTGGTGTCGTAGGTGTGCGGAGGAAGGCTCAGCGGCCGAGCAGGATCTCGAGCACGAACTTGCTGCCGATGTAGGCGAGGACGAGCGTCAGGAATCCCGAGAGTGTCCAGCGCAGGGCGACCCGACCGCGCCAGCCCCAGCGCGCGCGCCCGGCCAGCAGGCTTCCGAAAATGAGCCACGAGAGGATGCCGAAAAGCGTCTTGTGGTTGAACTGGAGCGGACGTCCGAACAGGCTTTCGGAGAACAGCATCCCGGTCGCGAGGGATGCCGTGAGCAGCACGAAGCCGAGCAGGATCACCCGGAACAGCAGCTTCTCGAGCGTGAGCAGCGGCGGCAGGTTGCGGAGCAGCGGCGGGAGCGTCCCCTTGTGGAGGCCGCGTTCGACGACCGCCATCAGCAGCACGTGCAGCGACGCGATCGTGAAGAGACTGTAGGCGACGATCGAGAGCGTGAGGTGGATCCGGAAGAACGGCGCGTTCGCGTGCGTCAGCGGTTTCAGCGGCGGGAAGATCGCAGGCATCAGTGCTGCCACCGCGGCGACGGGGACGACGAGCGCCTGCAGGCCCTCGAGGCGGTAGACGAAGCTGCTGGCCCAGTAGATCAGGACCGACAGCCAGACGATGGCCGCGAGGGCGGTGCCCACCCCGAGGTACATGGCGTCGGCGCCGAAGATGTCGCGGTAGAGGATCCACGACTGGAGGGCGAGTGGTGCCAGCAGGGCATAGCGGATCCAGACGAATCCGTTGGCGGGGACGCGATCGAGCCGCCAGAGCCCCCTCGCGAGCGCGGCGCCGAGCACGGCGTAGAGAAGAGCATTGAGGCCGTAGGTTAGAATCGGAGCCATGTCGCCATCGTTTCGCGGGCACCGTTGTGCCCCGGAGCGCTCGATTATACGACCCGCAGTTCCATCCTCCCGGTTCCCTCGAGCATGTTAGACGGATTGACCCAGCGCCTCTCGGGCGTCATCAAGACGTTGCGTGGCCACGCACGTCTCACCGAAACGAATGTCCAGGACGCCCTCCGCGAAGTGCGGGTTGCGCTCCTGGAAGCCGACGTGGCACTTCCCGTTGTCCGGGACTTCGTCGCGAAGGTGAAGGAAAAGGCCCTCGGCCAGGACGTCGTGGGCAGTCTCACCCCCGGCCAGGCGCTCGTCGGCGTCGTCTACGAGGAACTCGCCCGCCTCATGGGCGGCGCGAACTCGCAGCTCAACCTCGCGAGCGTGCCGCCGGCGACCATCCTCATGGCTGGCCTGCAGGGTGCCGGCAAGACCACCACCGTCGGGAAGCTCGCCAAGCTGCTCTCGGAGCAGCACAAGAAGAAGGTGCTGGTCGTCTCGTGCGACGTCTATCGTCCGGCGGCCATCGCCCAGCTCGAGACGCTGGCCGGGCAGGTCGGGGTCGACTTCTTTCCGTCGGACATCTCGCAGAAGCCCGTCGACATCGCGCTCGCCGCCCAGGACTGGGGACGTCGTCACTACCACGACGTACTCCTCGTCGACACGGCCGGCCGGCTCGCGATCGACGAGGAGATGATGGCGGAGATCAAGGCGCTTCACACTGCGACCACGCCGATCGAGACGCTGTTCGTCGTCGACGCGATGCAGGGCCAGGACGCGGTGAACACCGCGAAGGCCTTCGCGGACGCCCTTCCGCTGACGGGTGTCGTCCTGACGAAGCTCGACGGCGATGCGCGCGGCGGTGCTGCGCTGTCGGTCCGGCAGGTGACGGGCGCGCCGATCAAGTTTGCCGGCGTCGGCGAGAAGCTGACCGGCCTCGAGCCTTTCCACCCGGACCGCATGGCGTCCCGGATCCTGGGGATGGGCGACGTGCTGTCCCTCATCGAGGACGCCCGGCGCGAAGTCGACATCGAGGAGGCCGAGAAGCTCGCGAAGAAGGTGAAGTCCGGCAAGGGCTTCGATCTCGAGGACTTCAAGTCCCAGATGATGCAGATGAAGAAGATGGGCGGCCTGAACGCTCTGATGGACAAGCTGCCGGCGCAGTTGTCGCAGGCTGCGCAAGCCGCCGGCCAGCAGATGGACGACCGGGTGATCAACCGCACGGTCGGCATCATCAACTCCATGACGCCCCAGGAGCGCACCAAGCCGGAACTCATCAAGGCGTCCCGCAAGCGGCGCATCGCGACCGGCGCAGGCGTCACGGTCCAGGAGGTCAACCGCCTGCTCAACCAGTTCGAGCAGATGCAGAAGATGATGAAGATGATGTCGAAGGGCGGCCTCTCCAAGATGATGCGCGGCATGAAGGGCATGCTGCCCGGCATGCGCTGACGGGCGGTTTCTCCCGAATCAGGTCGGCAGTGAACCTGTGCGCTCCGGCGCAGTCTTTCCCGGGCGGCCGCGCGAGTCCCGCTCGCGGTCGTTTCCACAATCCAGTGCCCCGAGGTTCCCGTTGATCCGTTTCCTGCTGCTCGTGTTGCTCGCCGTCCTGTCGTCCACTGTGGGCGCTCAGGATTACTACCGCGAGAAGCGCTGGTCCGACCAGATCGTGCCCGGTCTCGTGGTCGGCGAGGCCGTCTGGATCGAGCAGGCCAACGGTCACAAGTTCCTCGGCCTCTGGACCGAGGCCGAGAATGCCCGCGGCGCGATCATCCTCGGTCACGGCCGCGGCTGGAGTCCGGACTTCGAGCTGTACGGCGTGTTGCGGACGAAGCTCGCCGAGCAGGGCTACTCGACGCTGTCGATCCAGCTTCCGGTGCTTGGCGGTGGCGCGAAGATCGGTGACTACATCCCGACGTACGTCGATGCGGCCGAACGCTACGACCTTGCTGCGGAATGGCTGAAGAAGAAGGGCTTCCAGAACGTCGCCATCGTCTCGCACAGTCTCGGCGCGACCATGGCCAACAACTACCTCATGAACGCCAAGAAGACGTTCGTGAAGGCCTGGGTCTTCGTCGGGATCATCAACGGTCTCGAGGAGATGTTTCGCATCAGGATCCCGGTGCTCGACGTGTTCGGCAGCAAGGACTGGGAGATCACCCAGGTCGGCGCTTCCGAGCGGCTGAAGCAGATCTCGAAGATCGTCGGGTCGCGGCAGGTCGTCGTGCCTGATGCCCTCCACTTCTTCGAGGGTCGCGAGGACGAACTCGTGAAGGTCACCATCGGTTTCCTCGACGACGTTTTCCGCAGTCAGTCGACACCCGCACCGCGCTGAGGCGGAATTTGCCTTGCCAAGGGTTCGCGGGCATGGCTAGAATTCGCCCCTTTTTTGGAAACCGCTAGGACATTCCAATGGTCGTTATCAGACTCGCAAGGGGTGGCGCGAAGCAGCGTCCCTTCTACAATTTGGTGGTTGCGGACTCCCGCAATCCCCGTGACGGCCGGTTCATCGAGCGCGTCGGTTTCTACAATCCGGTGGCTCCGGAAGGCACGCTGAAGTTGCGCGTCGACCTCGCCCGCGTGTCCCACTGGGAAAGCAAGGGCGCCAAGCCGTCCGATACGGTCAAGCGTCTGGTCAAGCAGTTTGGAAAGAGCGTCGCAACTGCCTGATCACGCGTCGGCGGGTTCGCCGTCCGGCACGCCGGGCGCGGTGAAACAGCCGGATCATCTTGTCGTGATGGGGCGTGTGGTTTCGGCTTTCGGTGTGCGTGGTTGGCTCAAGATCCGGCCATTCACCGAGAAGCCCGGTGGCCTGCTGGAACACAAGACCTGGTGGTTCGGCAAGGACGGCGGTGACTGGCGTCCGATGGTTCTCGAAGAAGGCACGGTAAACGGTGTCGTCGTCGTCGCAAAGCTCGCCGGAATCGAATTGCCTGAAGTTGCGGCGCGGTTTCGGCAGCACGATATCGCGGTGGATCGGGCCGATCTGCCACCCCACAAGGAAGGCGAGTACTACTGGTTCGATCTGATCGGTCTCGACGTCGTGAACACGGCGGGTGAGTCGCTCGGATCCGTAGATCACCTGATGGACAACGGTGCGCAGAGCGTGCTGGTGCTGAAGGGTGATCGCGAACGACTGATCCCCTTCGTGCCGCAGTTCGTCATCGAAGTCGACCTGGCCAAGCGTCTGATCACGCTCGACTGGGGCATAGATTACTGAGTGAAGCAGTTCGACGTCGTCACGCTGTTTCCGACCATGTTCGACGCCGTGACGGCGTGGGGCGTGACTGGCCGGGCCCGTGAACTCGGGCTGTACGATCTCGTCGGATGGAATCCGCGCGAGTTCGCGGTGAATGCATACAGAAGCATCGACGATCGTCCTTACGGCGGTGGTCCCGGGATGGTGATGACACCCGACCCGCTGGCCAAGTCGTTGCGGGCAGCGCGTCAGCGGCAAGTCAGTTGCGGCGTCCGGGATACCCGGGTCGTCTATCTGTCTCCGCAGGGGCGGACGCTGGATCACTCGATCGTCGAGGAACTGGCGGCGCTGGAAGGCATGATCTTCCTGTGCGGGCGTTACGAAGGTGTCGACGAGCGGCTGATCCGCCGCGAAGTCGACATGGAATTGTCGATCGGCGACTACGTGTTGTCCGGTGGCGAACTGGCGGCGATGGTCGTGCTGGATGCGGTGATCCGCCAGCTGCCGGGAGTACTCGGTGATGCCGAGTCGGCGAAACAGGATTCGTTCGTGGCGGGTTTGCTGGATTGCCCGCACTACACGCGTCCCGAAGTGTACGAAGGTGAGCGTGTTCCGGCGGTCCTGCTGTCCGGCCACCACGCGGACATCGAGCAATGGCGCCTGAAACAGGCGCTCGGACGTACCTGGCTGCGGCGGCCCGAACTGCTGGCGCGGCGGTCATTGTCAGCCCGCGAGCGGGCGCTGCTGGAGGAATTCCAGCGGGAACACGAACACGAGTCGAGCAAGGCTTAAGGAGCGCAACATGGATTTGATCGCACAACTCGAGGCCGAAGAGATCCGCCGCCTCGGCAAGAAAATTCCGGTCTTCGGTCCCGGCGACACGCTGATCGTCGGCGTCAACGTGGTCGAAGGTACGCGCAAGCGTGTCCAGGCCTACGAAGGCGTCGTGATCGCGAAGCGCAACCGCGGCCTCAACTCCTCGTTCATCGTCCGGAAGATCTCCTCCGGCGAAGGCGTCGAGCGGACCTTCCAGACGTACTCCCCGCTGATCGCCTCCATCGAGGTGAAGCGTCGCGGTGACGTGCGTCGCGCGAAGCTCTACTACCTCCGTGATCGTTCGGGCAAGTCCGCCCGGATCCGCGAACGTCTCGGCATGTCCGGCGCCGAACGCGCCGAGCGCGCCGAAGCCGTTGCGGCCGCTGCGAGCGCTGCTGCTTCGCAGTCCTGACGCGATTCACCAGGACTCCGCTGCACCGCAGGACATTCGAAGTTCCGGCTTCGAACGAAAGGCGACCTTCGGGTCGCCTTTTGCATTTCCGGCATCGTGAGTGAAAAGCATCCGCACGGGGTTGCTTACCGTCCGTCCGGCGGCCATGTTTTCCGTCGTCCGCCCGGATCCCGTTGCTACAATCCGGCCGCCTCGTTTCTCCCCCGGACCGCGCATGAAGTTCTTCCGACGTGTCGCTGTATTCCTCGCTGTGGCGCTCGCCTGCGCCGGCGCAGCCGCCGAATCACGAACCCTCTCGATCGGATCCGGCAATACCGGCGGGGTCTACTACCCGCTCGCGGGTGGTCTGGCGCAGGTGTTGTCGCGTCACGTGCCCGGCTGGCAGGTGACTGCCGAGGTGACCGGCGGATCGATCGACAATCTCAAGCTGGTGGGTTCGGGGCGCTCCGACATCGGATTCGCGATGGCCGATGCCGCCTGGGACGCCTACGCCGGCAACGACAAGTTCGCCGGTCGCAAGCAGCCGCTGCGCACGCTCATGGTCCTGTATCCGAACCGGATGCATGTCGTGACCGTCGAAGGAACGGGCATCGCGACCATGAAGGACCTCGAAGGCAGACGTGTCTCGCTGGGCTCGCCCGGAGGTGCCACCGAAGTCTGGGCGCTGCGCATCCTCGACACCTACGGACTCCACGACAGGATCAAGCGCGAGCGGCTCTCGGTCAACGAGTCGGTCAATGCCCTGAAGGACCGCAAGATCGACGCGTTCTTCTGGGGCGGTGGCGTGCCGACTGCGGCGGTCACCGATCTCGCGGCGACACCCGGCGTGAAGGTCCGCCTGCTCGATCACGGCGAGGCCGTCGACGCGCTCAACAAGAAGTACGGGCCGCTCTACAGCCGCAACGTGATCCCGAAATCCGGGTATCCCGGCATGGCGAAGGACGCCAGCAATGTGAATGTCTGGAACGTGCTCGTCGTGAATGCCGCGATGCCCGACGACGTCGCGTACGCCATCGTGAAGACGGTGTTCGAGCGCCGCGCCGACATGATCGCCGTGCACAAGGAATTCGCGACGCTTTCGCTCGAATACCAGACGAAGGGTGCGTCGCCGATTCCCTTCCATCCCGGTGCCGTGCGTTTCTTCGCCGAGAAGGGATTGAAGCTTCAGTGAGTCGCGAGGCACCGGACGCCGCGCGCCTCGCGGCCGCCGAGAAGTTCATCGAGCAGGAGGACGGCGCGGCCCACCGCCTGAAGGGGCCGCTCGCGGTCGCGCTGACCGGGGCGCTCGCGGCGGTCTCGCTGTTCCATCTCTACGCCGCCGTCGACATCGTCAGTGCGCCATGGCTGCGCGGATTGCACGTCGCGTTCATGCTCGCGCTGCTGTTCCTGACAATGCCGGTCGCGGCACGCTTCCGTGATCGCGTTGCTTCCTGGGACTGGCTGTTCGCGTTCCTCGCGGTCGGCAGCATCGGCTGGTTCCTCCGCGACTGGGACGGCGCCGCCGATCGTGCCATCGATCCGGAATTCTGGGACGTCGTGGCCGGCGGCGTGCTGATCCTGCTCGTGCTGGAAGCGGTTCGTCGCACCTCCGGCTGGATCCTCCCGGGCGTCGTCATCGTGTTCCTGGCCTACGCCTTCGTTGGTCCCGCGCTCCCGCCGCCGTGGACACACAAGGGCTATCCGCTCGACCGTCTCGTCGGTCACATGGCGATGACCATGGAAGGCATCTTCGGTGCGCCGATCGACGTCTGCGCAACCCTCATCGTGCTGTTCACCGTCTACGGCGCGATTCTCCAGGCGTCCGGTGCCGGCCAGTTCTTCATCGATTTCGCGCTGTCCGTGATGGGCAGGCGGCGCGGTGCCCCGGGGCGTGCCGTCGTGCTTGGCTCGTTCCTGCTGGGCGGACCTTCCGGCAGTGGCGTTGCCACGACCGTGACGCTCGGATCCGTTGCCTACCCGCTGCTCGAGCGCGCCGGTTACACGAAGGAAGCTGCCGGCGGCCTGCTCGCGGCTGGCGGGCTCGGCGCGATCCTGTCGCCGCCCGTGCTCGGCGCCGCGGCCTTTCTGATCGCCGAGTTCCTCAAGATCTCGTACCTCGACGTGATCCGGATGGCCGTGATCCCGACGATCCTGTTCTACCTGTCGCTGTTCGTGATGGTCGAGCTCGACGCGCGGCGCTTCCACAGCGCGGCGGTCGCGATCAACGCAGACCGTCCGTGGACGCTGATCCGTCGTCACGGCTACCACTTCATCTCGCTCGTGGCGGTCATCGTCTTCATGGTCGCCGGCTTCTCGCCGATGCTGTCGGTGTTCTGGGCGACGGTGCTGGCCCTCGGAGCAAGCTATCTGCGCCGCGACACGGCCCTGACGCCGCGTCGTCTCGTCGGGGCGCTGGCCGAGGGCTCGCGCGGCGTCCTGGGCGTCGCAGCCACGTGTGCTGCGGCGGGCCTCATCGTCGGCGTCGTCACGCTGACAGGGCTCGGACTGAAGTTCAGCGGCATCGTCATCGACTACGCGGGCGGCAGCCTCGCGCTCACGGCGCTCTACACCGCGCTGCTCGTCTGGATCGTCGGGCTCGCCGTGCCGGTGACGGCCTCGTACATCATCTGCGCCGTCGTCGCGGCGCCGGCGCTGATCCAGGTGGGCGTGCCGGATTTCGCAGCGCACATGTTCATCTTCTACTACGCGGTGCTGTCCGAAGTGTCACCGCCCACGGCACTGTCGCCGTTCGCAGCTGCAGCCATCACGGGCGGCGATCCGTACCGGACGACGCTGTCGTCGTGGAAGTACACGCTGCCCGCGTTCGTCACGCCGTTCATGTTCGTGCTCGCGCCGGACGGCGTCGGACTGCTGCTCGCGGGCGACGTCGGCAACATGATCGTCGTGAGCGCGACGGCAGTCGTCGGTGTCGTGGCACTCGCCATCGGCGCGCAGGGCTGGCTGAAGGTGAAGCTCAACCTGCCGGAGCGCGCCCTCTTCATCGGTGCAGGCCTGCTGCTCGCGTGGTCGGCGCTCTGGAGCGACCTGCTCGGCGTGGCACTCGCGGTGACCGCGACGGCGTTGCACATGCTGCGCACGCGGTCCGTGGTGGCGTCGTGATTCCGCGCGCCCTCGCAGCGCCTGCAGCGGTGCGCTGACGACCGATGGCCGCCGTGCCGCGCAGGCCTCCGCGGCAGACCGGATCCACCGATCCGCTGATCGATGCGTTCTGCGACGCGCTCTGGCTGGAAGACGGACTCTCCCGCAACACGCTGCTCGCCTATCGCCGCGACCTCACGCTGTTCGCTGCGTGGCTGCGCGAACATTCCGTCGCGTCGCTGCTCGATGCCCATCACGCCGACCTCCTGGGCTATCTCGGGCATCGCTATGCGATCGCGACGAAGGCGTCGTCCGCCGGTCGCATCCTGTCGACGCTCAAGCGCTTCTATCGCATGCAGGTCCGTGACGGGCGGCTGACCGCCGATCCGACGTTGCGCATCGACACGCCGAAGCTCGCGCGGCCGCTGCCGAAGAGCCTGGCCGAGGACGAGGTCGAGCGCCTGCTCGCCGCCCCCGACTGCATGGAACCGCTCGGACTGCGTGACCGCGCGATGCTCGAGCTGCTCTACGCGACGGGGCTGCGCGTGACGGAACTCGTGACGCTGCGATTCCATCAGGTGAATCTCGAGGCCGGCGTCCTGAAGGTGCTCGGCAAGGGCGCCAAGGAGCGGCTCGTCCCCATCGGCGAGATCGCCGTCGAGTGGATCACGCGCTACGTGCGCGAGAGCCGGGCGGTGCTTCTCGCGGGGCGCACGTCGGACGATCTCTTCGTCACGATCCGCGGCGAGGCGATGTCCCGGCAGATGTTCTGGAATCTCGTGAAGCGCTACGCGGCGTTCGCCGGCATCGCGAAGTCGATCTCGCCGCACGTGCTGCGCCACGCGTTCGCCACGCACCTGCTGAATCACGGAGCCGACCTTCGCGTCGTGCAGATGCTGCTCGGGCATGCGGACATCTCCACGACGCAGATCTACACGCACGTCGCGCGCGAGCGACTGAAGCAGCTCCACGCGAAGCATCATCCACGGGGGTAGGGCGACGGCGTTCGGACGGCAACTTCGCCGCGATCGAGTCCATCGAGGTGGCGTGCGCCGATGATGGTCGACATCGAATCGCGCGAGCGCCCCGGCGATCGAACGGTGCGAGGAAACCCCCGCCACGGCTGGGTTCCCGGGAAATGGTCGCGGCCCGCCGGCGGACGATTCCTCGCCTGCCGACGTCCTCCGCGCGTGCTTCCTACAAGTCCCGGGCGAGCCGGAATCCGACCTGGTAGTTGCGATATCCGGCGTCCTCGGGGTGCCGGTACGCCGCGCGGGACGTCGATGCGCCGTCGATCCATGCGCCGCCACGAACGATGCGCTTCTCACACGTCGACTCGTCCCACGCGCTGCCGTCGACCGGCGCGTCCTGGTAGCCGCCGTGATGGCAGTCCCGGACCCACTCGCGCAGGTTGCCGAGCATGTCGTGCAGCCCGAACGGATTCGGCTTGAACCTTCCCACCGGGCCGGCCTCGCCGAAACCGTCGGTGCACTTGTGATTGGACCAGACGTACATCGGATGCGCGTCCTTGCCGGTCTCGTCGTGCGTGTTGGCAAACTGGCAGGCCTTCGTCGAGCCCGCGCTGTCCTCGGCGGGGCCCCAGAACCACGGTGTCGTCGTGCCGGCGCGGGCGGCGTACTCCCATTCGGACTCGGTCGGCAGGCGGTACTTCTTCCCGGTGGTGTCGGAGAGCCATGCCGCGAAGGCGTTTGCGTCGTCCCAGTTCACGTTGAACACCGGCAGCCCGGTGCGTCCGGCACCGTCGTCGGCGGCCGCCGTGCAGCGCTTCGCGGCAACGCAGGCGTCCCACTGGTCGAAGGTGATCTCGGTCTTCGACAACGCGAAATTCCGCGCGAGCTTCACCTCGTGTTTCGGCTTCTCGTCGGGGTGACCGCTCTCCTCGAAATCGGAACCCATCTGGAAGCTGCCTGCCGGGATCACGACCATCTCGGGGCATGTCGGACAGTCCTGGAAAATCGATCCGGGCGCGACCTGGGCATGAGCGATCGGTGCTGCGGATGCGAGCAGCAGGCTCGTGGCAAGTTCTCGGACTGGAAAGCGCGGACTCCGTGGCGATTGCATCGTGCAGGACCTCCGGTGACTGGTTGGGTGCGCCGCGCTGGCGGCGATGCTCCTGGGGCCGTGTCGGCAACGGTGTCGTCGCAGTCCGGCGATGCAGATTAAGTCGGCCGTCCGGCGTGTCAACCCGGCACGTACACGCGACCACTCATCAGGCGCCGTGCACTGCGACTCATCAGGGCGCGTTTCACCAGCCAGGCGTCGCCGTCGGGGACGACCTCCGCACCGACGGTCATCGAGCCCGACGGGTGGCCGATGCGGACGCGGTCACTGGCGCCGCCACGCGCGACGCGTGCGACGACGGAATCCGGCAGTGCTGCAGCCACCGCAAGCGCCACGGCGCCCGTGCCCGTGTACGCGTGGTGCAGCGCGCCCATCGAGAGGATGCGCGCGGTGAGTTCGATGTTGTCCGCGCGCACGGGCCTGCCGGACGACGCGGTGTAGTCCGACGGAGGCGAGACGAACGAGAGTTTCGGTGTCGCGGGGCGATCGCGGGTGGCCGCGTCGGCCGACGCTGCGAGCCCCATTGCGACTGCGGCGTGTGCCCGGATGGCTTCGCAGCGGGCGAGCAGTGCGGCATCGCCATTCACGGCGGCCTGCAGTTCCGTGCCTTCGAGTCCGAGCGCCGACGCCGTGACGAATGCGGTCGGATTGCCGGCATTCACGAGCGTCGCGTCGATGCGTCCGATGCCGTCGATGTCCAGCGTGTCGACGACGTTCCCGGTAGGGAGCATCGCGCTCTCGCCGCCGCCGGGATCGAGGAACTCGAGCAGGATCTCGGCCGCGGGAAATGCGACGCCGTCCATCAGGAAATCGCCGTCGGTCGCCAGTTGTCCTGCCGCGACCGGCACATGCGCGAGGATGCGTTTGCCGATGTTGTCCTGCCAGAGGCGGATGGTCGCGGTGCCGTCGTCCGCGCGAACGAGTCCGTGCGCGAGTGCGAAGGGGCCCACGGCCGTCGTGAGGTTGCCGCAGTTGCCCGACCAGTCGATGACCGGCCGCGCGATGTCGATGGCACCGAAACGGTACTCGACGTCGCAGTCCGGTCGCGACGACGGGCCCACGAGCACCACCTTGCTCGTGCTCGACGATCCGCCGCCCATGCCGTCGATCTGCTTGCCGTAAGGGTCCGGACTGCCGGTCATGCGCAGCAGCAGTCGGTCACGTTCGAGCGGGTCGGCGGGCAGGTCGTGTTCGAGCAGGAACAGTCCCTTGCTTGTGCCGCCGCGCCAGAAATCGGCGTCGAGCTGGAGTGTCGTCATGGAGTGCGGATGAAAACGGGGCAAGGCGCCCGCAGCGCGGATGCTAGATCGGCTCGGGGAGACGGCGAAATGGTTCGTGCGATCACTGCGCGTTGTCGTCGCAGTGATCTCGGCGGCTGCGCGGATGCACCGACGATCATCTGGAGTTTGCGCGTCCAGCAGGGCTGGCTCGCGGGGCACGAGGCGCATCCCGAGGCGGATGGCGAATCGGTGCGACGAATACGCGACGACCGAGCGCTTCTGAAGGAACCGCGACCGAGCGCTTCTCAACGATCTGCGACCGAGCGCTTCTTAAACGACGTGGTGTATTCGCTATCGGTCAGACCGCGGGAATCCGGGCTGTCCGTGTGATTCGCCGAACGCACCGTGCGGTGCTGACGAAATACCTCGGCAGTGACCTGCCTTGCGATCTATCGACCACGGGTTGGCCATGGGTTGACCACGAAATCATGGTCGGGGTGAGAGGATTCGAACCTCCGACTCCTGCGTCCCGAACGCAGTACTCTACCAGGCTGAGCTACACCCCGAAGCTGTCGCACTTGCTGCGAAATTCATCAGGACCGATCGATGATCTTCGCGTGCCGACTCGCCATTTCGAACCGAACCCGACTGCTATTGGGTGCGCGAAATTGCGAAGGAGGCGAAGTGTATCAGGCTCTCGCGATAACGGGAATCCTCGAGGCACCCGATTGCGTCCTGCGCGCGCTTCGCCTCGGCCTCCGCGGCGGCGCGCGCGTACGTCAGCGCACCGGTTTCCCGGATCGCCTGCATGACCGGCTCGAAATCCGTGATGCCGCCGGATTCGATCGCGTGTCGCACGACGGCCGCCTGCGCCGTGGTCCCGTTGCGCAGGACATGGATGAGCGGCAGCGTCGCCTTGCCCTCGGCGAGGTCATCACCGAGATTCTTGCCGGTCTCGGCGAGATCGCCCGAGTAGTCGAGAATGTCGTCGATCAACTGGAACGCCGTGCCGACGTGCGTGCCGTAGCTCGCGAGAGCTTCCTCGGTTTCGCGCGAGGCCCCGGCCATGACCGCGCCGAGCCGACCGGCAGCCTCGAACAATTTCGCCGTCTTGAAGCGGATCACGTCGAGGTAGGTGGCCTCGGTCACGTCCGGATCGTGGACGTTCATGAGCTGCAGAACTTCGCCCTCGGCGATGACGTTCGTGGCTTCGGACAGCACCTCCATCACGCGCATGTTGCCGACCGAAACCATCATCTGGAATGCGCGTGAGTAGAGGAAGTCGCCGACCAGCACCGATGCCGGATTGCCGAAGTGGGCGTTGGCCGTCGCGCGGCCGCGCCGCAGGTCGGAACCGTCGACGACGTCGTCGTGGAGCAGCGTGGCGGTGTGGATGAACTCGACGACGGCGGCCAGTTCGTTCAACTGGGGGCCGGTGTGCCCGCAGGCGCCGCCCGAGAGCAGGACGAGCACCGGACGAAGTCGCTTGCCACCGGCCGAGATGATGTATTCGGCAACCTGGCGGACCAGTACGACGTCGGATTGCAGTCGAGCGCGGATGATCGTGTCGACCGCGAGCAGTTCCCGGCCCACGAGGTGTCGAATGGATTCGATGGACAAGAGATGGTTGTCGGCGGGAAGGAAAGGCGGCATGGTAGGAACCCGCCGATTGGGGTGTCAAGGTAACCCTGCCGATCGGCCGGATCTCGCTCGATCGGGATCCGATCGGCTGTTCATCGCCGGTTTAGATTGACTGGGGGCGCGCAAATCTCGTAGCATGCGCGCCTTTTTTCTGGTTCTCGGATTGGAGCAGCCCATGTACGCGGTCATCAAAACCGGCGGCAAGCAGTACCGAGTTATCGCCGGGGCGAAGCTCAGGGTCGAGCAGCTGTCGGCCGAAGTCGGCACTGAATTGATCATCGACCAAGTGCTCATGGTCGCGGACGGCGAGAAGGTTCGCATCGGCACACCCCTGGTTCAGGGCGCGAGTGTCAAGGCGACTGTTCTGGCGCACGGGCGCGGCGACAAGGTCAAGATCTACAAGCATCGTCGACGCAAGCACTACAAGAAGCAGGGTGGTCATCGGCAGTGGTACTCCGAGATCTTCATCGGCGGCATCGAGGACGGCGCAGGTGGTAGCGCGTCGGCCAAGGCCCCCGAGCAGATCGTCAAGGACGACCTGACGAAGATCGAAGGGGTCGGTCCGAAGATCGCCGATGTGTTCGCGAAGAACGGCGTCACGACGTTCGCGGCCCTCGCGGCCCTCGATGCCGACGGGATCACCGCGATGCTGAAGGCGTCCGGCGGTCGGTTCGGCATGGCCAAGCCCGCATCGTGGCCGCAGCAGGCTGCGCTCGCCGCGGCAGGCAAGTGGGACGAATTCCAGAAGCTGACCGACGATCTGGTCGGCGGCGTCCAGAAGTAAGGAGAACAAGCCATGGCACACAAGAAAGCAGGCGGAAGTTCGCGCAACGGGCGCGACTCCGAGTCGAAACGCCTGGGCGTGAAGCGCTACGGCGGTCAGCTCGTGCTGGCGGGGAACATCCTCGTTCGCCAGCGCGGCACGCAGGTGCATCCCGGTGTCAACGTCGGGATCGGCAAGGACCACACCCTGTTCGCCAAGATCGACGGCATCGTCGAATTCGCGATCAAGGGTGCGCTGAAGCGCAAGATCGTGAGCATCAATCCGGTTCCGGTGACTGCCTGACCGGTTCTCAACGCAGCCCGGCACGAAAGCCCTATCGAGTCCGATAGGGCTTTCGCGTTTCTGGGCGACAGGCGGACCCAATGAAATTCGTCGACGAAGTCACCATCGAAGTCCATGCCGGAAAGGGCGGGGACGGGATCGCATCATTCCGGCGGGAGAAGTACATCCCGCGCGGCGGGCCGGACGGCGGGGACGGTGGACGAGGGGGCAGCATCTGGGCCCTGGCGGACCGCAACGTCAACACGCTGATCGATTTCCGGTTCGCGCGCATCCATCGCGCCCGCAACGGCGAGAAGGGGCGCGGCTCGGACTGCTACGGCGCAGCGGCAGACGACGTCACGCTGCGCATGCCGGTGGGCACGGTGATCACCGACATCGAGACCGGCGTCGTCATCGCCGACCTCGCGCGACACGGTCAGCGCGCCCTGATCGCCAAGGGCGGTGACGGCGGCATCGGCAACCTGCACTTCAAGTCGAGCACGAACCGCGCGCCGCGGCAGTGCACGCCGGGGCAGGAGGGCGAGGTTCGCCGCCTGCAGCTCGAGCTGCGCGTGCTCGCCGACGTGGGGCTCCTCGGATTGCCGAACGCCGGCAAGTCGACGTTCATCCGCTCGGTCTCGTCCGCGCGTCCGAAGGTGGCCGACTACCCGTTCACGACGCTGCATCCGAATCTCGGCGTGGTCCGCGCCGACCATTCGCGCAGCTTCGTCATCGCCGACATCCCCGGCCTCATCGAAGGTGCCGCCGAAGGCGCCGGTCTCGGGCACCAGTTCCTGCGGCATCTCGCCCGGACGCGCCTGCTGCTGCATCTCGTCGACATGTGTCCCCCGGATCCGGATGCCGATCCGGTGGCCGATGCCCGGGCCATCGTCGAGGAACTGCGCAAGTACGACGAAGCGCTGTACCGCAAGCCTCGCTGGCTCATCCTCAACAAGGTCGACCTGATCCCCGAGGACGAACGCGAGGCCCGCGTCGCCGAGTTCGTCGAGGCCTTCCTCGGCGACAACGAGGAGCACCAGGAGGTCTACTCGATCTCGGCCCTCGCCAACATCGGGACCCGCGAGCTGGCTTTCCGGATCATGAACCGGCTCGAGGAGCTCGCACCGGCCGTCGAGGCCGACGAGCCCGCTGCGACGGCGGCCGAAGCCGCGCCCGGCGCGGCCATCGCCGGCCAGGCTGTGATCGAAGCGCCCGCCACGGAAACCACCGTCACCGCCGCGGAGGACGCGCCGGAGGAGGGCGCGTCGTGACCACCGTGTCCGTCGTCCGCGAGGCCTCGCGCCTCGTGGTGAAGGTCGGGTCCAGCCTCGTCACGAACGGCGGCCAGGGCCTCGATCTCGCGGCGCTCGCGCAGTGGGCGGAGCAGATCGCGGCGCTCGCCCGCGGCGGCAAGGAAGTCCTGCTCGTCTCGAGCGGCGCCGTCGCCGAAGGCATGCAGCGGCTCGGGTGGAAGCGTCGCCCGAAGGCACTTCACGATCTCCAGGCGGCGGCGGCCGTCGGGCAGATGGGGCTCGTGCAGGCGTACGAGACCTGTTTCCGGAAGCACGGTCTCCAGACCGCGCAGATCCTGCTGACCCACGAGGACCTCGCGAACCGCGGGCGCTACCTCAACGCGCGCTCGACGCTCCGCACGCTGCTCTCCCTCGGGATCATCCCGATCATCAACGAGAACGACACGGTCGCCACGGACGAGATCCGCTTCGGCGACAACGACACGCTCGGCTCGCTCGTCACGAATCTCGTGGAGGCCGAGGTGCTGATCATCCTGACCGACCAGCCCGGCCTCTACACGGCCGACCCCCGCAAGGACCCGTCCGCGACGCTCGTCCAGGACGCCCGCGCCGGCGACCCCGCGCTCGAGGCCATGGCCGGTGGTGCCGGTTCGGACATCGGATCCGGCGGGATGCTGACCAAGGTCCTTGCAGCCCGTCGCGCCGCCCGCAGCGGTGCGCACACCGTGATCGCGTCCGGTCGCGAGGACCGCGTCCTGATGCGTCTCGCGGAAGGCGAGAAGATCGGATCGCAGCTCGCCGCCGAGACGCCGACGCTCGCCGCGCGCAAGCAGTGGCTCGCCGATCACCTGCAGCTGCGCGGCAAGCTCGTGCTCGACGACGGTGCCGTCCACGCACTGCGCGCCGCAGGCAAGAGCCTGCTGCCCATCGGCGTGCAGGATGTCCAGGGCGATTTCGAACGCGGTGAAGTCGTCGCGTGCCTCGACGCCGAGGGCCGTGAAGTGGCCCGCGGTCTCGTGAACTACAGCGCCGGCGAGACCCGCCGCATCGTTCGCACGCCGAGCGCCGAGATCGAGGCGCGACTCGGCTACATCGACGAGCCCGAACTGATCCACCGCGACAACCTCGTCCTGTTCTGAGCGCCGACCCGCCGCGCCGGTCGTCCGGCGGCCGTGACGCCGCGTGGGTTCGAGGGCGCGACGCAGCGACCCGCGCCTGGCACGCGACCGGCTGGATCACCGACGGGCAGGCGTCGTCCGATCGGCGATCCCGCGTGGCGGGTCGACGGCGCGACGTGTGCCGCGCACGTCCCCCGGGATTTCCCGTCCGCGCCCCGATTTGACGGGCCGGCCGACATCCCTGTCGGTAACATGACAGGGTCACGCACGACCGGAATCGAGCCCTCGATGGAAATGCCCCACAAGCCCCGTCTCGCGGCGTCCGCCGCCAGCTTCGTACTCCTCGCCGCCCTCGTCGCCGGCGGTTGCAGTTCCGACAACACGCAGCAGTTCGTCGATTCGGGCAAGGCCTTCCTGGCCAGGCGCGACTACGCGGCCGCCGTGATCCAGCTGAAGAACGCGGTGCAGAAGGCGCAGGACAACGGCGAGGTCCGATTCCTTCTCGGCAGTGCGCTGCGCGGCGCGTCCGAACTCGGGCAGGCCGAGATCGAGCTGCGCAAGGCGCTCTCCATCGGCTACGACCCGGACCTCGTCGTCCCCGAACTGGTGCGCACCATGATCGACATGGGCGAGCACGAGAAGGCGATCCGCGACATCGAGGCCGCCACGCTCACGAAGCCCGCGATCAAGGCCGAGCTGCTTGCACTCAAGGGCGATGCCCTCGCCGAAGGCCGCCAGTGGAAGGAGGCCCGCTTCGCCTACGACCAGGCGCTGGGCCTGGTGCCGGGAAACGTGACGGCCCAGCTCGGCCACGCGCGGCTCGCGATCGTCGACAACGAGCTGGGCGCAGCCGAGGTCATCATCGCCCGCGTGCTTGCCGCGCAGCCCGATTCCGTTGCTGCATGGGTGATGCGCGCGGCGCTGCAGCTCCGCGAACGCAAGACGCAGGACGCCATCGCCAGCTACGACCGCGCCATCGCGGCGCACCCGGAAGACCCGCGTCCCTACCTCGGTGTGATCCCGCTGCTCATCGCCATGAAGGACCAGCCTGCGGCCGAACGTCAGCTCGCTGCCCTGCGCAAGGTCAGCCCGCACGGCGCCGGCACCGCGTATCTCGATGCGCTGGTGAACTACGCCGCGGGTCGTCTCGAGCCGGCGCGCAATGCCATCCAGGCGACGCTGAAGGCGCTCCCCGAGGACCCCCGTGCGCAGGTGCTCGGCGGCAGCATCGAGCACGACGTCGGCAACTACGGTCTCGCCGAGAGCCTCTTCGCGCAGGCCATCAAGATCGTCCCGAACGAGGTCCAGCCGCGGCGCCTGCTCGCTTCCACCTACCTGCGTTCCGGACAGGTCGTGAAGGCCAGGGATATCCTCGCGCCCCTGCTCGCCGCAACACCGCCCGACCCCCGCGTGCTCGCGCTCGCCGGCGAGGTCGAGCTGCAGCTGCGGCAGCCGGCCCGTGCGATCGAACTGCTCACGAAGGCGCAGGCCGCGCTTCCGGACGACAACGCCGTGCGCGTACTGCTCGGTCGCGCCCGGATCGCGGCGGGTCAGACGGCCCTGGGCGTCGCTGATCTCGAGGCTGCGTCCGCGGCGGGCACGGGCGATGTCTCGGCCGACATGGCGCTCGTCGAACACCTGCTCCGCGAGCGCAAGACCGATCTCGCGTTCGCTCGCGCGCAGCAGCTGACCACGAAGCATCCCGACGATGCGCGGGCGCACTACGCGCTCGCCGCCGTCCACCTGGCGCAGCACGACAACGCGAAGGCGCGCGCCGAACTGGAACGCTGCGTCGCGCTGGCACCGGTGTTCCTCCCGGCCGTGCAGAACCTCGCCGCACTCGACGTCGCCGACGGCAAGGCCGAGGACGCGCGCAACCGTTTTCGCACCGTGATCGCGAAGGATCCCAGGAATCAGCAGGCCGCGATGCTCCTCGCCGCGACGTTGCAGAAGACGGGCGCGCCGGTGTCCGACGTCGTGGCCGTGCTCGACAAGTCGATCGCCGAGAACCTCACGTCGGTGCCGCTGCGGCTCGCCAAGATCAAGATCATGCTGGCGACCGGCGACGCCAAGGGGGCGCTCGAGGCGGCGCTCGCCGCGCAGGCCAACGTGCCCGACGACGCGTCGGTCCTCTACGCGCTCGCGCAGGCGCAGCAGGCCACCGGCGATCTGAGTCAGGCCGAGGCGACGTACGGCAAGCTCGCCGGCACGACGCGCGGCACGATCGCGCCTTTCCTCGGGCAGGCCGAGGTGTTCGCCGCGTCGAAGAACTGGCCGCTTGCCCGCGCGGCGCTGATGAAGGCACTCGAGCTGAAGCCCGATCACCTGCCGGCGCGCCTCGCGCTCGTCGACGTCGCGGTGAAGTCCGGTGCGCTCCAGGAAGCCCGCGCCGCGGCGCTCGACATCCAGAAGCGCTTTCCCGGGCTGGGGGCGGGGTTCCGCGCCGAGGCGCAGGTGCTCGACGCGATGAAGCAGCCGGCCGCGGCCGAGAAGCTGCTCCGCGACACGCTCGCCCGGATCCCCGATCGCGATCTCGTGCTCGCGCTGAATGCCCTGCTCGTCGCCGGCAACCGCGGTGCCGACGCCGATCGCGTCGTCGACGAATGGCTCGCGAAGCATCCGGACGATTTCCAGACGATTCTCGCGGCCGGCGAGCGCCGCATGGGTCGCGGCGAATATCGCGAAGCGGCCGCGTGGTACCAGCGCGCGCTGAAATCGAAGCCGCAGGACATCATCGCGCTGAACAATCTCGCATGGGTGCTCGGCAAGCTCGGCGATCCGAAGTCGCTCGAGTACGGCAAGCGGGCGCTGGCGCAGGCGCCACGCAACGCCGCGCTGCTCGATACGGTCGGCGCGCTGAACGTCCAGTTCGGCCACGTCGCGGAGGGCGTCAAGGATCTCGAGGCTGCCGTCGCGCAGGCGCCCGGCGCCGTCGGCGTGCGGATCAATCTCGCGCGCGGCCTCATCAAGGTCGGTCGCAAGGACGAGGCGGAGGTGCATCTCGGCGAGGCGATGAAGCTCGCGACGACCGAAGCGGTGCGCAAGGAAATCGATCAGCTGCGTGGTGGGCTGTGACCGACGCGCCGATCCAGCCGCCTGCGACGGTCGCACCCCCGGTCGTGCCGCGCTCCGCGGACGCCGACGCGCTCCACATCGTCACGTACAACATCCACAAGGGATTCTCGCCGCTGCACGGGCGCATGGCCGTGCACGAGCTGCGCGACACGCTGCACGCGCTGGGGCCCGATCTCGTCTTTCTCCAGGAAGTGCAGGGACTCTCGCACCTGCACGCGCGCCGCCACGCGAACTGGCCTTCGCAGCCGCAGCACGAGTTCCTCGCGGATTCGCTCTGGAGCGATTTCGCCTACGGTCGCAACGCTGTCTACGACGAGGGACACCACGGCAACGCGATCCTGTCGCGCTTTCCCATCGTCCGCTGGGACAACGAGGACATCTCGCAGTCGCGCTTCGAGAGCCGCGGGCTGCTCCACTGCGAGATCGAGGTGCCGGGCTGGCCGCAGCGGCTGCATTGCATCAACGTGCACCTCGCGCTCTTCGCGCGCTGGCGGCATCGGCAGGTCGAGCTGCTCCGTGCGCGCATCGAGCGCCTCGTCCCGCCGGATGCCCCGCTCGTCATCGCCGGTGATTTCAACGACTGGACCCGCCGCGCCGGTCGCGGCCTCCGTCTGCCGCTCGGCCTGACCGAGGTGTTCGAGCACACGTCCGGACGTCCGGCCCGGAGCTTTCCGGCCGCGCTCCCGCTGTTCACGCTCGATCGGATCTACACGCGCGGCTTCCGCGTGAAGCTCGCCCACGCCCACCACGGTCGCCAGTCGGCGCGCATGTCCGACCACGTGGCCCTCTCGGCGTTGCTCGTGCGCACATGACCGTGTTCGTCCCCGGCAATCGCGTGGATCTGCTGCGCACCGGTGACGAGTATTTCCCCGCGCTCGAAGCCGCCATCGCGGCCGCCCGGCGCGAGGTGCGCGTCGAGACCTACATCTTCGAGGACGATCCGACGGGCCGCCGCGTCGCGCAGGCGCTCGCCGATGCCGCGCGACGCGGGGTCGCCGTCCGGGTGCTCGTCGACGGTTTCGGGGCCGCCAATCTCGTCGCAACGATCCGCGAGATTCTCGAACCCGCCGGTGTGCGCGTGCTCGTCTACCGGCCGGAGGGCGAGCGCTTCCGGTTCCGGCGGCATCGACTGCGTCGCCTCCATCGCAAGCTCGTCGTCGTCGACGGAGACGTCGGATTCTGCGGCGGCATCAACCTGGTCGACGATCGCGACGGACGCGGCGAAGGTGCGCCACGCTTCGATTTCGCCGTGCGCGTCGCCGGGCCGATCGTCGCGGACATGCAGCTCGCGGTGCGGCGGCTCTGGGCGCTCGTCGAGTGGAGCCGCAGCGGTCGCATTCGCGCCGGTTTCGTGCGCCCGGAGCCGCCGCCGGAGGCGTTTGCCGACGGCCGTCGCGCGGCCTTCGTCGCGCGCGACAGCCTCCGCAGTCGCCGCGGCATCGAGGACGCCTACCTCGACGCGATCCGCGGCGCCCGGTCGGAGATCCTCATCGCCAACGCGTACTTCCTGCCGGGTCGACGCTTCCGCCGCGCGCTGCGCGATGCCTCCGAACGCGGCGTGCGCGTGCGCCTGCTGCTGCAGGGTGTGCCGGACCACCTGCTCGTGCACTACGCGACGCGCGCGCTGTACGGCAGCCTGATCGACGCCGGCATCGAGATCCACGAGTACGTGCGCGCCCATCTGCACGCAAAGGTCGCCGTCGTCGACGGCCGCTGGGCGACGGTCGGTTCGTCGAACATCGATCCGTTCAGCCTGCTGCTGTCGCGCGAGGCGAACGTCGTCGTCGACGACGCGGCGTTCGCGGACGCGCTGCGCCAGAGCCTGGAGCGTGCGATCCACGCGGAGTCCGTCACGATCGTCCACGAGACGTGGTCGCGGCAACCGTGGACGCTGCGCGTGGCGTCGTGGCTCGCGTTCCAGTCGGCGCGGGTGCTGCGCGGGCTGACGGGGTTCGGTCGGGACGACGAGCTCTGAGACGCGGCGTCGCGCGGACACGGCCGATGCCTCCGTCGGGACGTCGGTCGTGCCGACGTCCCGACGCGTGGCGCTCCGGAACCTCGGTCATCCGGGGTGTCGACAGGCTCTAGGTCCGCGACCGCCGAACCCGTAAAATGCGCGCCTTCGTTTTGCCGGCCACCTGCCGGGACCTTCGTCGGTCCCCCGCGGCCGGCGCGTCGGCGGCCATCGCGCCGCCCTCCTGATTCTTCCCGGGGTTGTCCCATGTCCGATGCCGTATCCGACCAGCTTGCCGAGCAGGTGGCCCAGCGCCGCACGTTCGCGATCATTTCCCACCCGGACGCGGGCAAGACCACGCTGACCGAGAAGCTCCTGCTGTTCGCGGGCGCCATCCAGATCGCCGGCAGCGTGAAGGCGCGGAAGGCCACGCGCCACGCGACGTCCGACTGGATGGAGATCGAGAAGCAGCGCGGGATCTCGGTGGCCAGCTCCGTGATGCAGATGGACTACCGTCATCACGTCATCAACCTGCTCGACACGCCCGGCCACCAGGACTTCTCGGAAGACACGTACCGCGTGCTCACGGCCGTCGACTCGGCACTGATGGTGATCGACGCCGCGAACGGCGTCGAAACCCAGACATTGCGGCTGCTCGAGGTCTGCCGCTCGCGCAACACGCCGATCCTGACGTTCATCAACAAGATGGACCGCGAGGTGCGTCCGCCGCTCGAGCTGGTCGACGAGATCGAGCGCGTGCTGGGCATGGCCGTCGTGCCGTTCTCGTGGCCGATCGGCATGGGCAAGACCTTCCGCGGCGTGTACGACCTCATCGAGGACCGCACCCGCGTCTTCCGGGCCGGCGCGGACTGCGTCGGCGGCGACGAGGAAGTCATCGAGGGCCTGAACAATCCGCTGCTCGACGAGCGCTTCGGCGAGGACATCGTCCACGCCCGCAACGACATCGAACTGGTGCGTGGTGCGACGCCGGAGTTCTCGCGCGAAGCCTTCCTCACCGGCAAGCAGACGCCGGTGTTCTTCGGGTCCGCCATCAACAACTTCGGTGTGCGCGAGGTGCTCGATGCACTCGTCGACCTCGCACCGCAGCCGCAGCCGCGCGTCGCGCTGCAGGGGCCGGTGCAGCCGGAGGATCCGAAGTTCACGGGCGTCGTCTTCAAGATCCAGGCGAACATGGACCCGGCCCACCGCGACCGCATCGTGTTCGTGCGCGTGTGCTCCGGCCGCTTCGAACGCGGCATGCGGCTGCGCATCCAGCGCTCCGGCAAGGAGATCCGGCCGAACAGCGTGGTGTCGTTCCTGTCGCAGCGGCGCGAGCTGCTCGACGAGGCCTACGGCGGCGACATCATCGGCATCCCGAGCCACGGCGGCATCCAGCTCGGCGACACGCTCACCGAGACGGCCGATCCGCTGCAGTTCACCGGACTGCCGTTCTTCGCGCCGGAGATCTTCCGCGCGATCGAGGTCGTGAATCCGCTCAAGACGAAGCAGCTCCGCACCGGGCTCGTGCAGCTCGGCGAGGAAGGCGCCATCCAGGTGTTCCGCCCGCTGCACAGTTCGACGCTGCTGCTCGGCGCGGTCGGCATCCTGCAGTTCGACGTGGCCGCGCACCGGCTCCAGCACGAGTACAACGTCGAGGCCCGCGTGATCTCGTCGCCGTACGCATGCGCGCGCTGGGTCACCGCGGACGACGAGGCGGAGCTGAATCGCTTCCTCGACGCCAACCAGTCCCGCATCGCGCAGGACGCCGCCGACGCCTGGACGATCCTCACGCCGACGCCGTACGAGATGAAGGTCGTGCAGGACATGTGGCCGAAGATCCATTTCCACGCGCAGCGCGAGCACGCCGGCCTGTCGCTCGACAAGGCGGCCTGAGCGCCGCCGCCTCCCCAGATCCAGAGTCCAGACACCATGTGGTTCAAGAATCTCCAGCTCCATCGCCTGCCCGTGCCCTGGCACATGACGCCCGAGGAATTCGCCGACCAGCTGCGCTCGCGGCTGTTCCAGCCCTGCGGCGGCCTCAACCGCGAATCGCGCGGCTGGATCCCGCCGCGCGGTGACGAGCGGCTCGTCTACGCGGCCCACGGCCACTGGCTGATCGCGCTCGGCATGGAGCAGAAGCTCCTGCCGTCCGCCGTCGTGAACCAGGAAGCGAAGGTCCGTGCCGCCGAGATCGAGGCCCGCATGGGCGTCGCGCCCGGCCGCAAGCGCATGAAGGAGCTGAAGGAGGAGATCTTCGACGAGCTCCTGCCGCGCGCCTTCAGCCGCTACTTCACGACGTTCGCGTGGGTCGACCCGGTGAACGGCTGGCTCGTCGTCGACGCGTCCAGCCCCGCGAAGGACGAGGCCGTGATGGAGGTCATGAAGCAGGCGCTCGACGAGTTCCCGTTCCGGAAGCTCGAGACGGCGCGGTCGCCGGCCTCCGCCATGACCGAGTGGCTGAACACCCAGGAGCCGCCGTCCGGCTTCACGATCGACCGCGACTGCGTGCTGCAGTCGCCGCTGGAAGAGAAGGCGACGGTGCGCTACACGCACCATCCGCTCGACACGCCGGAAGTCCGGAAGCACCTC
The DNA here is from genome assembly GCA_963205165.1 of Pseudomonadota bacterium. GTDB lineage: Bacteria > Pseudomonadota > Gammaproteobacteria > Burkholderiales. The sequence goes on along the minus strand of CAUJJX010000127.1, from coordinate 631 downwards.
GCCGACGGCAAGGTACCGACCCGCCTCGCGATGACCTGGCAGGACCGCGTGTCGTTCGAGCTGACCGAGCAGCTGGAAGTGAAGAAGGTGGCCTTCCTCGACATCGCCCGGGGCGAGCAGAGCGAGGACCACGACAGCGAGGAGGAACGCTTCGAGGCCGACTTCGTGCTGATGACGGCGCTGCTGTCGAATTTCCTGCCGGACCTCATGGAGGCGCTGGGCGGCGAGAAGGCGGCGATCGGGCAGGCAGCGTAGGAAGAACGTCAGCGAGGAGGCGCGGAGACCGGTTCAGTTCGTAGCTACCGTGACCCGAGTCAAGGCGGGCAGCGTCGCATAGCGGAGCGACGCTGCCCGCCGGATTCTCGGGACTGGGCATTGCTCATTCCGTCACCCCAGCGAACGCTGGGGTCCAGCAGCGGACTTCGCACCGGCCACCGCCGGACTGGATTCCAGCTTGCGCTGGAATGACGGGTCTAAGCATTCCCGTAGATCGGATTAGCGGCATCGCCGCGTAATCCGACGCGCACGGTCGCTGGAGGCGCGGACGATTGTGCGGGGTGTGGCGTCGGATTACGCGGCTCCACCGCTGATCCGGCCTACCCGAACGCCGCGTGGGTCGATCCGGGGCACG